>CBFGTJ010000060.1:0-15627 GCA_965651815.1 uncultured Microthrixaceae bacterium | reverse complement strand
CGGCCTCGTCCTCGGCCTCCGATGGGGTGGCCGGCTCGAGCACGTCCTCGAATGGCGTCCGTTCCAGCCGCTCCTGCTCGCCACCGGCTTCGTGCTGCTCATGCTCACCGACCTCGCCCCGCTGCGCGGAGGGGTCGGCGCGTTCGTCTCGATCGTCGGGCTCGGCGCCATGTTCGCCTTCGCCTTCCTCAACATCAGGGTCGGGGGGATGGTGCTGGTCGCGGTCGGCTTCGGCCTGGACCTGCTGGTCACGCTCCTCAACTGGGGCACGCCCGTCAGCGGGTCGGCGCTCGTCTCGGCGGGCGTGGTCGAGGACGGTGCGATCGACTCGATCCGGCTCACCGGTGGCCGTGAGCTGGCGGACGGCGCCGTGCTGGGCTTCCTCGGTGACGTCATCCCCCTGCCGTGGGGCCAGGTCGTCTCCATCGGCGACCTCCTGACCCTGGTCGGCATCGCGCTCGTCACGGCGAGCGTGGTCCGGCGCTACGAGGTCCGGGGCGGGCGGCCGGTCACCTACCGCGGCGGCGGCCTCGGCGGCCCGCGCGACTACCGCAGCGCGCTCGACGCGCTCGGCCGCGGCCCCGCACCGCGGCGGGGACCCGGGCTTCACCCCTCGCGGCTCGACGAGCGCCGCCGGGGCGCGCGGAGCCGCCAGGCGAGGGCGCCCCGCCAGGGACCGGAGGCGGCGCGACGCCGGCCGGGCCCCCCTCCCCGCTGACATCCCACGCCGGATCCGTTCTCCTGTCCGTCACCCGCCGAGCGGCGGGCGAGTGGACGAAGGGACGGCATCCGATGGCACAACTCGGACTGGATCCGGAGCAGATGGGCTCGCTGCAGAAGTCGCTGCAGCGCGACGCGGGCACGATCAGGACCCTCGCCCGCCAGCTCGACGGGCAGCTGCGCTCGGCGTGGTGGCGGGGCACCGATGCGGACCGGTTCCGGGCCGACTGGGACGGGAACCACCGGGCGCACCTGGAGAAGGTCGCCGCGGCGCTCGAGTCGGCCGCGAAGGTCGTCGCGACGAACATCGCGCAGCAGACGCAGGCCTCGCAGAGCTGACCGGGGTCGCGGACCGCTCCCCCCTGCCGGTGCCGCCGTGCGCCTCCTCCTCACCCTCGTCGGCGGCACCGGCCCTCCCCTCGAGCTGGAGCTGGAGCTCGCCGGGGACGTGACGGTCGGCGAGCTCGCCGACCACCTCGCCGGCCAGCTCACCCGCCACCGGGCGGACAGCTCCGTCGTGCCGGGCGCGACGCTCGCGGCCACCCTCGACGGCGCCGGGGAGGACGTGCTCGACCGGGGGCTGCCGGTGCGTGCGGTCGGGCCGAGGTCGGGCAGCAGGGTCCGCCTCGTGCCGCCGGGCCCGTCGCCACGGCGACCGGCGGCGTCGCCGGTGTCCCTCGTCGCGCCCGGCACCGAGCCGGTGCGCCTCCCCTACGGCTCGACCGAGCTCGACGGGGTCGTCCTGGAGGTCGGCCGGCGCGTGACGCTGCGCAGCGTCGGACCCGACGCACCGTCGGTCAACGGCGTCCGGGTGCTCGGCCACGCCCGGCTCGCCCCGGGCGACCTGGTGTGGACCGGGCGGCGCACCGTGGAGGTCCGGGTCGACGGGCCGCTGCGGCCTCCCGCCGCTGCGGGACCCACGGAGCGGTTCCACCGGGCGCCCGAGCGGCGGCTGCTGCACCGACCGGTCGAGGTCGAGCTGCCGACGCCCCCGTCCGCGGTGCGGCGCCCCGGCTTCCCGGTGCTCTCCGCGGCGGTCCCGCTCCTCATGGGCGTTGCGCTCTGGGCGGTGACACGCTCCGCCGCGTCCGCCGCCTTCGTCGTGTTCAGCTTCGTGTTCGTGGTGGCCTCGGGCATCGAGGCACGCCGGGAGTCCGCCGCCGAGGAGCGCTTCCGGGTACGGGAGTACCGTACCGACCTCGCCGCCCGTCTCGACGAGCTCAGGGCGCGCCGCGAGGCGGAGCGGCGCCACGCGGACCACGACGCGCCCGCGACCCGCCAGGTCACCGGGTGGGTCCGGTCCCGGTCGGACCGCCTGTGGGAGCGGACCGGCACGGCACCGGAGGCGCTGCGCGTGCGCGTCGGTGTCGCGGCGCAGCCCGCCGCGGACCGGGCGGTGCTGCCGAACGGCGGCCGGCGTGACCTGCTTCGGGAGCTGCGCGCCGCCGCCGACGAGCTCGCCACGTCGACGCTCCCGGTCGTGGTCGACCTCGACGCCACGGGCGGGCTCGTCGTCGCGGGCGCGGACGATCGACCCACCGCGGTCGCCCGGGCCGTCGTCGCCCAGCTGACCGGGCTGCTCGGTCCCGACCAGCTCGCGCTCCGGGTGCTCGCGGCGCCGGCGCGTCGCGACGAGTGGCGCTGGTGCCGCTGGTTGCCGCACGCCTCCGCCGGCGGCGCGGCGCGGACCCTCGTGCTGGTCGACGGCGCCGATCCCGACGAGGCCGAATCGGCGCTGGTGCACACCCCCGGATCGGTCCCCCTCTGGCTCTCCTCGTCGGTGGCCGGCGTGCCGCCGGGCATCCGCGCCCTGCTCGTGATCGGCGACGGCACCGCGGAGCTCACCGTCACCGACGAGCACGGCACGGTCGTGCGCCACGTCGGGGACGTCGGCACCGAGGAGCTGCTCGCCGAGGAGGCGGCGCACGCGGCCCGGTCGCTCGCGCCCCTGCGCCCCGCGCGGACGCCGGCCACCGGCGCGGGCCCCCGGGCGACCGCGGTGGCCGCCCCGGACTCGGTGCGCCTCGGCGACCTCACGCCGGTCGGTTCGGCCGCTGCGGTCCGGGAGCAGTGGGAGCGGTCGGCGACGACCGCGACGCTCGGCGCACCGATCGGCCGCACCGACGGCGGGGTCCTGTCGCTGGACCTGCGGGACGACGGGCCGCACGCCCTCGTCGCCGGCACGACCGGTGCGGGCAAGAGCGAGCTGCTGCGGACCCTCGTCGCGTCGCTCGCGCTCCACCACGGACCGGACCGGCTCAACTTCCTGCTGGTCGACTACAAGGGCGGCGCCGCGTTCGGGCCCCTCTCGGGGCTGCCGCACACCGTGGGGGTCATCACCGACCTCGACCGGGGCCTCGCCGCCCGGGCGCTGCGCTCGCTGCGGGCGGAGGTCCGGCGGCGGGAGCACGAGCTCGCCGGCCACGGTGCGGCGGACGTCGCCGAGCTCGACGCCCGCGCGCGGTCCGAGGGGGCGGGCGGCGGGTCTCGGCTCGCGTCCCTCGTCGTCGTGGTCGACGAGTTCGCCACCCTCGCCCGCGACCTCCCCGAGTTCGTCGACGGGCTCGTGGACGTCGCCCAGCGCGGCCGGAGCCTCGGCATCCACCTGGTGCTCGCGACGCAGCGCCCGGCGGGGGTCGTCACCGACGCGATCCGTGCCAACGCCGCGCTGCGGATCGCGCTGAGGGTCGCGGACGAGGACGACAGCCTCGACGTGGTCGACGTGCCCGATGCCGCGCACCTGCCGCGCGAGGTCCCGGGCCGCGCCGTGGTCCGCGTCGGGCCGGGGAGGTCCGCGGTCGCGCAGGTCGCCTGGTCCGGCGGCGCCGACCAGCCGGTGGCGCGGGTGCGGTCCTGGCCGCTCGGCGAGCGCGACGACGCGGCGGGCTCCGCGGCGGACTCCGCGGCGGACGCCGCGGCGGAGCCCGCCGGCCGCACCGAGCTCGAGGCGGCGGTCGACGTGGCCGGGCGTGCCGCGCGGGCCGTGGGCGTGGCGGCACCGCGCCGGCCGTGGGTCGACCCGCTCCCCGCACGGGTCGAGCTGTGGACGCTCCCTCCCGCCGAGGCTCCCGGCCGCGCCGCCATCGGTTGGGCGGACCGCCCGGAGGAGCAGCGCCGGGACCTGCTCGAGGTGGACCTCGACCGCGACGGCGGCGTGCTGGTGTTGGGCGCGCCCGGCGCGGGCGCCTCGACCGCGCTGCGCACGCTGGTCCACGCGCTGCGCGCCGCGGGGACGCCGCTGCGGGTGCACGGGATCGACGCGGGCACCGGCCTCGCGGCCCTGCGGGGCGGGGACGTGGTGGGCGACGTCGTCCCGGTCGGCGACGGCGAGCGGGTGCTGCGCCTCCTGCGGGCCACCGACCGCGAGCTGCGCCGCAGGATGGACGCGGGCCTGGAAGCAGGACCCGGCACCCTGCGGCGGCTGCTCCTCGTCGACGGCTACGGGCCGTTCGAGGAGCTCTACGAGCGCGTGAACCGCGGGGAGGCGGTGGACCTGGTGGCGAGGATCGCCCGCGACGGGCGCCGGTTCGGGATCCACGTCGCGATCGCCGCACGACGGCGCGGCGAGGTGCCCGCGGCGCTGGTGCCGTCGCTCGGGCTGCGCCTGGACCTGCGCTGCGCGACCGTGGACGAGGCGGCGCTCGCCGGCCTCCCCGACGGCGCCGCGGATGCCGAGGTGCCCCCGGGCCGTGGGCACGTGGACGGCGTCGAGGTGCAGGTGGCGCTCCCACCGGGGGGTGCACCGGGCGAGCGCTCGGCCCGAGCGGCGCCCGAACCGGTGCCCGCGCTGCCACGACACGTCCCGCTCGCGGACCTGCGGGCCTGCTCCCCCGCCGCCCCCGGCGGCGACCCGTGGCTGGTGCCGGTCGGCGTCGACGCGGACGACCTCGCCACCGCCCACCTCGACCTGCGGCACCACCATGCGGTGGTCGCCGGACCGCCGCGCAGCGGGGTCACCACGGCGCTGTCCACGATCGCGGCCGCGTTCGACGCGGCGCACCTGCTCACCAGCCGCGACCCCGCCGCGGACGGGGCGGGTGGTCCGCAGGTGTGGGCGAGCGCGCGGGAGTGGTCGGAGGCCGCGTGGGCGGAGCTGCTCGGGGCGGTCGAACGGGACGCCGCGGCGGGCAGGAGGACCCTCCTCGCGCTGGACCGCTTCTGCGAGCTGGTCGAGCTGCCCGGGGCGTCCGTACTCGAGGACGAGCTCGCCCGCCTGCTCCGCTCGGCTGCGGGCACGCCGCTGCGCGTCGTGGTCGGCGGCGACGCGGACGGCCTGCTGCGCTGCTACTCCGATGTCGCCACCCGGCTGCGCGGCGGCCGCACCGGGCTCCTCCTCCAACCGGATCCGGACCTGCACGCGGGGCTGCTGCAGGCCTCGCTCCCCCGGCGCGACGAGCTCCCGGCCTGCGCCGGGCGCGGGTGGGTCCTCGGCCCCGGCACCGCCACGCCGCTGCAGGTGGCCGTGCCCTGACCCCGCTCAGGCGGCGTCGGAGGCGCGCGGCTCGTCGAGCAGGGCCAGGTCGTCGACGGTGACGAGCCCCACCGCCACCGCGTGCTCCACCAGCCGTCGGCGCCGCTCGAGGGCGCTCGCGCCGAGTCCGCCGTGCACGCCCGAGACGCCGGCGCGGTGCAGCTTCTCGCACAGGTGGTCGAGCTTGCGGTTGTACTTCGTGACCGTCCAGCCCAGCCGGGCCGCGCGGTCGCGGTTCGGCGGCACCGGCACGTCCGGCTCCGACGGGTTCCGCAGACGATCCTCGCAGAGCGCCGCGAGCAGCAGCCGCTGGTCCGGGTTGAGCTCGACCCGTCCCCACTCGAGGGTGCGCACGCCCTCGATGCCGTCGGGGCCGAGCAGGTCGGTGTCCCACTCGTGCTCCTCGAGGGCACCGAGCAGCTCGTACCTGGTCGGCCCGGCGTGGAACCGGATCACGAACTCGCCGTGCACCAGCGCCATCGCGGAGCCCGGGCCGACCGTCGAGGAGCTCGGGCCGCCGACCTCGAGGACGGTCAGGGTGATCGACCGCCCGAGGTTCTCGAGCCACCACGCGCCGCCGCGGTGCGACACGCGACCGAGCACGCGGTGCAGGTACGGGTTGTCGTCGATCGTCAGGTCCGCGCTCCGCCCGAAGGTCAGCCGGTCACCCGGCGACAGGCGGAGGTCCTCACCGCAGAACTCGAGGTACAGGCGGCCGGGTGGGAGGGAGTCGTCGTCGGACATGGGGCCGCACGATAGACGACTCGTCAATGCATTTCATGCATTTTCCTGCGACTTCAGCGCGGGGCCCCGGTCGCGCGTGGTGCCCCGGTTGGGGCAGGCTTGGCGGCGTGGCCGACGAGGTGCGAGGGCGCGAGGTGACCCAGGACGATCCGGTGCTCGCACGGCGCGAGCGCATCCGCCGCTGGACCGAGCTCGGCACCCGCATCGGATACGTGTGCTTCGGCGCCGCGGTGGTCCTCTTCGTCGTCGCCTTCATCGCGGACTTCCCCTCGTGGCTCGTGACCGCGGTGATCGCGTGCATGGTCGCCGGGTCGATCGTGCTGCCGCCCGCCATCGTGCTCGGGTACGGCGCCAAGGCCGCCGACGCCGAGGACCGCGGCGAGAAGTTCGGCTACTAGGTGTACTCGGCGCCCGCCCGCTACAGCGCCTCGAGGACCAGCGACACGGCGGAGACGACCAGCACGGCGAGCACCGCCCGCTCGAACGCGCGCCCGGCCAGGCGTCGGCGAAGGCGCAACCCGAGCGGGATCGCCGCGGCGACGGCGAGCCCGGCGACCACGGAGCCGACGAGCCGGTCGGAGGTGAAGCCGCGCTGCGCGCCCAGTACGGCGATCTGGACGGCGCCGGTGACCCCGAAGATCGTCGTGATCGCGAAGACGTAGGCGTCCCGGTGCAGCCGGTAGCCGTGCATCCACGTCGCGACCACCGGCCCCGACACCCCCACCGCCCCCTGCATCAGGCCCGCGACCGCGCCGGCGAGCGGCGACCAGCGCCGCGCGGTCAACGGGTCCATGCGGAGCTCCGGGCGCCGCAGGAACTGCACCACGAAGAACGTGATCGCCGCGGCGAGCGCGATGCGCAGCGGCGCCTCGGGCAGCCGGACGAGCAGGATCGTGCCGAGCACCGCGCCGACGATCCCGAGCCCGACGAGGCGGTCGAGGTCCCTCGCACCGCCCCGGTGCTCCCGCGCCTCCCAGCACAGCACCACGTTCGCCGCCAGGTTCGGCAGGGCGACGACCACGACGGCGTCCTCGATGCCGCACACCAGTGCGATGAGCGGCACCGCCAGCACCGGGTAGCCGAGCCCGGTGACACCCTTGACGAACGCGCCCGCCGCGGAGGCGAGCAGCACGACGGTGAGCTGTCCGGGGGTCACCGCAGGTCGACCGCGCTCAGCCCCGGTCGAGCGAGGCGACTCGCCACACGGGCTCGACGTCGTACTCGGGTGCGTCGATGCCGCCGCAGGTGATCTGCGGGACGTGGCGCTCGACCTCGACGACCGCGGTGCGAACGACCGCCGTGCCGTCGGGCAGGGTCCCCTCGACCCGCACCGTCGTCGCGAGGCTGGCGCGGTCGAAGGCGGTGACCGTCGCCGTGCGCTCGGCGTCCGCCCAGTCCCACCCCAGCTCGGCGAGCACCGCGACGTCGGCCACCTGGGCCGGCCCGCCCGCGAGCGCGGCGCTGCCGCGGCAGTGCGGCACGAGCTCCGACGGCTCGACGCTGCGCCGGACCAGCGCGAGCGCGCGGTCCTCGTCGAGGTGGGCCCACGCGTAGCCGTCCGGGAAGGTCAGCACGGTGGGTGCGAAGCGGTGCCCCCCGGTGTGCGACGTGCGGTGCACCCGCACGCACCCGTCCCCGGGGCCGTCCGCGACTCGTGCGGCGAGCCGGTCGTGCAGCGTGGCGCCGAGGCTGCCGCAGCAGGCGTCGCGCCGACCGTGTGTGCACACGAGCACCTCGACCAGATCGCGTGGCGTGCCGACCCTCCGCTCGGCGAAGGCGGCGACCGCGGCCTCGTCGGCCTGCAGCAGCGCCCGGCAGAGGTCGACGACCTCGTCCGCCCCGACCTGCCACTCGCGACGCGCGTACGGGCCCGCCACCGTGGGGCCGTCCCCCGACGCCGGCCGCTCGTGGAACACCACCCGCGTGCGCCCCTCCGTGCCCGGGACGGGCACCAGCCCCTGTGGCCGGATCGTCCGCCCGTCGGGGGCGCGCACCGAGGCGGTGCCCTCGCCGACGAGGGTGCGGAACGGCTCGCTCCAGCTGATGTCGCGCTCCCACGGCAGGGGCACGTCGACGCAGAGGAACGCGTCGTAGGCGCCGGCGGTCCCGGCCGACCCGACCCCGAGCGCGGAACGGAACGGCGCGCACCGCAAGCGGGGTGCGCCGAGGTCCTCCACCACGTCCAGGGGCCGCGCCATGGGCGCCGAGACTAGGTGGGGGTGTTGGGTACCGGTGACCGCCGCTTGTTACCCTTCGGTAACCATGCGCTTGCCAGCTGCCGAACGCCGTGAGCAGCTCCTCCGCACCGCGGTCACGGTGTTCGCGGAGCACGGCTACCACGCCACCTCGATGAACGACGTCGCCGAAGCGGCGGGCGTCACCAAGCCCGTGCTGTACCAGCACTTCAGCTCGAAGCGGCAGCTGTTCATCGAGCTGCTCGAGGACATCGGGGCCGAGCTGCGCAGCACGATCGCCAAGGCGACCGCCGACGCCGCCGGCCCGCGGCAGCAGATCGAGCAGGGCTTCCGCGCGTACTTCCGGTTCGTCGAGGAGTCCACCGACGCGTTCCGCGTCCTGTTCGGCTCCGGGGCGCGCCGCGACCCCGAGTTCTCGTCCTTCGCCCGGGCGGTGGAGCGCTCGATCGCCGAGACGATCGCCGAGCTCATCGTCGTCGAAGGCGAGCCCGCCCCCCAGCGGCTCGTGCTCGCGCACGGCCTCGTCGGCATGACCGAGGCCGCGTCGCGGTACTGGCTCGCCCACGACCGCGAACCGGGCGTCGACGAGCTCGCCTCCCAGCTGTCGCAGCTCGCCTGGTCGGGCCTGCGGGGCATCCGCACACCGCCCACCGCCGAGGCCCGCACCGATGCCTGAGGACTGGTTCGAGGTCGTCGTCGAGATCCCCCAGGGGTCCCGCAACAAGTACGAGATCGACGAGCGCACCGGGCAGATCTGGCTCGACCGCCACCTGTTCCAGGCGACCGTCTACCCCGCCGAGTACGGGTTCTTCCCCGACACCCTCGCGGAGGACGGCGACCCGCTGGACGCCCTCGTCCTGCTCGAGAACCCGACGTTCCCCGGCTGCAGGGTCCGGGCACGCCCGGTCGCGGTGCTCGAGATGGAGGACGAGAAGGGCCGCGACCTCAAGGTGCTGTGCGTGCCCGCCGGCGACTTCCGCTGGGACCGCATCCAGGACGTCGACGACGTGCCCGGCCACCTCCTCGCCGAGATCCGCCACTTCTTCGACGTGTACAAGGACCTCGAGCCGGGCAAGCGGAGCATGCTGGGCGACTGGACGGGCCGCGCCGACGCGCTCGCCGCGATCGACGACGCCCGCCGGCGCTGGTCGGGTGAGGGCGGGGGCCCAGGGGTGGGGTCGGCCTAGAGCTCGAAGCCCAGCGCCCGGGCCCGGGCGGCGTACTCGCCGATCTCGGCCGTCTGGTTGCGCACCATCCGGTCCGCGAGCTCCCGGACCCGCTCGTCGGACGCGTGCCTCGCCGCGTACCTCGCCATGTGGATGCCACCCCGGTGGTGCTTCGTCATGAGCTCGAGGAACGCCCGGTCGGCGTCGCGACCCGACAGGCCGCGGAACCGGTCCATCTCGTCCCGGGGGATGATCCCCGGCATCCGCTCGATCGGCATCGCCATGTTCATCCACGCCATCGAGTCCCGGTCGCGCGCGCCGAGGTCGTGGCCCCACTCCTCGAGGAGCGACTCCATGTAGCCGATCTCCCACTGCTGGGCGATGACCGCCTCGAGCGCGAAGTGGGCCACGTGCTCGTCCTCGGCGTTGGCGTTGCCGAGCACGCCGATCTGGATCGCCTGCTCGTGGTGGTAGTGCATGTCGCGCAGGAACCCGACGTCGACCGACTCCTCGCCCGGCCGCCCGGCACGGTCCGCCAGCGTGAGCGCCACGACCACCGACATCAGGGCGGCGACCGCCACGAGCAGCACCACCTTCGGGGTGGTCCACCCGGAGGTGCCGTCGAGCGCGGCGCCCATGCGGGCGGCGACACGCGCCGCGGAGCCGGCGTGCTCGTCCTCGTCCCGGGTCGCCACGTGCTCGGTCGTCACGGGCCTCAGGCTAAGCCGGGCGCACCGGGTCGGCGTCGCGACCACGCGGGCGGGACGGGCGTTAGCGTGGGTCGACCCCGACCGAGGAGCAGTGCATGTCGCAGGACACCTGGACCGAGCGCGCCGCCGGGCAGGCGGCACCGGTGCACTGGGCGGCCCAGGTCCTGGGCGCCTACAAGGTGTACGGCCAGGGCGAGGCGGAGGTCCGAGCCCTCGACGGCGTGACCGTGGGGTTCGAGGCGGAGCGCTTCACGGCGATCATGGGGCCCTCCGGCTCGGGCAAGTCGACGCTCATGCAGTGCGCCGCGGGGCTCGACCGCCTCACCAGCGGCACCGCCATCATCGGGGACGTCGACATCGGCCGCCTCAGCGAGCGGCAGCTGACCCTCCTCCGCCGGGACCGGGTCGGCTTCGTGTTCCAGCAGTTCAACCTGCTGCCGACCCTCGACGCCGCGGAGAACATCACCTTCCCGCTCGACCTCGCCGGCCGGAAGGCCGACCCGGCCTGGTTCGACCAGGTGATCTCGGCGGTGGGGCTCGGCGACCGCCTGCACCACAAGCCCTCGGAGCTGTCGGGCGGGCAGCAGCAGCGGGTGGCGGTCGCCCGGGCGCTGATCGGCCGTCCGGACATCGTCTTCGCCGACGAGCCCACCGGGAACCTGGACTCGCAGTCCTCCGCCGAGATCCTCGACTTCCTCTCGAGGGCGGTGCACGAGCTCCGCCAGACGGTGGTGATGGTGACCCACGACCCCGTCGCCGCGTCCCACGCGGGGAGGGTGCTGTTCCTCGCGGACGGGCGCATCGTCGACGAGCTGCTCGACCCCGACCGGGACCGCATCCTGGACCGCATGCGCGCGCTGGGACGCTGAGCCGGTGCTGCGCTACACGATCAAGAGCCTGCGCGCGCACCTGTCCCGGCTGCTGGCCACGGCACTCGCCGTCGTCGTCGGCATCGGCTTCCTCGCCGCCGGGCTCATGCTCACCGACGCGATGGAGTCCGGCCTCGTCGGCGACCTCGAGCAGCGCTACGAGGGGGTCGACCTGGCGGTCGTGCCGTCCAGCCCGACCTCCGGCGAGTTCGACCTCGGCCTGCGCCTCCAGCCCTCCCTCCTCGACGCCGTCCGTGACGTCGAGGGGGTGGCCGCGGCCGCCGGCGAGCTCGTCGCGGACGTGCGCGTGCTCGACCGGGACGGCGACCCGACCGACCTGCGCTCACGTGGCCGGGCCTGGATCGACGACGAGGAGCTCAACCCGCTGTCCCTCGTCGAGGGAGGGCCCCCGCGCCGCGACGGCGAGGTGGTGCTCGACGCCGGCACGGCCGCCGACGCGGGCGTCGGTGTGGGTGACCGGGTGCGGCTGCGCACGCCGGTGGGTGCCCGCGAGGCGGTGGTGACCGGCATCTCGAAGTTCGGGCGCCGGGACGCCTCCGACCCCGGCGGGACCGTCTCGTTCGCCGAGGACGCCGCACGCGAGGTGCTGGGTGGCGCCGAGGCCGGGTGGAGCAACGTGCTCGTCCGGGTCGACGGCCGGGTCGAGGACGTCGCCGCGGCGCTGCGCGACGAGCTGCCGGGTTCGGTGGAGGTGCGCACCCGCGACGAGCTCGTCGAGGACGCCGCGGACGAGGCCGCCGCGTTCATCGGCTTCCTGCGACCCGCGCTGCAGGGCTTCGCGTACCTCGCCCTGTTCGTCGCGTCGTTCGTCATCTTCAACACGTTCTCGGTCGTCGTGACCCAGCGCTTCCGGGAGCTCGCGCTCGTTCGGGCGATCGGCGGCACCCCCGGGCAGGTCCGCCGCTCGTTGCTGCTCGAGGGGCTCGCGATCGGCTTCGGCGCGAGCGTCGTCGGCATCGCGGCCGGCGCGCTCCTCGCGCTCGCCATCCAGGCGGTGCTCGGCTGGTTCGACGTCTCCCTGCCGGGGGGCGGCGTGGAGCTGTCGGCGTGGACCGTGGTGCTGTGCCTGGTCGTGGGCACGGTGGTGACGGTGCTGTCGGTCCTGGTGCCCGCGTTCCGCGCCGGGCGCACCAAGCCGGTCGAGGCGATGCGCTCCTCCGCCGTCGACACCTCGGGCACCTCGAAGGTCCGGGCCGTCCTCGGCGCGACGTTCCTCCTCGCCTCGCTGCTGCTGCTCGGGTTGAACCAGTTCGTGCACAGCACCTGGATGCTGCTGGCGCCCGGGGCGCTCCTGCTGTTCGTCGGGCTGGTGGTGGGCGGCCCGCTGCTGGCCCGGCTGCTCGCCGCGGTCCTGCGGCGCCCGATGTCCGCGCTCGGGCTGACCGGGGCGCTCGCCGCACGCAACGCGGTGCGCAACCCGCGCCGCACCGCCACCACCGCGAACGCCCTCGTGATCGGCCTGTTCCTCGTGACCCTGGTGACCGTCGCCGGGGAGGCGCTCAAGACGGCACTCGTCAGCGAGCTCAACGCGCTCTCCGGCTCGGACTACATCGTGACGACCCAGACCGCGTTGGCCGACGACCTGCTCGAGCGGATCGACGAGGTGGACGGCGTCGAGGCGACCGCGCCGGTGCGCTCCGCGCTCACCTTCGACGACGGCGAGAGCCCGGTGACGATCACGACCGGTGACTTCGAGGCGCTGGAGCGCACCACCGGGCTCCAGCTCGCCGACGGCTCGCTCGAGCGGGTGCGCGACGGCGACGCCGTGGCCGTCGCCGACCTGTCGGGGCTGCTCGGCGAGGACTCGGGCGGCAGCATGGCGATCAACCGGGTCGGCGACCGGATCGGCCTGCGGGACCTCGAAGGGGAGGTCCGCTACCTGGAGGTCGGCGCGACGCTGGACGGCGAGCTCGACTCGCTCCTGCTCGGCTACCTCGCCGGGGAGCGGACCTTCGTCGAGGTGGCCGGCGAGCGACCCGTCAACACGGTGTTCGTGCGCGTCGAGCCGGCCAAGGCCGACCAGGTGGGCGTGCGCCTCGACCGGCTGCTGCGGGACCACACGGGCGTGGAGGTCCTCGCCGGCAACTTCATCGGGCAGATCGTCGCCCAGGTGTTCGACTTCCTGATCGGCGCGGTGAACGGCCTGCTCGGCATGAGCGTGGTCATCGCGCTGGTCGGCATCGTGAACACGATGACCCTGTCGATCTTCGAGCGCCGCCGCGAGCTCGGCATGGTGCGCGCGCTCGGCATGACCCGTCAGCAGGTGGGGCGGATGATCCTGCTCGAGGCGTTCGTGATCGGGCTGCTCGGCACGCTGGTCGGCGTGGCCGCCGGTGTGCTGCTCGGTTGGGTCGTCGTGTCGAGCATCGACCAGACGATCGAGCTGTCGCTCAACTGGGCCCGCGTCGGGCTGATCTTCCTGGTCGGGCTGGCCGTCGGTGGCCTGGCCGCGATCCTCCCGACCCGCCGGGCGACACGGCTCGACATGCTCGACGCGATGCGGTCCCCCTGACGGGGGCGCTCAGGACCCCTCGACGGCCGCGGCGACGATCTCGCGCAGCCCGGCGAGGAACCGGTCGACGTCCTCGGGGCGCGTGTCGAAGCTGCACATCCAGCGCACCACGTGCCGCTCGTGGTCCCAGACCCAGTGCCGGGACCACTCGAGCAGCGGCTCGACCGCCGCGGGCGGCAGCGCCGCGAAGACCGCGTTCGCCTCGGGCGGCGCGACCACCTCGACCCCGGGGACGGCAGCCGCGCCCTCGGCCAGGCGCGCCGCCATGGCGTTCGCGTGGGCGGCGTTGTCCAGCCACAGCCCGTCGCGCAGCAGCGCCTCGAACTGGGCGGCGACGAAGCGCATCTTCGACGGGAGCTGCGCCGCCTGCTTCCGCACGAACCTGGCGTGCCGGGCGAGGTCCGGGCGGAGGAAGAGGACCGCCTCGCCGTACATCATCCCGTTCTTGGTGCCGCCGAAGCTGACGACGTCCACCCCGGTGTCGACCACCAGCTCCCGCAGGCCGCACCCGAGCGCCGCCGCGGCGTTGGCGAGCCGTGCCCCGTCCAGGTGGACGAGCAGGCCGTGGCCGTGCGCGACCTCCACGAGGGCCGCCAGCTCGTCGAGGGTGTAGAGGGTGCCGAGCTCGGTCGACTGGGTGACCGAGACCACGTGCGGTTGCACGTGGTGCTCGTCGTGGAGGCCGTGGAGCTGCGCGACCACCTGGTCGGGGCGCAGCTTGCCGTCCGGGCACGGCACGTCGATGAGCTTGCAGCCGGTGAACCGCTCCGGCGCGCCGCACTCGTCGACCGCGATGTGGGCGCCGTCCGGGCAGATCACCGCCTGCCACGGCTGCAGCATGCACCCGAGGCCGACCACGTTCGCGCCGGTGCCGCCGAAGGCGAACACCACCTCGGCGTCGGTGCCGAGCAGGTCGGTGAACGCCGCGGTGGCGCGCGCGGTCCAGTCGTCCATGCCGTACGCGAGCGCGTGGCCGCGGTTGGCCGCGGCGAGCGCGTCCATCACCACGGGGTGCACGCCCGAGGCGTTGTCGCTCGCGAACGAGGCGTCGGGGGGTGGGACGGTCGGGCGCACTCAGACGATCGTCGCGATGAGCACGAAGTGGCAGGCACCCGCCGCCACGGTCATCGCGTGCCAGACCTCGTGGTAGCCGAAGCGGTGCGGGATCGGGTCCGGTCGCCGCCGCCCGAGGACGACCGCGCCGACGGTGTAGAGCAGCCCGCCCATCCCCATGAGGGCGAGCTGCACGGCGTCGAGGCTCTCGACCAGCGCCGGGAGGGTCACGATCGCCGCCCAGCCGAGCGCCAGGTAGAGCCACGACCCGCTGGAGCCCGAGCTGGTGCCGAGCCGCACGAGCTTCATGATGATGCCGGCCAGCGCGATCACCCATGCCACGACGAGCATCGGGATGCCCCACACGGCGGGGAGCGCGACGAGGCACACGGGGGTGTAGGTGCCGGCGATGAGCAGGAAGATCATCGAGTGGTCCGCCCGGCGGAACCACAGCACCGCCCGGGCCGAGCGCGCGAGCCGGTGGTAGGTGGCGCTGGTGCCGAAGAGACCGACGAGGCTCGCCCAGTAGACCGCGACCGCCACCCGGGCGGCGGTCGTCTCGGCGGCGCTCAGCAGGTACAGGCCCGCCGGCAGGGCGAGGACGAAGGCCGCCGCGTGCAGCCAGCCCCGCCACGAGGGGCGCACCCCGTAGTGGTCCTCGATCAGGTCGACGAGCGACGCACCCTCCCCGTCGGCACCCGAGCCCGGGGGTCCGGCCACCTGCTCGTGCTCACCCGTCACCGCCATCGTGCCCTCCGCCCCGCTCGTCGCCCCGGGCCACCTCGCAGGGTACGGATCGGACGGGCCGGCGTCCACGTCTCGGCGGGGAGCCGGTTTGGCGACGTGCCTCCCCGGGTACCCGTCGGCCACCACGAACCGCACCTGTGGGTGTCGGACCGCGAAGGGGACGCACATGCTCTGGATCATCGGTTGGCTCATCATCGGCCTCATCGCCGGCGCACTCGCCCGGCTGCTCGTCCCCGGGGAGGACCCGATGGGGATCGGCGGCACGCTGGTGCTCGGCCTGGTCGGCTCGCTCATCGGCGGCTTCCTGGGCTTCCTCATCTTCGGCGCCGACATGGGCGACGGCGCAGTGCAGACGGCCGGCATCTTCGGATCGATCGTCGGTGCCGTGATCGCACTGCTGGTGTGGCGTGCCCTCCAGA
>CBFGTJ010000059.1:0-15691 GCA_965651815.1 uncultured Microthrixaceae bacterium | reverse complement strand
CGTCCTCGGTGGCCTCCAGGCCGACCGACATCCGGATCGTGCCGGGGCCGATGCCCGCGGCCTCGAGCTCGTCGGGCAGGAGGTTCACGTGCGTCGTCGAGGCGGGGTGCGTCACGAGCGTCTCGGGTCCACCCAGCGACGTGGCGAGCTGGCAGAGCTGCGTCGCCTCCACGAAGCGGCGGCCTGCGTCGAGACCACCGACGAGGTCGAAGGTGAGAAGCCCACCGCCGAGGCGCATCTGCCGCGCCGCGAGCTCGTGCTGCGGGTGCGACGGCAGGCTCGGGTGCCGCACCCCGGCGACGCGGGGGTCGCCCTCGAGCTGGCGGGCGAGCGCCTCCGCCGTGGCGGTCTGCTGCCGCAGCCGCACGCCCAGCGTGCGCAGCCCCCGCAGCCCGCCCGCCGCATCGAACGCGCTCGCGTTGGCGCCCTGCAGCACGGCGAAGCCCCAGACCCAGTCGATGAGCTCCCTGCTGCCCGCGACCACGCCGAGCGTGACGTCGTTGTGCCCACCGATGGCCTTCGTCGCCGAGTGGATCACCAGGTCCACCCCGTGGTCGAGGGGCCGCTGGCCGATCGGCGTGGCGAAGGTCGAGTCGACGGCCTTCATGGGGCCCCGGATCGCACCGAGCCGCTCGAGGTCGACGAGGTCGAGCCGGGGGTTGGCCGGTGTCTCCGCGAGCAGCAGCATCGTGCGTCCCGGGATCACCGCCGCCTCCCAGGCCTCCGGGTCGGCGCCGTCGACGAGGGTCACGTCGATGCCGAAGCGCGGGCACACCGACTGCAGCAGCATCTGGGTGCCGGCGTAGACCTGGCGCTGGCTGACGATGTGGTCGCCCTTGGAGCACAGCCCCAGCACGACGGCGGCGACCGCCCCCATGCCGGAGGAGAACGCGCGGGCGGCCTCGGCGCCCTCCAGCTCGGCGATCGCGTCCTCGAAGGCGTTGACCGTCGGGTTGCCGTACCGGCTGTAGAACTCGCTCGCGCAGGTGGAGGTCGCGAGGCGGCGCCCCTCCTCGACCGAGCCGGCGACGAAGGTGGAGGTCGCCCAGATCACCGGGGCGAGCGACGACCCGCTCGCTCCCCTGCCGGCACGGATCGCGACCGTTTGCGGATCGAGCCGCGCGCCATCGGGGTGCTGGGTCATGTCGTCTCCTCCAGGAACTTGGTGAGGGCGGGTGCGATCCGGGCGTGCTCGAGGAGGAACCCGTCGTGACCGTGGGGCGAGTCGATCTCGAGCCACGTGCTCGATCCGCCGGCCCGGCCGACGCCCTCGTGGATGCGCCACTGCTGGTGCGGCGGGTAGAGGCCGTCGCTGGTCACCGACGCGACCAGCACCTTGGCCGTGATCCTGGCCAGCGCCGCGTCGACGCCGCCACGCCCGCGCCCGATGTCGTGCAGGTCCATCGCACGGTTGAGGCGCAGGTAGCTGTTCGCGTCGAAGCGGCGGGCGAGCTTCTCGCCGTGGTAGTCGAGGTAGCCCTCGATGTCGAAGAGCGGGCCGAGCGAGTAGTCGAGCGGCCGCAGGAGCGTCCGGTCGAACCGTTCGGTGAACAGCTCGTCGCTGCGGTAGGTGACCTGGGCGATCATCCGGGCGACCGCGAGGCCCCGGTGGGGGCCCTCGCCCGGGGCGGCGTCGTAGTACTCGCCGCCGCGGAAGGCGGGGTCCGAGGTGATCGCCGCCCGACCGGCGTGGCTCCACGCGATCTGCATCGCGGAGGCCTGCGCGGTCGTCGACAGCAGGACCGCGCCCGCGACCCGGTCCGGGTACATCACCGCCCACTCCAGCGCCTGCATGCCGCCCATCGAGCCGCCGATCACCGCCCGCCAGCGCCGGACCCCCAGCTCGTCCGCGAGCGACGCCTGGGCACGCACCATGTCGCGGATCGTCACGACCGGGAACCTGGACCCGTAGGGGCGGCCGGTCGCGGGGTCCGGCGACGCGGGCCCGGTGCTGCCCTGGCAGCCCCCCAGCACGTTGGCGCACACGACGAAGTACCGGTCGGTGTCCACGCAGCGCCCCGGCCCGACGAGCGCGTCCCACCAGCCCGGCGTGGGGTGCCCCGCGCCGGCACCCCCGGTGGCGTGGCTGTCACCGGTCAGCGCGTGGCAGAGCAGGATCGCGTTGTCGGCGTCCGGTGACAGCCGACCCCACGTCTCGTAGGCCAGCTCCGCCCGGTCGATCGACCCGCCGCCCTCCAGCCGGAAGCGGCGACCGCCGCGCACCGAGTGGAACCGCCGGTCGCCAGCGGGGTCACCGGGACGCCACGCCCCGGTGGCGGGCGGCGGGGTGGATGGTGCTGCCGGGGGTTCGCTCAACTCGTGCTCGCGTGGTGACGGTCCGGGCGCGCCGGGCCGGCCGGTGCGTCCGGGGTGGACCGCCCCCGGCATCCGGCAGGGGGGACGGCACCGCGGGAGCGGGGCGTGTTGGACACTTGGTTGCGAACCGAGTCGGTCTGCCACATCCCCGCCGCAGCGGGAAGGCACCTTGGGTGTCCGTCCCAGGTTGCCGGACCCCGGTGGGGCCACTCCTGATGATGCCTCCATGTCACACGAGCGGCTCGTCGGCGGTCAAACGCACTCCGCCCGGTGACGGGGCGGGTGGCGCCCGGGGAGCTCATCGCCGCCTCCCGAGGCGCTGCACCCACCACCGGTGCGCCGCGCCGTCGGGCTCCATGCCGTGCGCGCGGCACAGCAGGCCGCCCAGCTCGACGAGCAGCTCACCGCGCCGCTCGGGCTCCGCCGCCGCGAGCGCCCGGCAGCGCTCGGCCGCCGCCTCCCACAGCTCCCGGTCGGCGGGGAGCGGCTGGTCGAGCACGGCGGCGGCCGCCCTGCGCTGCGTGCCCGGCTACTGCCCGCGGCCGCGGTGGGACGCGCGGGCCCTGCCGCTCCCGGGCGGCGCGCGCAGCGCCGCCGCGACCATCCACGGGTCGACGCCGGGGTGCGGCTCGACGCTGATGAGCGGGGTCACGGGCACGACGTCGCCCTCGGCGTCGACGGCCGCCTCGACGACGCGGGTCTGGGTCGCGACCAGCACCTTCGGCACCAGCCGCCGCGTCGCCCACCCCGCCACCCGCGGGGAGGCCGCGGCGAGCGCCCCGAGGTCCACCCGGGGGCACGTGTAGCGACGCCCGCCGAGCCGGGCGGGCCGCTCGCCCCACCTGGACCAGCCGGGCTCGACCATGCCGACGGTCACCAGGCGCGGGTCCGACGGCGAGCCGCCCTCGACCGCGGCGTCCCGCAGGGCGTAGTACTCGTCGCGGAACCCCGCGGTCGCGGACGCGAGGTCGCCCAGCGCCCCGGCGGCGGCCGATCCCGCGGCGGGAAGGTCCGGCAGCCCGTGCACCGGTGCGAGCAGCGGGGCCCACGACGCGGCGGGCGGCAGCGTGACCCGGTGGGTCGCGGCCCCAGACGGCCCCTCGGCCACCACCCGCACCGTCCCGCCCGGGGCTGCGGTGGAGGACCGCGGGCCGGCCCGCAGGACCGGTGCGCACACGTCGACCTCCGCCTCGAAGGGCCGCCCGGTGCCCACCCACAGCGCGACCAGCTCGCCCCGCTCGGCGAGCAGCTCCCGCACCGGCGTGGTGTCGCGGGCCGCCAGGACGGACTGCGGCTGCAGCATCGCCACCACCCCACCCTCGGCGACGAGGTCCATCGCGCCGGCGAGGAACAGCGCCGCCGCATCGGCGTAGCCGAACGCAGCGCCGAACCGCTCCCGGGCGCGCTCGCGGTCGACGGCCGACCGGGCGGTGCGGCGGGACAGCTGCGACAGGAACGGGGGGTTGCCGACCACCAGGTCGAACCCGCCCGGCGGCCGCTCGGCCCAGTCGCGGCCGAGCCAGCGGGCGTCGCCGCTCAGGATGCGCGCCGTGCCGGCGTGCCCGGCGCCGTGCGCGGCCGCCCACTCGCGGAGCGCACTGCGGGCCGCCGCGCCGGCGGCCGGGTCGAGCTCGATGCCGACGAGGCGCCGCTCGACGACCTCCGCAGCGGGCACCCCCGCGCGGTGCAGCTCGTCCGCCGCGGCGAGCAGGAACGCGCCCGCGCCGCACGACGGGTCGAGCACGGTGGCGGGGACGCGGCCCAGCACCGCGACCGCCTCCCCCACCAGCCGCGCCGCGAGGGCGGCCGGGGTGTAGTGGACCCCGTGGCGCCGCCGCCGGGTGGGCGGCACCGAGCGCTCGTGGCGGGCGACCAGCGCCCACGCCCCCTCGACCCCGGAAGGGACCGCCGTGGCCGGCGCCGGCTCATCCATCGGTGGCGATCCTCGGGTCCACGCACCAAGTGTGTCGGACCGGCGTGGCGGAACGGCGCACCCGCGGACCCGTCCTAGGGTGCGCCCGTGCGCTGGAACGTCCACGGCCGCCGCGAGCTGTACCGGAGCCCCTGGGTGACGCTCACGCTCGTCGACGTCGAGGCGTCCGGGCGCCGCTACGAGCACCACGCGATCGAGGCACCCGACGCGGCGGGGGTGGTGGTGTCGGACCCGGACCGCGGCGTGCTGCTGCTGTGGCGGCACCGCTTCCTCGGCGACGAGTGGGCGTGGGAGATCCCGGGCGGGATGGTGGAGCCCGGCGAGGCCCCCGAGGACGCCGCCCGCCGGGAGTGCGTGGAGGAGAGCGGCTGGGAGCCGGGGCAGCTGCGGCTGCTCCAGCGGTTCCGCCCGATCGCGGGGCTGTCCACCCAGACGTTCTGGATCTTCGGCGCGTCGAGCGCACGCGAGGTGGGCGCCCCCGACCCCGAGGAGGCGGCGCGGGTCGCGTGGGTGCCCCACGACGAGGCGGGACGGCTGCTCGACGACCACCGCGTCCTCGACGGGATGAGCGTGATCGCGCTCCTGCTCGCCCTGCGCGAGCGCGGCCGGGGCTGAGGGATCAGGCGGCCTCGGGGTCGAACTCGACGAGGTCCTCGAGGCGGGGGTCGTTCGAGAACATCTCGACCAACGGGACGTCCAGCCCGAGCCGCTTCTGGAGGCGGCGCACCTCGAGCTCCTGGTTCCACAGCACCAGCGACACCACCAGGCCCGATTCCCCCGCCCTCGCCGTGCGGCCGGAGCGGTGCAGGTAGGTCTTGTGGTCCGACGGCGGGTCGTAGTGGATGACCGTGTCGACCTCGTCCACGTGGATGCCACGCGCGGCGACGTCGGTGGCGACCAGCGCGGCGAGCTTGCCCTCGGAGAAGTTCGACAGCGCCCGCTCACGCATGTTCTGGCGCAGGTCGCCGTGGATGGCGGTGGCCTTCACGCCGAGGTCGCCGAGCTTGGCGGCCAGCCGGTCGGCGCCGTGCTTGGTGTTGGTGAACACCATCGTGCGGCCGCTGCTCTGGATGATCTTGGCCGCGACCTTCGCCTTGTCCATCTCGTGGACCTGGATGAACCGGTGGGTCATCTCCTCGACGGTCACGCCCCGGGACTCCACCTCGTGGCGGGCGGGGTCCGTCTGGTAGCGGCGCACCAGGGAGTCCACGACCCCGTCGAGGGTGGCGGAGAACAGCAGGGTCTGGTGGCTGCCGCCGACGTTGCGCAGGATCCACTCGACCTGCGGCAAGAAGCCCATGTCGGCCATGCGGTCCGCCTCGTCGATGACCACGTGGCGCACGTCCTCGACCGACAGGTCGCGACGCTCGATGAGGTCGATCGCACGGCCCGGGGTGCACACGGCGAGCTCGACGCCCTTGCGGAGCGCCTTCACCTGCTTCTCGATGGGGTCGCCGCCGTAGATCGCGGCGATGCGGATGCCACGGGCGGCCGCCATCGGTGCCAGCTCGTCGCGCACCTGCGTGGCGAGCTCCCGGGTCGGCACCAGCACCAGGCCGGTGGGCCGTCCGGGCTTCGCCTCCGGCAGGATCTGCAGGAGGGGGAGCCCGAAGGCGAGGGTCTTCCCGGAGCCGGTCTTCGCCTTCCCGCAGACGTCACGACCCGCGAGGATGTCGGGGATGGTCATCTGCTGGATGGGGAACGGGGACTCGATCCCCTGTTCGGAGAGCGCCTGGCACAGGTCCTCGGCCACGCCGAGCTTGTCGAAGGTCGTCGTCATGTCCACTTCAGGTTCGTCGATCGTCGGAAGGATACCGGTCGCAACGGCGTACCCCGAAGTCGCCCCCGTCCGGTCGGGGCCGGCGTGAGCGACCTGCTGGCAGAGGTCGACGGCTGGGGTGCCGGGTTCGCGGCGGCCGCGGTGGTGGATGCCGAGGGCGTCCGCGCGGTGCACGGAGACCCCGACACCGTGGTCCGCATCGCCTCGGTGACCAAGCTGATGACGTCGATGGCCGTGCTCCTCGCCGTCGAGGAGGGCGCCACCACGCTCGAGGAGCCCGCCGGCCCGCCGGGCAGCACCGTGCGGCACCTGCTGGCCCACGCCGGCGGCTACGACTTCGACTCCCCGAAGGTGCTCGCCGCGCCCGGGGAGCGGCGCATCTACTCGAACACCGGCTACGACGTGCTGGCCGCCCACGTGGAGGAGCGCACCGGGCTCCCCTTCGCCGAGTACCTGCACCTGGGGCTGCTCGAGCCGCTCGGCATGTCCGCGACCGAGCTGCGTGGCTCCGCGGCGAAGGACGTGTGGTCGACGCTCACGGACCTGTGCCGCTTCGCGTCGGAGCTCCTGTCCCCCACCGTGCTGCACGGGTCGACGATGGCGGCCTGGCGGACCGAGCAGTTCCCGGGACTGGCCGGGGTGCTGCCGGGTTGGGGTCGCCAGGACCCGTGCCCGTGGGGGCTCGGCCCCGAGCTGCGCGGCACGAAGCAGCCGCACTGGACGGGTGCGACCGCGCCGCCGGGCACCTACGGGCACTTCGGCGGGTCAGGGACCTTCCTGTGGGTCGACCCCGAACGGTCGCTCGCCTGCATCCTGCTCACCGACCGGGACTTCGGCCCCTGGGCCGTCGAGGCCTGGCCCCCCTTCTCCGACCGCGTCCGCGCCGCGTTCGGCTGAGCCCGCGCCGCGTTCGGCGGCTGAACCCGCCGCGCCCGAGGCCGCAGCGCCCGAGGCGGCGACGCCGGCGAGCGGGTCCCCGCCGGCGCGCAGCTCGGCGGTCGCCTCGTGGTCGACCGCGCCGCCACCCCAGAAGAGCCACAGCAGGCCACCGGCGATCGCGAGCAGCGAGATCCAGATGTTCACGCGCAGGCCGAGGACCTCGGTGGCGAAGTCGATGCGCAGCGACTCGACCCACAGCCGGCCGAGCCCGTAGCCCGCGACGTACACCGCGAACCAGCGTCCCGGCTTGAGCACCACCCGCCGCCCCGCGAGCACGATGCCGATGGCGAGCGCGACGTTCCAGAGGCCCTCGTAGAGGAAGGTCGGGTGGAACGTCGTCCCCGGCGGGTAGCCGGCCGGGTCGTCCACCTCGAGCGCCCACGGCAGGTCGGTGGGACCGCCGTACAGCTCCTGGTTGAAGTAGTTGCCGAGCCGGCCGATCGCCTGCGCGACGGGGACGGCCGGCGCGGCCGAATCGCCGACGTGGCGCCACTCGATGCCCATCACCCGGCACGCGACGATCGCGGCGAGCGCGCCGAGCAGCACGCCGCCGGGGATCCCCAGCCCGCCCTTCCAGATCGCGAACGCGTCGGGCCACCACCGGCCCCCGGAGTACTTGTCCCCGAAGTCGGTGATCACGTGGTAGAGGCGGGCGCCGATCAGCCCGGCGGGCAGGGCGACGATCGCCAGGTTGGTGATCTGCTCGGGGTCACCCCCGCGCGCCTCCCAGCGCCGTCGGGCGATGGCCACCGCGACGACCGCCCCGAGGGCGATCATCAGCCCGTACATCCTGAACTGCAGGGGGCCGATCTCGAGCTGTTCCCACGGCGGGCTCGGGATCGTCCCGGTGAACGGGAGCGGGTCGGCGATCGGGCTCGTGGGCATTCGGACCTCGGGAGCGTGACGGACCGCTGATGCGGTGCGGGTTCAGGACTGCGGGTCGTCCGCCGGCGGGGCCGCCGGCGCGGTCGTGGCGGGTGGCGCGGTCGTGGCGGGTGGTGCCGTCGAGGAGGTGCCGCCGGAGCCGCCCGCGTTCGCCTCGTCGTCGGCCCGACGGCGTGCGTCGTCGACGTAGGGCGAGCTGCGCGTGCCGGCCGGGTCGTCGGAGTTGATGATCGGGTCCTCGTCCGGGAAGCGGAGGTCCGGCCAGTTGAACGCGGTGTCCGAGATGCACACGTCCGCGTGCCCGAGCACGAGCGAGGCGAGGTCCGAACCCTCCTCGAAGGGGTCGACGGCGCGGCCGTGCGCCCATGCCTCGAGGATCGGTCGTGCGCCCGCCTCCCCCATGCCACGGGCCATGCAGGACGCCATCCGCGCGGGGATCCGGCCGGCGCCGTAGAGGATCGCACCGACCGCCTGGACCGGGTCGACGCAGCTGGCGAGGGCCTCGACCAGGACGTCGCGCTCGGCGTCGTCGAGGTCCAGGTCGTTCACGGACGCCCCCGGAGTGCCGGGGCGGTAGCCGAGCGCGACGAGCCGGGACGCCCCCAGCTCGGCGACGATCCGGTCCGCGGCGCAGCGCGCCTCGGCCCGCTTCGGCGACCAGTAGTCCTGGTCGCGGGGCCGGGCGCTCAGGTCATGGGCCAGCCCCTCGGCGACCAGCGCCGCCGGCACCTCGCCGTCGGGGAACGTCGGCGCGGGCCGGTCCAGGGCGCCCGCGTCGCCGCCGTCGTCGATCTCCGCGACGTGGGTGGTGTCGGTCGGCACGCAGGCGGCCAGCGACGCAGCGAGCACCACCCCCACCGCCGGCAGGACGCGCCGGACCCTCGGACCCATGGCGTCGAGGGTAGTGGGAGGCCGGGGCCGTCGAGTCGCACGGGCTGCGGACCACGGGGACCGCGCCCGGCTCACCGTCCTGCGCCGATCAGCAGGTCGGACCACTGCCGGGGATCCCCGGGAACCTCCGCCGGGCCGAGCACCCACAGGGTCCCGGACCGTGCCAGCGACCGCGCGGAGCGCCCGGTCGGCGGTGCCTCGCCCTCCTCCAGCACGAGCACCAGCGGCGGGCCGCCCCGCAGCAAGCCGGCCAGGGGCGGCACCGCGCGCGTGGAGCGCAGCACGACGACGTCCGCCCAGCGCGCCTCCCGGCGGAGCTGGGTCAGGGCGGCGAGCGTCCGGCGGGACGGCGCGATCGCCGGGACCAGCTCCGCGAGGCCGCCGGTCCGGCCGGGTGCCAGCGCGACCGTCCGCACCTCGAGGCCCGCCGCGGCGAGGTCGGCGTGGAGGTCGACCGCGGCGGTGTTCGTCGCGGTGGCGTCGGTGTCGGGCAGGACCTGGAGGATCCGCGTCGGGGGCCCCGGCCTGCCGCGGTGGGCTGGCCCGCTCAGCTGAGCTGCGCCTCGACGCGCTGCTGCGCCTCCTCCTCGGAGACGTCGAGCGCGAAGCTCAGCTCCGACACGAGGACGCTGCGCGCCTTGACGAACATCGACTTCTCGCCGGCGGAGAGGCCCTTGGACTGCTCGCGCAGGGCGAGGTTCCGGACGACCTCGGCGACCTGGTACACGTCGCCGGACTTGAGCTTCTCCTGGTGGTTCTTGAAGCGCCGGCTCCAGTTCGCGGGCTCGCGGATGTCCTTCTTCGCGAGGAGCTCGAAGAGGTCCTCCACCTCGTCGGCACCGATCGGCGGGCGCATGCCGACCTCGTCGGCCTTGTCGACGGGGACCCGCAGCGTGAGCTCGCCGTGGGCCATCTGCAGCACCAGGTACTCGGTCTGCTCGCCGTTGATCTTGCGCTTCTCGCGCTTGGTGATCACGGCAGCGCCGTGATGCGGGTAGACAACGCGATCGCCGACATCGAAGGCCACGGGTTCCTCGCAGGGTGAAGGGCGAATGGGGTGCTGCTTCCACGGCCGGGAACCCGGCGCCGACCTCTGTCCAGCCCGTCTCGTCCCGCCGTGGGGGACCCGCAAGTGTACCAGAGGGCCCCGAGCCCGATCAGACGCCCGTGAGCAGCGGCTGGCGGAACGACCAGCGGGGATCGCCGGGACGTTCGGGGTAGCGACCCTCCGCGTCGGACCAGACGAGCTGCAGCGACTCGGGCCAGCGCTGCCCCCAGGTGGACATCACCTCGCGGCCGAGGTTGAACCAGTCCCCCATGCCGCACCACAGGTCGTCCACCGCGTGGGCCCGCAGCTCGAGCCCGCCGTCGAGGGTGAACTCGTCGCCGGCACGGATGACGCGACCCTCGGCGACGGTCCTGGCGACCACCTCGATGACGGCGCCGGCGATGGGCGCCTCGAGACCGACCAGCAGCAGCTCCGGGTGGCCGTAGCTGTGGTGCAGCCCGATCGTGTACGCCCAGTCGCAGCCGGTCTCGTCCGCGATGATCGCCGCGACGCTGAACCCGCCGAGGGCGATGTCGGTCCTGCAGATCTCGATCTCGTCGGCGTGCTCCACGGTCCGATGATCGGCGTTGCGCCACCCGCCCTCAATGGGCCGACCAACCCACGACCCGAGGGCCTCGCGCACCGCTGCTGACCAAGTGGTCAGGCCGCGGGGCTCACTCCTCGCACCGCACGGCCGCGGGGTCCACGTCGGGTCGGCGGCCGAGCAGCGACGGTTGGCGGAGGCGGCCCTCGGCGGTCCACTCGGCGTAGGCCACCTGCACGACGTGGCGTGGCTCGGACCACCGCGCCGCGCGCAGCGCAGGGTGCGCGACCCGCCCGGCGAAGGGCGGCGCGTCCACCTCCGCCGCCTCGAGCTCGGCACGCCACCACCGCAGGTCCGCCTGGCGGAGACCGGTGCCGACGTTGCCGACCCAGCGCAGCCCGTCGGCCCCGTGGCAACCGAGCACCAGCGAACCGAGCGCGTCGGGCCGGTCGCGCGACCCCGTGCCGGGCGTCCAGCCGCACACGACGAACTCCTGCTCGTGGCGCAGCTTCACCTTCCGCCACGACGACGAGCGCCGCCCCGGCTGGTAGGGCGCGTCGAGGCGCTTGGCCATGATCCCCTCGAGCCGCTGGGCGCGGGCGGCGGCCAGCCACGCCTCGCCGTGCCCCTGCCCGGCCGGGGTGATCCGCCAGGTGGGACCCTGGTCGACGAGCTCCTCGAGCCGCGTGCGGCGCTCCACGAGCGGGAGCCGCCAGACGTCCTCGCCGTCGAGGTGCAGCAGGTCGAACACGACGTAGAACGCCGGCACGGCGCGTCGCCGGGCCTCGACCTGGGCCGGGTCGGTGAGGCCGAAGCGCTGCTGGAGCCGCCCGAAGCTGGTGCGGCCGTCCGCGCCCATCGCGACGACCTCCCCGTCGAGGACCGCCCGGTCGGCGACCGTCGCGAGCTCCGCCAGCTCGGGGAACTCCACGGTGACGTCGCGGTCGGTGCGCGACGAGGCCTGCACCGTGCCGTGGTCCAGCCGCACCACGACCCGCATCCCGTCCCACTTCGGCTCGAACTGCCACGCCGCGTCGTCGCGGGGCAGCTCACCGGTGACGGCGCTCATGGGCTTGATCACCGGGACGCTCATCGCGGAAGCGTCCGGAGGTGCCGGGCACCCGCCCGCTCGGACACACTCTCGGTGTGCAGGTCCTGGTCCTGTCCGACACCCACCTCCGCCCGGATCGTCAGCGGACGCTGCCCGAACCGGTCTGGGAGGCGGCCGCCACGGCGGACGTGGTGCTGCACGCGGGCGACGTGGTGACCGGCGACCTGCTCGACCGGCTCGCCGAGCTCGCGCCGGTGCACGCGGTGCTGGGCAACAACGACGTGACGCTGCGGTCCCGGCTGCCGGAGGTCCTCGAGCTCGAGCTGGGCGGGGTGCACGTGGCAATGATCCACGACGCGGGGCCGCGTGCGGGGCGCCCGGGCCGGATGCGGCGCCGGTTCCCCGACGCGCGGATCGTCGTGTACGGCCACTCGCACCTGCCCGAGGACCTCGAGGTGGAGGGCCAGATCCTGTTCAACCCCGGCAGCTGCACCGAGCGCCGACGGGCGCCGCAGCGCACCTACGGGGTGCTCCGGCTGCACGGGGGCGAGGTCACCGAGCGCAGGATCGTCCCGCTGGCCTGAGCGCCGCGACCCGCGGCGGGCGTGGCGGACGACCGCCGGCGCGGCGGGCTGGAACCGCCCGCGCGTGGGTACGGATCGGGCATGGCAGATCCCCAGGACCGCGCGGAGGCGCTCGACAGCGACAAGCTCGTCACGTCCGACGATCCGGACGCCGAGCCGGAGTACCCGCCCGACGTGCTGCTCGGTGCGGACGACTACGGGATCACCGCGGCCGAGGAGCGGGTCGACGAGCCGTTGGAGGAGCGCGTCGACCGGGAGTCGGTGGACCCGCTCGCCGCGGAGCTGGACACCGGGCTCGACGACGAGGACCTCGACGAGCTCGTGTCCCTGGAGGCGGAGCTCGACGCGGCAGAGCGCGAGCTCGAGCTGACCACCGGCGACGGCCTCGAAGCGGAGGACCTGCGCGCGGCGGAGGAGCCGGGAGAGGTGGTCGGGCGGATCTACGAGCCCGGCACCGACGAGGACGTGACCGAGTTCATCGACCGCGAGGGCGACTCCGTCGGCAGCGAGGTGCCAGCGGAGGACCTGAGCGCCGAGGAGGCCGCCATGCACCCGACCGACGACCCCCCGATGGGGCGTCCGGGCGGCGGCTACCTCGACTGACCGGAGGCGAGCAGTAGCGACCCGAGCGAGGAGGAGCTGGATGTCGTCACCAACACCTGCCAGCGCTGGCAGCGACCCGAAGCGCCGCGAGCCGGGAGGCCGCACGGAGCACCCGACCGAGGCGGCCGAGGGCGACCGCGGCGACTGGCTGCCGAAGGGTGCCGACGCCGCCGTCGACCACCGGGTCCGCACCCCGCGGCCCGACGCGTGAGGCGACCGACGAACGAGTGGAGGTGCGCATGGAACCGCAGGAGACCGAACCGTTCGCGTCGACGCAGGAGCAGGGTGGAGCGGCCGAGCCGCTGCGCACGCTGATCGACCGGCTCGAGGCCGACGAGCGGTGGGATCCCCTCGCCGACACCCTCGACGACCTCGGGAGGCCCCTGGCGGAGGGGCCGTCGGGACCGCTGATGCGCGGCGAGTGGCTGGGCCACGCCCTGCACCCGCTGATGACCGACATCCCCATCGGGTGCTGGAGCTCCGCGTCGGTGCTGGACCTGATCGGGGGACGCGCCGCCCGCCCCGCGGCGCGCCGGCTCGTCGGGCTCGGCGTGCTGGCCGCGCTGCCGACCGCGGCCACCGGGCTCGTCGAGCTCGCCTCGGTGGAGGACCGCCGCCTGCGGCGGGTCGGCGCCGTGCACGCGAGCGGCAACGTCGTCGCGCTGGTGATGTACCTGATGTCGTGGCGAGCCCGTCGCCGGGACCGACACCTGCGGGGGGCGGTCCTGGCACTCGCCGGCGGGTCGCTCGCGACGTTCACCGGGTTCCTCGGAGGCCACCTCTCGTTCGGCCGGGGCGTCGGGGTGGAGCCCCGCGGGATCGACGACCTGGAGCCGGAGGGCACCGAGGCGACCTCGCACCAGGGGACCGAGCGCGAGGGGATGGGCCGCGAGGGGATGGCGGAGGCCGGCCAGCGCGCGGCGCAGCCGTCGGGTTCGGTCACCGGCCCGGGGACCGCGGACCTGCTCGGCGTGGAGCAGGCGGCCCGCGAGCTCACCGTGCCCGTGGAGCAGGTGCACACGATGGTCGAGGAGGGCCTGCTGCCCGCGGCGCGCAACGACCCGCTCGGGTTCCGCCCCGAGGACGTCGCGGCGGTCAGGCTGCAGGGCGGCTGAGCGACACGAACGACTCCCGCGTCGGTGGCATGCCGCTGCGGCCATCGGGGTGGGGCCGCACGGCGAGCACCTGGTGGATGCTCGTGCGCCCCGCCTCGAAGTTCACCGCGGACCCGGCCATGTACAGCCGCCAGATCCGGGCGCGGGCCGGGCCGACGAGGCGTTGCGCCCGGTCCCAGTCGGCCTCGAGGTTCGCGACCCAGGCGCGCAGCGTGCGCGCGTAGTGCTCCCGGAGGCTCTCGACGTCGCGCACCTCGAACCCCTGCTGCTGCATCGCGCTGACGACCGTGCCGACCTCGTGCAGCTCGCCGTCGGGGAACACGTAGCGCTCGATGAACGAGCGCCGGTCGAAGCGGCTGCGCCCCGGCGGCCGCGAGATGCCGTGGTTGAGGAGCCGGCCGCCCGGCCGCAGCAGGGCGTGGAGGTCGGTGAAGTACTCGGCGAGGCGGCTGAGGCCGACGTGCTCGAACATGCCGATGCTCGAGATCGCGTCGAAGGTGCCCTCCTCGATCGCCCGGTAGTCGGTGCGGACGATGCGCACCCGGTCCCCGAGCCCCTCTTCCTCGACCCTGCGGGCGGCGAAGTCGGCCTGCTCGGCGGAGAGCGTGACCCCCACCGCCTCGACCCCGTGCTCGCGGGCGGCGTGCAGCACCATGCCGCCCCACCCGCAGCCGACGTCGAGCAGCCGCATCCCGGGCCGCAGGCCGAGCTTGCGGCACACGAGCTCGTACTTCGCGGCCTGGGCCTCGTCCAGCGTGGTGTCGGGCCGCTCCCAGTAGGCGCAGGAGTAGGTCATCGTCGGACCGAGGATCAGCCGGTAGAAGTCGTTGCCGACGTCGTAGTGGTGTGCGATCGCCGCGGCGTCGCGCTCGGGGTCGTGGCGACGGCCGCGCAGGCGCGCCTCCTCCTGCGGTGGCGGAGGTGGCGGGCCGAGGGCGCCGAGCTTGGCGACGGCGCGCAGCGCTCGCCACCAGCCGCTGGGGCCGAGGCGCAGGTGGATCTGCTCCCCCGCCGACTCGTCGCCGAGCCGGTCGCGCAGCGCGAACAGGTCGTAGATGTCGCCCTCCAGGTCGAGGTCCCCGGCGACGTACGCGCGGCCCAACCCGAGCTCGTTGGGGGCCCACACCAACCGGCGCAGCGCGTCGGGTGACCGGACGACGATCACGGGCTCGGCGCCGGGCGGTCCGAGCTCGGAGCCGTCCCAGCAGCGGATCCTGACCGGCGGCTCCGGGCCGAGCAGGCCCGAGATGAGCTCCTGGAGCGCCTCGGCGACGGTGGGTGCGCCGGAGGAATCGTCGAGGAAGCGCATGCGACCTCCCTTGCGGGTCGGCGGCACTCGCGCCTGCGGCGTGCCGCGTCGCCAGCGTAGCCACGACGCCTCGGTCGAGGTCCGGGATTTCACCTGCTGCGCATCGGTGCGCGACTCGGTCCGGTCAGCCGGCAGTGGGCTCGTAGTGAGCGGCGAGCTCGCGCAGCGCGGCGGCGCCGCCGCCGGTGAACGCGGGGCCGTGCATCAGGCCCAGCGTGGTGGGCTCGAGCGCGGCGAGGCGCTCCAGTGTGGGCGCCGTGCCGGCGTGGCGGACCGTGAACCCCATCGCGTCGTCGGCCTCGATGGCCGCGGTGACGATGTCCCCGTCGGTCGTCGCGGGGTGGTCGTCGCCCAGGAGGGTGAACAGGTCGCCGCACAGCAGCGTCCCGGTCGACTCCTCGTGGAGCAGGCCGGCGTCCCAGCCGTGCGGGACGTGCGGCGTGTCCAACCAGCGCACCCGCTTGCCGCCGAGGTCCAGCACCTCGCCATCGGTGAGCGCGCGCGGCTCGCGGTCCGCGAGGTCGCCGAGCGACACCAGCACCCCGGTCGCCCCCTGCGCGGGGGTGGCGTTCGGTGCGGCGTGCAGCCACTCGTTGAGCGAGCCGCACTCGTCGGCCTCGTAGTGCCCGTACGCGACTTCGTCGACGGTCGTGCCCATCTGTGACCTCCCGCGGCGGACGTGGCGGACTGCGC
>CBFGTJ010000058.1:0-16084 GCA_965651815.1 uncultured Microthrixaceae bacterium | reverse complement strand
GTTCGCGCCGCGGCTGTCGTTCTTCTGGGCGATCGGCATGAACTTCTTCATGGAGGTCGCCAAGATGCGGGCGGCGCGCCTGCTGTGGGCGAAGCTCATGAAGGAGCACTTCGACCCGCAGAACCCCAAGTCGCTGTCGCTGCGCACGCACTCGCAGACCTCCGGCTGGTCGCTCACCGCGCAGGACGTGTTCAACAACGTCATCCGCACCTGCATCGAGGCGATGGCGTCCACGCAGGGGCACACCCAGAGCCTCCACACGAACGCGCTCGACGAGGCGCTCGCCCTGCCCACCGACTTCTCGGCCCGCATCGCGCGCAACACCCAGCTGTTCCTCGCGCAGGAGTCCGGCACCACCCGGGTCATCGACCCGTGGGGCGGCAGCTACTACGTCGAGCGGCTCACCGCGGAGATCGCGAAGCGGGCGCTCGAGCACATCCGCGAGGTCGAGGAGCTCGGCGGCATGGCCAAGGCGATCGAGGCCGGCGTCCCCAAGCTCCGCATCGAGGAGACCGCCGCCCGGACCCAGGCCCGCATCGACTCGGGCCAGCAGCCGGTGATCGGCGTGAACAAGTACCGCGTCGAGGCCGACGAGCAGATCGACGTGCTGAAGATCGACAACTCCGCGGTGCGCGCCGGGCAGATCGCCAAGCTGGAGAAGCTGCGCGCCGAGCGCGATCCCGACGCGGTCCGGCGTGCCCTCGACGCGCTGACCGAGGCGGCCGGATCGGGCGAGGGCAACCTGCTGGAGCTGTCCGTCGAGGCGGCACGGGCCAAGGCGAGCGTCGGGGAGATCAGCGACGCGCTCGAGAAGGCCTTCGGCCGGCACCGCGCCGAGATCCGCTCCATCTCCGGCGTCTACCGCAGCGAGCTCGGCGAGCGGGGAGGGATCGTGGACCACGTGCGCAGGAAGGTGGAGGCGTTCGAGGCGGCGGACGGCCGCCGGCCGCGCATCCTGCTCGCCAAGATGGGCCAGGACGGCCACGACCGCGGGCAGAAGGTCATCGCCTCGGCCTTCGCCGACCTCGGCTGGGACGTCGACATCGGACCGCTGTTCCAGACCCCGGCGGAGGCGGCCCGGCAGGCGGTCGAGGCCGACGTGCACGTCGTGGGTGCGTCCTCGCTCGCGGCGGGCCACCTCACCCTCGTGCCGGAGCTCCGCAAGGAGCTCGCCGCCATGGGGCGGGACGACATCATGGTCGTCGTCGGCGGCGTGATCCCGCCCCAGGACCACGAGGAGCTGCACGCGGCCGGTGCCGTCGCCGTGTTCGGTCCCGGCACCGTGATCCACGAGGCCGCCGACGACCTGCTCGACCGCCTGGCGGACCGCCTCGGCTACGAGCTGCCGTCGCGGGACTGACCCCGCACCGATGGCCGCCCCGCTGAGCGTCGATGCGTACGTCGAGGGCGTGCTCGCCGGGGACCGTGCCGTCCTCGCGCGCACGATCACCCTCGTGGAGAGCAGGAGCCCCCGCCACCGCGAGGCGGCGCGCGAGGTGCTCGAGCGGCTGCTCCCCCACACGGGCGGCGCCCACCGCGTCGGCATCACCGGCGTGCCGGGCGTCGGGAAGTCCACCTTCATCGACCAGCTCGGGGTGAACCTCACCTCGGCGGGCCACCGCGTCGCGGTGCTCGCGGTGGACCCCACCAGCTCCCGCACCGGCGGCTCGATCCTCGGTGACAAGACCCGCATGGAGCGCCTCGCGGTCGACCCCGACGCGTTCATCAGGCCGTCACCCGCGGGGGCGACGCTCGGCGGGGTCGCCCGGTCCACCCGCGAGACGATCCTCGTGTGCGAGGCCGCCGGGTTCGACGTGGTGCTGGTCGAGACGGTGGGGGTCGGCCAGTCCGAGACCGTCGTCGCCGACATGGTCGACTTCTTCCTGGTGCTGATGCTCGCCGGTGCCGGCGACGACCTCCAGGGCATCAAGAAGGGTGTGCTCGAGCTCGCGGACCTGATCGCGATCAACAAGGCCGACGGGGACAACCGGGAACGGGCCGAGCGCGCCGCGGCGGACTACCGGGCCGCCCTCCACCTGCTGCAACCCACCTCGCCGACCTGGACCCCGCCGGTGCTGCTCTGCTCGGGCCTGCACAACGAGGGGCTCGACGAGCTGTGGCGCCAGGTGCTGGTGCACCGGGCGCGGCTGTCGGCCACCGGTGAGCTGGAGGAGAAGCGGCGGGACCAGCAGGTCCGGTGGATGTGGTCGATGCTGGACGACCGGCTCCGCGACGACCTGCGGAGCTACCCCGAGGTCACCGAGGCCCTCCGCGAGCACGAGGAGCTCGTCCGGTCGGGCAAGACCACGCCGACCTCGGCGGTCGAGGACGTCTGGGCCCTGTACGTCTCCTTGCGCTGAGCAGGTGTCGGTGCGCTGAGCACTTCTGCCCCCTTGCCCCGTGACCACTCTCCGTGGTCACGTTGCGGTGGATGGGTCATCGCTTCGTCGTGCAGCTCGCGGTCGCGCTCCTCGTGGGTGCGTGCACCGGCGTGGTGCTGCACGGGGTCAGCGTGGGGGCCGGCACCGACCCGTCGGACGGACCCGCGGCGGAGGTCGCCGCCGCGCGCCTCGAGCGTGACGCCGGCGTCGACGAGCGGGTCGCGGCCGCGGCCGCGGGCGCGGTGGTGGAGGTCGAGGCGGGTGGCTGCGGGAAGGTGCGGCAGGCCTCCGCGACCGCGGTGCGCCGGGGTGACGGGGTGGAGCTGCTGACCAACGCGCACGTGGTCGTCGGCGCCGGGACCGCCACGCTGCGGCTGCCCGACGGCAGCACCGCGGCGGCCACGGTGCGTGGCGCGGTTCCGGGTCGGGACGCCGCCGTGCTGGAGCTCGCCGATCCCGGGGACCTCGACCTGCTCGATCCCCTGGCGCTGGGTCCGGAGCCGGTCGAGGGGCAGGCGGTCACGGTCGCCGGGCACCCCGACGGCGCCGCCGCGCTCGGCTCGGGCCGGGTGGTGTCGGTCGAGCGCCGGGCGGCGTACGGGGGCTCCAGCGACGTGCTCCTCGTCGACGTCCCGGTGCGGGGCGGCAGCTCCGGGGGCGCCGTGCTGGACGCCGAGGGCCGGGTCGTCGGCCTCGTCGCGGCGCGCGACGCGCGCCGCGGTGACGCGGTGGCCTACCCGATCGCCGAGGTGCTGGGTCGAGGGCTCGCCCCGATCCCCGGTTGCTAGACCTCCGCCGGCTCACCCTGGGCGTCGTCGACCTGGGCGAAGGCCGCCTCGACGGCGCCGAGGAGGCGGGCGGAGCACCCCGCGAAGTCCGCCGGCGGCACGACCTCGTCGACCAGGGTGTCGGCGATCGCCGTGAACGCAGCGGCGGCGCGCCCCTCGCCGAGCGCGACGGGGCGTCCGGCGTCTCCGCCCTCGGCCACCTCGGGCTCGATCGGGATGCTGCCGAGCAGCCGCACGCCGGCCTCCGCCGCGAGGCGCTCACCGCCGCCCCGCCCGAACAGCGCGTGCTCGCGCCCGGTGTCGTCCACGTAGACCGACATGTTCTCGATCACCCCCGCGACGCGGAGGTAGTTCTTGCGGGCCATGTCGACCACCCGCACCGCGACCTTCTGCGCGGTCAGCGCGGGGGTGGTGACGACCACCATCTCGGCACGTGGCAGCAGGCGGGCCAGCCCCATCTGCACGTCGCCGGTCCCGGGCGGCATGTCGATCAGCAGGTAGTCGAGCGTGCCCCAGTCGACGTCCTCGAGGAAGTGCTGGACGGCGCGGTTCAGGATGAGGCCCCGCCACATCAGCGCGGAGCCCTCCTCCTCGACGAGGAAGCCCATCGACACCACGCGCAGCAGGCCGTCACCGACGGGCAGCTCGTGTGGGCGGATCCGCCGCGCGTCCCCCTCGCCGGTGGCCTCCAGGCGCCCCTCGAGGCCGAGCATGCGGGGCACCGAGAACCCCCAGATGTCGGCGTCCATCACCCCGACCGTCAGCCCCCTGGCGGCGAGCGCGCACGCCAGGTTCACGGTGACCGAGGACTTGCCGACGCCGCCCTTGCCGGACGCGACCATGATCACCTTGGTCGTGGGCGGCAGCAGCCCGCGGTCGCCCCGCTCGGCGATGTTGCGCCGGGCGCGGTCCATGGCGGCCGCCTTCTCCTCCTGGTCGAGCTCGCCCCAGTCGATCTTCACCCGCTCGACCCCGGGCAGCCCCAGGATGCGGGCTCGCACGTCCTTCTGGATCTGTGCGCGCAGCGGGCAGCCGCTGGTCGTGAGGGAGATCCGCACGCGCACCAGGCCGTCCGGTTCGATCGTGGCGCCCTTCGCCATCCCGAGCTCGACGATGTCGAGCCCGAGCTCGGGATCGACCACGCCGCGCAGCAGCGACATGACCTGGTCCTCCGTCGGAAGTGCCGTCTCGGAGGGGGGAGGCACCTGATCCGGGTCCATGACCCCCATTTTACCGGTACTCACCGTGTTTTTTCGACCCCCCGCGGTACGATGGTCGGGTGCCGTCGACCGAGCGCCGCCTCGACCTGCTGAAGACCCTCGGCGACAACACGCGGTACGCGATCTACCTGGAGCTCGCCCGCTCCTCCCGGCCGCTCGCGACCGCGGACGTCGCCGCGACGCTGGGGCTCCACCCGAACACGGTCCGGCCGCACCTCGAGCGGATGCGCGAGGTCGGTCTCCTCGACGCCCGCCCGGACGTCAGCGGCGCGGTCGGTCGGCCCCAGAAGCTCTATTCGCTCAGCGCCGAGGCACCCTCGCTCGGGCTCGAGCCGCCGGTGTTCCCGATGCTGGCCCGCATGCTGCTCGGCATGGCGATGGAGGCGGGCCTGGGCGGCGACCTGGCCCTGGACGCCGGCCGGTCCGAGGGGCGGCGCCTCGCGCACCGCCAGCCCGGGTCGCGGCAGCGCAGCTGCGTCGAGGCGACCGTCGCCATGCTCGACGAGCTCGGCTTCGACCCCGCCCGCGTCGACGGCGGGGAGGGCACCACCGTGGCGTTCACCCACTGCCCGTTCGCGGAGCTCGCGGAGGTCGACCCCGACGTCGTGTGCTCGATCCACCGCGGGATGCTCGAGGGCTTCGTCGACGAGATCGGCGGGGCGCGGGTCGCCGACTTCAACGACCTCGCCGACCGGGCGCCGTGCCGGGTGCAGCTCACGACGACCTCGCCGGAGGGGGAACGAGCCCGCGAGGCGGAATGAACCGGCGTGCAGTGCGTTCCCATCACCGTCGCCGGTAACATCGGCGGCACGACCCGTTGCGAACCGCTGCGAGGCGTGGAGGAGCATCGATGATCACCCTGACCGACAGCGCTGCCGACAAGGTCAAGCAGTTGATCGCCGCCGAGGGCGAAGAGGGCCTCGGGTTGCGCGTCGCCGTGCGGCCGGGCGGGTGCTCCGGGTTCTCCTACGAGATGTTCTTCGACAGCGACGTCGCGAGCGACGACGTGACCACCGAGCAGGGCGGCGTGAAGGTCATCGTCGACCCCTCCAGCGCACAGCTGCTCACCGGCGCGACCCTCGACTACAAGGACGGGCTCGAGCAGTCCGGGTTCGCGATCACGAACCCCAACGCGCAGCGCACCTGCGGCTGCGGCCAGTCGTTCAGCTGAGCAGCGCCGTCAGCTGAGCAGCGCCGTCAGGGCCCTCAGACGGCGAGCGCCAGCATCTCGCCCATCTCCTCGCGGTCGACGACCACGTCGCCCCGGGCGACGAGGGTGTGCGACGCGTCCGTGACGAACAGGCACGGCTCGAAGGGCATCACGTACTGGTCGGGCAGCGGCGCGAGCGCCGCGTCCGCGAGGTCGTCGACCGCCTTGGGGTTCTTGTAGACCTCGGAGTGCACGACGATCAGGTCGTCGCGGTCCGCGGCGTGCTCGACGAGCAGCTCGAGGATGGGGCCGCACGCGGTGGTCCGGCAGTACGCGGGTGACGCCAGCAGCACGACCACCGGGCGGTCGGTCGTGAGCGCGTCGGCCAGGTCGTGCTCGTGGAACGGGCACGTCGGCACCCGGGTGCAGATCGGGTCGACCTCGAGGGAGTTCGCGGTCGTCGGGGTGTTCACCGACGGGAGCGGCGCGCCGACGAGCGGCGTGCGCACTTCCTCGGGGCGGAACACCTGCAGCTGGCTGGTCAGCACCTCGCCCGCGTAGTCGGCCTCCACGTCGTACAGGCCCGGGCGCGGGAACTCGAACTCGAACGGGAGGTACGGGCGGGGCACGCCGTCCCCCCGCGGGCCGACCTGCACGGGGTCGCCGACCTGCTCGCCGTCGAACAGGACGGTGAACGACGCCGGACCCTCCAGGTCGGACAGGGGCACCCCCTCGACGTCGACGAGCGTGAACGGCAGGCGGGTCGGGTGGCCGGCCGCGATGTGCGCCACGTCGCGGGGGAACATCGCCATGAGCGACAGCTCGGGCCCGGGGTCCACGCCCTCGTCCACGGTGTCGCCGGAGCTGCTGCACGCGGCGAGGACCGTGCCACCGAGCACCGTCGCCCCGATCCCGGCGAGCCCGCCCCGCAGCAGCTGGCGCCGTCCGATCGTCGAGGGGCCGGTCGTCGGGCGGCCCGTCATCGAAGGGGGAGTGTCCACGTCGGGCGAAGCTAGCCCGTCGTCGGGCGGCGGCCGCATCGGGGCGCCGACGGTACGCTGCGGCGAGCGAGCCGGAAGGAGCACACGATGCCGGACCTGCCCTACTCGCCCCTCTACCGCGCGGGGGACTGGTGTTGCGTGTCCGGCCAGATCGGGCTCACCGAGGACGGGCTCGTCGACGGCTTCGACGCCCAGCTCCGGCAGGTGTTCGCCAACCTCGACTCGCTGCTGCGGAACAACGGCCTGCACGCCCGGCAGGTCGCCAAGGTGACCGTGTTCCTCGCCGACATGGACGACTATCCCCGGATGAACGAGCTCTACGCGGCGTACTTCGGCGACCACCGGCCCGCCCGCTCCGCGGTCGCGGTGGCCGCGCTCCCGTTCGGCGCGCTCGTCGAGCTCGAGGCCTGGGTGTACGACCCCCGCTGAGCGTCGGGGTGCGCGGCGGCGCACCGGTGGGGCAGACTCTCCCCCATGGTCGGAGCCATCCTGATCCTCGTGGTGCTGTTCGTGATCCTGCCGCTGGTGTTCTTCGGCATCGGCACGTTCATCTCCATCGTCCTCGGGCACTTCCTGCGCGTCGAGGGCGAGCGCGCCAACGAGGGCAGCGAGCTCATCGAGCTCAACGTCTGACCCGGCCCGGTCGGGCCGGCCCCGGTCGGGTCAGGCCGACCAGCGGGACTCGCCGAACTTGTAGCCGACCGACCGGACGGTGTGGATCAGCCCGGCGTGCTCCTCGCCGAGCTTCGAGCGCAGCCGCCGCACGTGCACGTCGACGGTGCGCGCGCCGCCGAAGTAGTCGTAGCCCCAGACCCTCGACAGCAGCGTCTCGCGGGTGAAGACCCGGCCCGGGTTCTGCGCGAGGAACTTGAGCAGCTCGTACTCCATGTAGGTCAGGTCGAGCGGCCGCCCCGCGATGGAGGCCTGGTACGTCTCGAGGTTGAGCACCAGCGCCTCGTACTGGACGATCTCGGGCCCGGTGTCGAGGTCGGGCTCGGCGGCCAGGAGGTGCCGCAGGCGGGCCTCGAGCTCCGCCGGGTGGAAGGGCGTCACGCAGAAGTCGTCGAAGGTGTCGTGGCGGCCGTCGAGGTCGGCGAGCTGCGAGCCGCGCACCAGCAGCAGCAGCGGGGCGACGCCCACGTCGCCCCGCCGCAGCGTCCGTGCCATCGCGAACCCGTGCTCGGGGTCCTCGTCCGCCGCGACGATCGCCGCGGACCACGTGCCGTCGCGCGCCTCGGCCTCGTCCGCGACCGCCGTCCACGGCAGCCCCGCCATGTCGAGCACCCGGACGACGTCCGGCGGTGCCGGCACGGGCCAGATCAGGATCGGTTGCATCCCACCTTCACCAGGCGCGCAGGTAGCGCTGGAGCTCGAAACGGCTGACGTGGGTGCGGTAGTCCTCCCACTCGGAGCGCTTGTTGCGCAGGAACCACTCGAAGATGTGCTCCCCGAGCGCCTCCCGGACCAGCTCCGATCGCTCCATCTCGTCGAGGGCCGCGGCGAGGTTCGTCGGCAGCAACCTCCCTTCCTCCTCCGAGCGGTTCGGCAGGTCGTAGAGGTTGCCGGTCGCCTCCGGCGGGAGCTCGTAGCCCTCGGTGACGCCCCGCATGCCCGCGGCGAGCATCACCGAGAACGCGAGGTACGGGTTGCAGGCCGGGTCGATCGACCGGTACTCGATGCGCGTGCTCAGCGCCTCCTTGCCGCGCTTGGGCACCGGCACCCTCACCAGCGCCGAGCGGTTGTTGCGGGCCCACGAGATGTGGACCGGGGCCTCGAAGCCCACCACGAGGCGCTTGTAGGAGTTGACGAGCTGGTTCGTCACCGCCGTGATCTCGGGGGCGTGCCGCAGCAGGCCGGCGATGAACCGGCGGGCGATGTCGGAGAGCCCGGCCTCGTCGTCGGGGTCGTGGAACGCGTTGCGGTCGCCCTGCCACAGCGACACGTGGGTGTGCATGCCCGACCCCTGCACGCCCTCGATCGGCTTCGGCATGAAGGTCGCGTGCACCCCACCGGCCATCGCGACCTCCCGCACGATCATCCGCAGCGCGGTGACGCTGTCGGCCATCTCGAGCGCGTCGCTGTAGCGCAGGTCGATCTCGTGCTGGGACGGGGCGTCCTCGTGGAACGCGTACTCCACCGGGATCCCCGACGCCTCGAGGCGGCTGATCGTCCGGCGTCGCAGGTCCGAGTACTCGTCCGCCGCGGTGAGGTCGAAGTAGCTCGCGTCGTCGACCGGCTCCGGCTGCTGCTCGGGGTCGTCGCTGCGCAGGTAGAAGTACTCGATCTCCGGCGCGCACATGAACTCGAACCCCTGCTCCGACGCGCTCGTGAGGTTGCGCTTGAGCACCCCGCGGGGGTCGCCGCCGAACGGCGTGCCGTCGAGGTTGGCGATGTCGCAGAAGATCCGGGCGGTGCTCTGCCCGCCCTCCGCGTCCGGCATGAGCTGGAACGAGGCGGCGTCGGGGAAGGCGAGCACGTCGCTCTCCTGGACGCGGCTGAACCCGTCGATCGCGGAGCCGTCGAACTGCACGCCCTCGTCGAAGGCGGTCTCGAGCTCCACCGGTGAGATCGCCACCGACTTGATCTGGCCGATCACGTCGGTGAACCACAACCGCACCAGCCGCACCCGACGCTCCTCGACGGTGCGCAGCACGTAGTCGCGCTCGGTCATCCGATCTCCATCCTCTGGTCCGACGACAGGGTCGCCCCCGTGTGTGGTAGCAGGCCGACGACCGCGCCCGACAGCTCCCTGACACCAGTTAACAGGGCGTTCACACTCGGGCAACGGCCGGGAAACGGCCTCTCGGCATCCTCGATCCCGTCACATTGGATCGAGAGGTGGTGACCAGTGCCATATCGGGCCGAGTACATCTGGATCGACGGGACCGAACCCGTCCCCAACATGAGGTCGAAGACCCGGATCATCGAGGACGGCAAGGAGCCGGGGATCTGGGGGTTCGACGGGTCCTCGACGAACCAGGCGGAGGGGAGCGCGTCGGACTGCGTGCTGCAGCCGGTGTTCACCTGCCCGGACCCCACCCGCAAGCCGGGTGACGTGCTGGTCCTGTGCGAGGTGCTCCTCCCCGAGACCCTGGAGCCGCACCGCACGAACAACCGGGCCCTGCTGATCCCGGTGGCGGACAAGTTCGCGGAGCACGAGCCGCTGTTCGGCATCGAGCAGGAGTACACCTTCTTCAAGGAGGGTCGCCCGCTCGGCTGGCCGAGCGAGGGCTACTACTACCCGGCGCCGCAGGGCCCCTACTACTGCGGGGTCGGCGCGGTGGAGATCGCCGGCCGCGAGATCGTCGAGGCGCACACCGACGCCTGCCTGGCCGCCGGCCTCGCGCTCAGCGGCACCAACGCCGAGGTCATGCTCGGCCAGTGGGAGTTCCAGGTCGGGCCGCTCGGCCCGGTCGAGGTCGCCGACCAGCTCTGGGTCGCCCGCTACCTGCTGTACCGGATCGCCGAGGACTTCGGCGTCAACGCCTCGATCTCGGCGAAGCCGATCAAGGGCGACTGGAACGGCGCGGGGTGCCACACGAACTTCTCCACCAACCGGATGCGCCAGGAGTACGACGCGATCATCGGCGCCTGTGAGGCGCTCGGCGGGCCCGGCAAGGTCGAGGAGCACCTCGCGGGGTACGGGCACGGCTTCGAGGACCGGCTGACCGGGCTCCACGAGACCGCGCACTACTCGGAGTTCCGCTACGGCGTGTCCGACCGCGGCGCCTCCATCCGCATCCCCTGGCAGGTCGCGAGGGACGGCAAGGGCTACATCGAGGACCGGCGCCCGAACGCCAACATCGACCCGTACGTCGTCACGCGGCTCATCACGAACACCGTCTGTTCGGCGATCGATCCGGCCTGAGCCACACCCCGGACCGTCCGCACCCGGTCCCCCACGGGTGCGGACGGCACCCGGGGTACAGTCGCCGTCGATGACGGACCCCCCGACGGTGCGCGTGGCCCTCTGCCAGCTGGACCTGGTGGTGGGCGACCTCGAGGGCAACGCCGCGCAGGTGATCGACTCGTACCGTCGGGCCGAGGACGCCGGCGCCGACCTCGCGGTGTTCCCCGAGCTCGCGATCACCGGCTACCCGCCCGAGGACCTGCTCCTCAAGCCCGGGTTCGTCGAGCACTCCCAGGCGGTGCTGGCGGACCTCGCGGCACGCATCGACGGCCGTTGCGTCGCCGTGGTCGGGTGGGTCGAGGGACGCCGCCACCCCGGCGCGGACCCCCACGACGCCACCGACGGTCCGTGGAACGCGGCGGCGGTCCTCCACGGCGGGCGGATGGTGTCGAGCTACCGCAAGCAGGGCCTGCCGAACTACTCGGTCTTCGACGAGAAGCGGTACTTCGACCCCGGGACCGGCGGCCAGCCGCTCCACCGCATCGCGGGGGTCCCGGTCGCGGTGACGATCTGCGAGGACATGTGGATGTCCGACAGCGTCGTTCCCACCGCGGATCGCGACGGCGCGGCGCTGGTGGTCAACCTGAACGCCTCGCCGTTCCACGTCGGCAAGCAGCGCGAGCGGGAGGAGCTGCTGCGCACGCACGTCGAGCGGGGCGGCTGCCCGATCGTCTACGTCAACCTCGTCGGCGGCCAGGACGAGCTGGTCTTCGACGGCGGCTCGGTCGTGCTCGACGGCGACGGCCGGGTGCTGGCGCGCTGCGAGCGGTTCGAGCCGGCGTTCCAGGTGGTCGACGTGCCCGTCGCGCTCCCCGCGGACCCCTCGGCGCCGCTCCCGGTCGTGCACCTGACCGGCGAGGTCGGGTCGAGGTCCGCGCTCGGTGCGCCGGAGGTCGCGGGGGAGCTCGGCCGCAACGAGGAGGTGTGGTCCGCGCTGGTCCTCGGCCTGCGGGACTACGTCACCAAGAACGGGTTCGACGAGGTCGTCATCGGCCTGTCGGGCGGGGTCGACTCGTCGATCGTGGCGGCGATCGCCGTCGACGCGCTCGGGCCCGGGCGCGTGCACGGGGTGCTGATGCCGTCGCGGTACTCGAGCGAGCACTCGGTGGCCGACGCCGTCCGACTGGCGGAGAACCTCGGCATCGAGCACCGCACGATCCCGATCGAGCCGGCCCACGCCGCGATGCTCGAGATGCTCACCCCGGTGCTGGGCGAGCCCGAGGCCGGCGACCTCACCGAGGAGAACCTCCAGTCGCGCCTGCGGGGCGTCGTGCTGATGGCGCTGTCGAACCGGTTCGGGTGGCTGGTGCTCACCACCGGCAACAAGAGCGAGACCGCGGTGGGGTACTCGACCCTCTACGGCGACACCGCGGGCGGGCTCGCGGTGATCAAGGACGTCCCGAAGCTGCTGGTGTACGAGCTGTGCCGCTGGCGGAACGAGCGCGCCGGGACCGACCTGATCCCCGAGCAGGTGCTGACCAAGGCGCCGTCCGCGGAGCTCCGCCCCGACCAGCGCGACCAGGACTCGCTGCCGCCGTACGAGGAGCTCGACCCGATCATCGAGGCCTACGTCGACGGCGACATGACGGTCCGGGAGCTGGTCGCGGTCGGCCACGACGAGGATCTCGTCCGCCGGATCGCCCGGCTCGTCGACCTCGCCGAGTACAAGCGCCGCCAGGCGCCGCCGGGGATCCGGATCTCGGAGAAGGCGTTCGGGCGCGACCGCCGGCTGCCGATCACGAACCGCTACCGCGGCATCTGAGCGGCGTCGGCAGCCCGGGCGGCGTCCGGGTCGTTCGCCGCGGCGACCCGCTCGAGCAGCTCCGCGAGCGCGGCGAGCCCCTCGTCGCCGAGCACCTCGGCGAAGTGCTCCCGCACGCCCCGGTCGTGGACCGGTCGCGCCGCCTCGGCACGGGCCAGGCCCTCGGGGGTCAGGCGCGCCAGCACGCCGCGCCGGTCGAGGGCGGACCGCTCGCGCACGACCCACCCGCGCCGCACCAACGAGTCGAAGCGACGGGTCAGCCCGCTCGGCGACAGGCGCGCGAGCGCGGCCAGCTCGTTCATCCGCAGGCGGTGGTCCTCCGCCTCCGCGAGATGCGCGAGGACCTCGTACTCCGAGTGCGTCAGGTCGCACTCCGCGACCAGCGCCGCGTCGAGCTGCGCGAGCACCCGGTCGTGGGCCACGAGGAACCCGCGCCACGCCCGACGTGCCACGTCCTCCGGGGTCGCGCCGGCGCCCATTGGGGCTGAGACTACCGGTGCGGGGTCCCGGGGTCACTGCAGTTCCTCCCGCCCGCGGACCGTATGCTCGGCGGGTCCGACGACGAGGAGGCGCTTCCGAATGCAGGACCGGCGCGGTGCCCCGCCGCAGCCCAGCGACGAGCTCGGGACGGGACTGCTCGCCACCGCCCGGAGGGTCGGCCACCTCGCCTGGTTCGAACGGCGGTGCTTCGAGTGGCTCGGCGCCTGGAGCACCGTCCCGGTCGACCCACCGGTCACCCTGCTGCTCGGTGAGGCCGCGGCCCGGCACGGCTGGCACGCCGAGGTCCTCGTCGCCCGGCTGCCCGAGCTGCGCGAGGTCGACCGCGGGTCGCTCGTGGTCCCGCCGGACGGCGCGGCGGAGGCGTTCCTGCGGGCGGTCACCGTCGATCCCGACCCCGGGTCGGTGCTCGACACGCTGGTCGGGCAATACCGGGTCCTGCTGCCCACCCTGATCGGCGCCTACCGCCGCGTGCTCGAGGGGGCGTCACCCGTCGCCGACGGGTCGCTGGCGCGCTGGGTCCGCATGATCCTGGACGACGACCTCGACGAGTGGTGCCGCGGCGACGACCTGCTGCGCGGGCTGCTCCGGGACGAGGCATCGGTCGCCCGCGCCGCGGAGCGCCAGCGGGAATTGGAGTCCCTGCTGCTGGGTTCACCGTTCCCGAACATCTAGGAGGGGTGCTCAAGTTCGAGTCCCGTTCCAGCCGATGGCAAGCGCTGCCGTCGGTGGTTCTGGAGGTGACCGCACGGTGGAACGTGCCAACCACTGCCAGTGACCGACGACACCGAATGAGGCGCCGAGATCCGGCGTTCTCCCGGCAGGAACCCTTGACTCGACCCGTACAGTGGACGTAGTCGAACGTCGATCTCGCCGTCTCTCGACGTTCGCACTCGCCATCGTGGACCTGCGCGTCCATCGGCCGCGAGCCCCCCGGTAGGCCCAGTAGACGGCGGGAGAAGGTGTGTTGTGGCAAAGGAGAGAGTTGAGCGGGACGAAGAGGATCTGGTCCGGCTCTACCTCACCGACATCGGTCAGTACCCGCTGCTGACCAAGGATGACGAGGTCCGCCTCGCCCAGGCCATCGAGGCCGGTGCCGCCGCGCGCCAGGAGTTCGAGGAGGGCGGGCGGAGCCTGTCCCCCGCCCGCAAGCGGGAGCTGCGCCGACTCATCCGTGAAGGTGAGGAAGCGGAGCGGACGTTCGTGCAGTCGAACCTCCGCCTCGTGGTGTCGATCGCGAAGAAGTACCAGGCCTCGGGCCTGCCCCTGCTGGACCTCATCCAGGAGGGCAACCTCGGCCTGATGCACGCCGTCGAGAAGTTCGACTGGCGGAAGGGCTTCAAGTTCTCGACGTACGCCACGTGGTGGATCCGACAGGCCATCACCCGCGGCATCGCGAACACCGGGCGCACGATCCGGCTGCCCGTGCACGCGGGCGACACGCTCGCCCGCCTGCAGAAGGCGCGGGCCCGGCTCGAGCTCAAGCTCGGCCGCCCGGCGACCCTGGCGGAGCTCTCCGCCGAGGTCGAGATGCCCGAGGACAAGGTGACCGAGGCCCTGCGCTTCGCCGCCGAGCCGCTGTCGCTGTCGGAGCCGCTGCGCGAGGACGGCGACGCCGAGCTGGGCGACGTGGTCGAGGACCGCAGCGCCGAGTCGCCCTTCGAGGTCGCGGCCACCGCGCTGCTGCCCGAGGAGATCGGCCGGCTGCTCTCGCCGCTCGACGAGCGCGAGCGCGAGATCCTGAAGCTCCGCTTCGGCCTCGACCGCGGCGAGCCCCGCACGCTCGAGGAGGTGGGCGAGCACTTCAACCTCACGAGGGAGCGCATCCGCCAGATCGAGGCGCGTGCGATGTCGAAGCTGCGCCACCCCTCCAGCGACACCGGCGCCCGGGACCTGCTCGCGGTCTGAGCCGGTCGCGGCGAACCGAGACGTCTCCGACGGGGCCCTCCGGGGCCCCGTCGTCGCGCTCGGGGTGCGGGTGGGTCGCGCTCCCCGCCGCCACCCGCTGACGCGCCCGCCCGGCCGCGCCTACGGTCCGCAGCGCCGACGGGCGACCTTCCCCCCACCACGGATGCGAGCGGGCGTGCCCGCGGGGGACGGTCGTGCTGCACACCTTCTGGTCGGTGAAGGGCGGGTCGGGCACCACGGTGGTCGCCGCCGCGGTCGCGGGCGCCGCCGCGAGGCGCACCGGCGCTGCGCTGCTCGTGGACCTCTGCGGCGACCAACCGGCAGCCGTCGGCCTGCCCGAGCCCACGGGCCCCGGGCTGCGTGACTGGATGGCGGCGACCGAACGGCGCGCCGAGGCCCTCGATCGCCTCGCGGTCGCCGTCGACGAACGGCTCCGGCTGGTGCCCCGTGGCGCCCCCGGTCCGTGGCCGGCCGAGCGGGCCGGCGAGCTCGTGGACGCCCTGGTGCGCACCGGTCGCCCCGTCGTCGTCGACGCCGGCGTCCTCGACCCGGCCGCCGGGCACGGACCCGTCGCCGCGGAGCTCGTCGACGCCGGCACCTCCCTGCTCGTGCTGCGCCCCTGCTACCTGGCGCTGCGGCGGGCCGTGCGCGCCACCACGCGGGTCGACGGGGTCGTGCTCGTGCTCGAGCCCGGGCGGGCGCTCGGGCGGCGCGACGTCGAACAGGTGCTCGACGTGCCGGTGGTCGCCACCGTGGAGCTCGACCCGTCGGTGGCGCGCGCCGTCGACTCGGGCCGGCTGGTGCGCCGTCCGCAGCGCGTGCTCGAGCGGGCGCTCGGGGGCGTCGCGTGAGCGCGCCGGACGCCCAGGTGGCCGCGGAGCGCCGCGTCCGCCACCGGTTCCTGCACACCCCGGGTGCCGGCGGGCGCGCGGTGCAGCGCCTCACCGAGCTGCTCGCCGAGGAGTACCCGCTGTGGAGCCCGCAGGAGCTGCGGGCCAGGGCGACGACGCTCGCCGCGGAGCTGGTCGGCCTCGGGCCCCTCCAGTCGCTGCCCGACGACCCCGCGGTCACCGACGTCCTCGTCAACGGGCCGGGTGAGGTCTGGGTGGAGCGCGACGGGCGGCTCGAGCCCAGCGGCGTGCACCTCGACGTCGCGGCGATCGATCGCGACGTCGAGCGCCTCGTCGCGCCGCTCGGGCTGAGGGCCGACCGCACGCACCCGATCGTCGACGCCCGCCTCGACGACGGCACCCGGGTCACGGTGGTGCTCCCACCGCTCGCCGTCGACGGCCCCCTGCTCGCGATCCGTCGCCACGTCTCCCGCACGGTGCCGCTCGAGGACTTCGCACCGGCCGAGGTCGCGCAGCTCCTCGCCGACCTCGTCCGGCACCGCTGCAACATCGGCGTCTACGGGCCCACCGGCGCCGGCAAGACCACCCTGCTCAACGCGCTGCTGTCGTGCGCCG
>CBFGTJ010000057.1:0-16225 GCA_965651815.1 uncultured Microthrixaceae bacterium | reverse complement strand
CCGAGCACGACCGTGCCATCGACCCCGAGCACTTCGGGGCGCTGCTCCCCTACCGGCCCGACGGCTCGGCGGTCCCCGACGCGCTCGCCGCGGTGGTGCAGGCGCGCAACCCGGGGGCCGATCCCGACGACGTCGCGCCACAGCTCCACCGGGTGCCGGAGGTGCTGGGCCGCTTCGTCGACGTGGGCTGCTCGAAGTTCGTGGTGGTGCCGATCGTCGAGCCGGACGACTGGCGCGCCGAGATCGCCGCGCTGGCCGACCTCGTCAAGCCGCTGGAGACCTGAGCAGCTCCAGCACCAGCTCCGCCTGCCGTGCCGGCGGACCGTCGGCGGGCGTGAGCACCAGCTCCGGCCGTTCGGGCGGCTCGTAGGGGTCGTCGATGCCGGTCATGCCCTTCAGCTCCCCCGCCCGCGCCCGTGCGTAGAGTCCCTTGGGGTCGCGGCGCTCGCACTCCTCCAGGGGCGTCGCGACGTGGACCTCGACGAAGCGCAGGCCCGCATCGGTGACCCGCGCGCGCACCCGGTCCCTCGCCGCCCGGTAGGGCGAGACGAGCGGGACCAGCGCGACCACCCCTGCGTCCGCGAACAGCAGGGCGACCTCGCCGACCCGGCGCACGTTCTCGTCGCGGTCCTCGGCGCTGAAGCCGAGGTCGCCGTTGAGCCCGTGCCGCAGGTTGTCGCCGTCGAGCAGGTACGCGGCGCGGCCGTCCGCGACCAGCCGGCGCTCCACCTCGACCGCCACCGTCGACTTGCCGGACCCCGACAGCCCGGTGAACCACACGACCTGACCCGTCGTGCCGGTCACCTCGGCGCGCGCCGCGCGCGTCACCGCCCCCTCGTGCCAGACCACGCCGGGGGTCCGCCCGGTGGGCGACCCGCCGTCGCTCACGCGGCCGGCTCGCCGAGGATCATCCCGGCGCCCACGGTGGCGTGGGTGGCCTCGTCGATGAGGATGAACGAGCCGGTGTCACGGTTCCGCCGGTACTCGTCGAAGAAGAGGGGCTGGGTCGTGCGCAGCGTCACCCGGCCGATCTGGTTCAGCTCCAGTCGGGTCGCGTCCTCGTCGCGGTGCAGCGTGTTGATGTCCAGCTCGTAGTGGAGGTCCTTCACCAGGGCACGGGCGGAGCGCGTCGTGTGCTTGATCGCGTACTTCGCGCCCGGCGTGAGCGATGCGCCCTCGGAGAGCCAGCAGATCATCGCCTCGATGTCCTGCGAGCTCGTCGGCCGGTTGTTGGGCCGGCAGATCATGTCCCCGCGGCTGACGTCCAGCTCGTCGGCGAGCCGGATCGTGACCGACATCGGGGCGAACGCCTCCTCGAGCGGCCCGTCGAAGGTGTCGATCGCGGCGATCGTCGAGGTGAACCCCGACGGCAGCACCATGACCTCGTCGCCCGGCTTGAACACTCCCCCGACGACCCGGCCCGCGTAGCCGCGGTAGTCGTGGAACTCGTCGTTGTGCGGTCGCACCACGTACTGCACGGGGAACCGGGCGTCGATCAGGTTGCGGTCCGACGCGATGTGCACCGTCTCGAGGTGGTGCAGCAGCGAGCTGCCCTCGTACCACGGCATGCTCGGCGAGCGCGACACGATGTTGTCGCCGTGGAGCGCGGAGATGGGGATGAAGGTCAGGTCGCTGATGTCGAGCTTCGTCGCGAAGGCGCGGAACTCCGACACGATCTCCTCGAACCGCCCCTGGTCGTAGTCGACCAGGTCCATCTTGTTGACCGCGAGCACGAGGTGCGGGATGCGCAGCAGCGACGCGATGAACGCGTGCCGGCGGGACTGCTCGAGCAGCCCCTTGCGGGCGTCCACCAGCACGATCGCCAGGTCGGCGGTCGAGGCACCGGTCACCATGTTGCGCGTGTACTGCACGTGCCCGGGGGTGTCGGCGATGATGAACTTCCGCTTCGGCGTCGCGAAGTAGCGGTAGGCGACGTCGATGGTGATGCCCTGCTCGCGCTCGGCGCGCAGCCCGTCGGTCAGCAGCGCCAGGTTCGGCTCCTCGAGGCCCATGCGCTGGCTGGCGTCGGTCACCGACTCGAGCTGGTCCTCGAAGATCGACTTCGAGTCGTAGAGCAGCCGCCCGATGAGCGTCGACTTGCCGTCGTCGACCGAGCCGGCGGTCGCGAACCTCAACAACTCGCTCATCAGAAGTACCCCTGCCGCTTCCGGTCCTCCATGGCCGCCTCCGAGGCGCGGTCGTCCGCGCGGGTCGCGCCGCGCTCGGTGAGGCGGGTCGCCGCGACCTCCTCGATCACGGCCTGCACGTCCGCTGCGGTGGACTCGACCGCGCCCGTGCAGGACGCGTCGCCGACGGTTCGGAAGCGGACGGTTCGCACCTCGGGCACCTCGCCCTCCATCAGGGTCACGTACGGGGTGACGGCGAGCCACATGCCGTCGCGGCGGAACACCTCCCGCTCGTGCGCGTAGTAGATCGAGGGCACCTCGATGCCCTCCGCCGCGATGTACTGCCAGACGTCGAGCTCGGTCCAGTTGCTCAGCGGGAACACCCGGATGTGCTCGCCCCGGTTGTGGCGGCCGTTGTAGAGGCTCCACAGCTCGGGACGCTGGTTCTTCGGGTCCCACTGACCGAACTCGTCGCGGAAGGAGTAGACCCGCTCCTTCGCGCGCGCCCGCTCCTCGTCGCGGCGGGCACCGCCGAACGCGGCGTCGAAGCCGTGCTCCTCGACCGCGTCGAGCAGCGTGACCGTCTGGAGCTGGTTCCGGCTGGCCCGGGGGCCGGTCTGCTCGGTGACCCGCCCCTTGTCGATCGACTCCTGCACCGACGCCACGACGAGGCGCACGCCGAGCTCGGCCACCCGGCGGTCCCGGAACTCGTAGACCTCGTCGAAGTTGTGCCCGGTGTCCACGTGCATCACCGGGAACGGGATGCGCGCGGGCCAGAAGGCCTTCTCCGCGAGCCGGAGCATGACGATCGAGTCCTTGCCGCCGGAGAACAGCAGCACGGGCCGCTCGAACTCCGCCGCGACCTCCCGGAAGATGTGGATCGATTCCGCCTCGAGTGTCCGCAGGTGGGACAGCTGGTAGTCCATCGGGACAAGAGGGTACGTGGCGGGCCGCCGGCGGACAATTCCCGACCAACGTGGTCAGGAATTGGGGAGCTAGTCTGTCCCGGTGCCGAACCCGGAGGACCACCAGCTCGCCCGACGCCTGGCCGGCGAGGCCGGCGCCCTCCTGCTGCGCCTGCGAGCGGAGCTGCAGGCCGAGGGTGCCGACGAGCGACGCACCAAGGACGAGGGTGACCGCCGCTCCCACGAGTGGCTCGTGGCGGAGCTGGCACGGGAGCGGCCCGACGACGCGGTGCTCTCCGAGGAGGCGCGGGCCGGCGAGCGCAGCGACGCCGCCCGCCTGCGCTCGCGGCGTGTGTGGATCATCGACCCCCTCGACGGGACCCGCGAGTTCGGCGAGGGGCGCTCGGACTGGGCCGTGCACGTCGCGCTCGTCGAGGACGGCGTGCCGACCGCAGGGGCGGTGGCGCTGCCGGGGCTCGACCAGGTCCTCGACACCGGATCGCCGCCGGAGGTGCCCCCGGCGCCCGAGCGCCTGCGGGTCGTCGTGAGCCGCAGCCGCCCCCCGGCCGAGGCGATGCGGATCGCGCACGCCCTCGACGCCGAGCTGGTCGAGATGGGCTCGGCGGGGGCGAAGGCCATGGCGATCCTGCGAGGCGAAGCCGACGTGTACGCGCACTCCGGCGGCCAGTTCGAGTGGGACTCCGCGGCCCCGGTCGCCGTCGCCTCCGCCGCGGGGCTGCACTGCTCGCGCCTCGACGGTGCGCCGCTGGTCTACAACCGGGTGGACTCCTACCTGCCCGACCTGCTGGTGTGCCGGCCGGAGCACGCCGCGAAGGTGATCGCGGCGAGCGCCTGAGCGACCCCGCCGTGCCTGCGCCGGACCTCGAGCACTTCTCGTTCGACGACGACGGGCCCTGGGAGGTCCGCCGGGAGGAGCTCGGCTGGACCCGGGGGCTCCGGGTGCTGCGCGCGACGGTCCGCCGGCAGGTGCCGTTGCTCACGGCACGCCGCGCGCTGCCCCCGCCGGGGCGCCTCGCGGTCGTCGCGGCGCACCTCGGCGGCGCGGTGGCCGGCTGGGCGGTGCGCGAGCGCCGCACCGGCGGGTCGACGTCGCGCGCGGGGCTGTCCCGCCGCCTGCGCCGGGCGGCGGAGCGGCTGGGCCCCACCTACATCAAGCTCGGGCAGATCATCTCGAGCGGTGCGGGCCTGTTCCCCGAGGAGCTGGTCGAGGAGTTCCGTGCCTGCCGGGACCAGGTCGCCGCCGAGCCGTTCCCCACCGTGCGGCAGGTGGTCGAAGAGGACCTGGGGCGCCCGCTGTGGGACGTGTTCTCGCACTTCGAGGAGGTGCCCCTCGCCGCCGCGTCGATCGCGCAGGTGCACGCCGCCCGGCTGCGCACCGGCGAGGAGGTCGTGGTCAAGGTGCAGCGCCCGACGATCCGCGCCCAGGTGCACGCGGACCTGCGGGTGATGGCCTGGCTCGCCCCATTCCTGGTCGGGCGCATCCCCGTCGCCGCGCTCGCCAACCCGCCCGCGCTCGTCGAGCTGTTCGCCGAGACGATCGGCGAGGAGCTCGACTTCCGGCTGGAGGCCGAGAACATGCTGGATGTCGCCGCGTCGCTCGCGGAGCTCGGCCAGCGCAAGGTGATCGTCGCCCGGCCCCACCCGGAGCTGGTCACCCGCCGGGTGCTGGTGATGGAGCGGCTGCGCGGGTACGGCTTCGAGGACATCGAGTCCATGCACGCCGCCGGCATCGACACCCACGAGGTGCTGCGGGTCGGGATGGTGTCGTTCACCGAGGGCTGCCTCGTCAACGGCATCTTCCACGGCGACCTGCACGGAGGGAACCTCTTCATCACGCCGGACGGCCGCATCGCGCTGCTCGACTTCGGCATCACCGCGCGGATGACCGACCTGGAGCGCAACGCGTTCCTCCGGCTGATGCTCACCGGCGCGATGGGGGACGTGAGGGGGCAGATCGCCGCGTTCCGGGACCTCGGCGCGCTGCCCCCCGACACCGACATCGGCGACGTGATCCGGGAGCTCGGGCTCGACCAGCAACCGGTCGACCCGACCACGATGAGCCAGGAGCAGCTGGTCGCCGAGCTCCAGCGCATCACCAAGGCGCTGCTCGGCATGGGGGCGCGCCTGCCGAAGATCCTGATGCTGTACGTGAAGAACCTGGTGTTCCTGGACGCGGCGATCGCCCACCTGGCACCGGACCTCGACCTGGTCGCGGAGATCGCGGGGCTGTCCACCCACCTGGCCACCACGCACGGCGAGCGCTTCGCCGCCGAGTCGGGACTGTCGCTGGAGGGGTTCCGGGTCGACGAGACGGCGATCCGCAACAGCCTCGGGGTGTTCGACGACGCACCGGGGATGACCTACCGCGACCTCCGGGCCCGCCGGGAGCTCATCCGGCGCCGCCTCGAGCGCTCCTGACCGTCAGGCCGCGGGGGTCGCGGCGCCGAGCAGGCGGCGCAGGTTCTCCAACGCCCGATCCCGGTTGCCGAGGAACCTCGCGATCGCGGACTGCATCCGGGGCTCCGCGAGGTGCGCGCGCAGGCCGCTCGCCAGGTTCAGCCGGGTCGCCTCGAGCCAGGCGGAGAGGCCCGGGTCGTCGCCCCAGGTGCGCTCGGCGGCGGTCGACACGTACGTCGTCCGCAGCCAGTCGTTCGCGGTCACCGGGTACACGTTCGGCGGGCACAACCGGTTCTTCTCCGCCTCGACACCGTGGGTGGCCTCGACGTGGCCGACCAGCGCGGCGTTGAACGGCGTGAGCCCGATGCGCACCGTCTGCACGGTGATCCGATCCGGCTCGAAGATCCGCCGGGGCGGCCGGGAGGACAGGCCCACGGCGGTGCAGTCGACGTAGAGGTGGCCGGGACGCGCCCGGACCGAGCCGCGCTCCATCACGAGCACGTCGGACTCCACCCTGCGCACCCGCCCCGCCCTGAGGACGTCGTCGATCCGCTGCAGCGACTCGACCTCGCCCCGGCTCATGGTCGCGCCGCGGAACATCGTGGGCTCGACCTCCGGGTCGAGGCGGAGGAGCCGGCCGCCGCCCTCGAGGCGCTGGAACAGCTCGGGGACGTCCGCCGCGTCGGCGGCCGCCTCCACCTCGATCGCGACCCCCTCGATGACCGACGCCACGAGCTCCCGCGGCTGGAGCAGCTCCCGGTCGTAGGTCCAGGCGTCCCGCGGCCGGACCCAGCGGATCGACTCCGGCGGCACCCCCTGCCCCAGCAGCCAGTTGCAGACGTCCATGGCGGTCTTCCCCGCGCCCAGCACCGTGTAGCCGTCGACGCTGCCGTCCCAGGCGCTGCGCTCGACCAGGTCGTTGGGCGGGACGACGCGCACTCCCTCCCCGACGTCGAAGGGGAGCGCGTGGCGCGACGGGATCTCGCCCTCCAGGTAGGTCGCGTCGACGAGCTTGCGCCGCACCCGAACCTGCGTCGCCCCTCCGGTGAGCCGCGACACGACGGTGTGGCCGTTCGACCGGTCACGCACGTAGTCGCTCATCCCGAGGAAGCGCACACGGCCCGAGCCCAGGAGGCGGTCCTCGAGCACCCGGCGGTAGTAGGCACAGATCTCCGGGGCATCGGCCCGCTCGTAGCCGCCGGCGTTCGGGCCGGTGGCGTCGATGCGGTCCCCGCCCAGGGGCGTCGAGCCGACCCCGTAGTACGCGGAAGGCCATGCCGGTCGCGCCGGCGCCCACCACCAGGTAGTCGGTCGTGAGGGTCGCCACGTCACCCCCTCCGCTGCGGACACCGCCTCGACCCACTCGACCACCGCGTGCCCTGCGGGTCAAGGTTCGGCAAGACTGTCCCGCCCCCTGAAGAGCGGACACCACATGGAAGCCTCCACCGTCCCCGGACCACCCGGCACGCTCGTGCCGGTCGAGTCGATCCGCAACGTCGCGATCATCGCCCACGTCGACCACGGCAAGACGACGCTGGTCGACGCGCTGCTGCGCCAGTCGGGCGCGTTCCGGGACGGCGCCGCCGAGGTCGACCGGGTGATGGACAACACCGACCTCGAGCGGGAGAAGGGCATCACGATCCTCGCGAAGAGCACCGCGGTGCGCTGGCGCCGGCCCGACGGCGGCGAGGTGAAGTTCAACATCGTCGACACGCCCGGGCACGCGGACTTCGGCGGCGAGGTCGAGCGTGCCCTGTCGATGGTCGACGGCGTGGTGCTCCTCGTCGACGCGTCCGAGGGCCCGCTCCCCCAGACCCGCTTCGTGCTGCGCAAGGCGCTCGCCCTCGACCTGCCGGTGGTCCTCGCGGTGAACAAGGTCGACCGGCCCGACGCCCGCATCGACGAGGTCGTGAGCGAGGTCGAGGACCTCTTCATCGACCTCGACGCGGAGCTCGACCAGCTCGACTTCCCCGTCGTCTACTGCAACGGCCGTGCCGGCCGCGCGAGCACGAGGAGGCCCGAGCACCCCGACGACCTCGAGGCGGACCTCACCCCGCTGCTGCAGCTGCTCACGGACCACCTCCCCGCCCCACGACACGACCCCGCCCACCCGCTGCAGGCGCTCGTGACGAACCTGGACGCGAGCCAGTTCGTCGGCCGCCTGGCCCTCTGCCGCGTGCTCCACGGGACGATCCGCCGGGGCCAGCAGGTCGCCTGGTGCCGTGCGGACGGGAGCATCCAGCGGGCGAAGGTCGCCGTGCTCTACGTGACCGAGGACCACGAGCGCATCGAGGTCGACGAGGCCGGGCCCGGGGAGATCATCGCGGTCGCGGGCCTCGACGAGGTGAACATCGGCGAGACGCTCGCGGACCCCGACGACCCGCGCCCGCTGCCGGTCATCACCGTCGACGAGCCCAGCCTCGCGATGACCATCGGCGTCAACACCTCCCCCTTCGCCGGGCGCTCCGGCGACAAGGTGACGGCCCGGCAGATCAAGGCGCGCCTGGACGCGGAGCTGGTCGGCAACGTCAGCCTCAGGGTGCTGCCCACCGACCGCCCCGACACCTGGGAGGTCCACGCGCGTGGCGAGCTGCAGCTCGCGGTGCTCGTCGAGACGATGCGCCGGGAGGGCTTCGAGCTCACCGTCGGCAAGCCCCAGGTCGTGACCCGGGAGATCGACGGCAAGCTGCACGAGCCGGTCGAGGCCGTGTCGATCGACGTGCCCGAGGAGCACCTCGGCACGGTGAGCCAGCTGCTCGCGGTGCGCAAGGGCCAGCTCGTCGACATGGTGAACCACGGCACGGGATGGGTGCGGATCGAGCAGCGCGTGCCGGCCCGGGGGCTGCTCGGGTTCCGCACGGAGCTGCTCACCGAGACGCGGGGCACCGGCATGCTCCACCACGTCTTCGACGGGTGGGAGCCCTGGTTCGGCGAGATCCGCTCGCGCGACCGGGGATCGGTCGTCGCGGACCGCACCGGGGCGGTGACGGCGTACTCGGTGGTCCAGGTCCAGGAGCGGTCGACGCTGTTCGTGGCCCCCGGCGACGAGGTCTACGAGGGCATGGTCATCGGCGAGAACTCGCGGCCCGAGGACATGGACGTGAACATCACCCGCGAGAAGAAGCTGACGAACATGCGCGCCGCCGGGTCGGACCACACCGAGCGGCTGACCCCGCCACGGAGGGTGTCGCTCGAGCAGGCGCTCGAGCTGCTCGCCGAGGACGAGTGCGTCGAGGTGACCCCCGACGCGATCCGGGTCCGCAAGGTCGTGCTGGACGCCGGCGACCGGGCCCGCCGGGCCAAGCGGCTCAAGGCATCCCGCGCCTGAACCAAATCTCGACTTGTTTGGTCGGGTATTGCCGGTAGCCTTGGGTCCATGACCGACCGGCTGCTCTCCTTCCCGAACCCCGTGAACGAGGTGGCGGCTCGCGCCGTCGCCGCCGGGGTGGTCGCCATGGCACTCGGCGTCGCCGTGCTCGGCTGGGGCTGGCTGCTGGTCCCGCTCACCTACGGGTTCGTCGCACGGGTGCTCACGGGGCCGAAGCTGAGCCCACTCGGGCTCCTCGCGACCCGGGTCGTCGCTCCCCGCCTCGAGCAGCACTCGAAGCTCGTGCCCGGCCCGCCGAAGCGCTTCGCCCAGGGCATCGGCGTCGCCTTCTCGGCCACCGCCTCGGTGCTCTGGCTCGCCGGGGCGCCCACCGCGGCCCGCGTGGTCGTCGCCCTCCTCGCGGGCGCGGCGCTGCTGGAGGCGGCGCTCGGGTTCTGCCTGGGCTGCCGGATCTTCGCGCTGCTCATGAGGGTCGGCGCCATCCCCGAGTCGGTCTGCGAGGAGTGCAACGACCTGTCGGTGCGCTGGGAGCGGGTCGCCGAAGGGGTCCGCTGAGGGCAGCTAACGTGGCCGGGCCATGCGCCTGGTCATCGCCCGCTGCTCGGTCGACTACGAGGGCCGCCTCACCGCCCACCTGCCCGAGGCGCTGCGGCTCATCATGGTGAAGGCCGACGGCTGCGTCGCCATCCACGCGGACGGCGGCGCGTACAAGCCGCTCAACTGGATGAACGCGCCGAACCGCCTCGTGGAGCACGAGGACCGCTGGACGGTCACCAACCCCAAGGGCGAGACGCTCACGATCCACCTGCACGAGGTGGTCTCGGACAGCACGCACGAGCTCGGCACCGACCCCGGCCTCACCAAGGACGGCGTCGAGGCGCACCTCCAGGAGCTGCTCGCCGCCGATCCCGACCACATCGCCGAGGGCCTGGTGCTGGTCCGCCGGGAGTTCCCCACCGACATCGGCCCGGTCGACCTGCTGTGCCGGGACGCGGACGGCAACGCGGTCGCGATCGAGGTGAAGCGCCGGGGTGACATCGACGGCGTCGAGCAGCTCAGCAGGTACCTCGAACGGCTCGAGCGCGACCCCATGCTGCGCGGCGTTCGCGGCGTGTTCGTCGCCCAGGTCGTCAAGCCGCAGGCGCGCGTCCTCGCGGAGTCGCGCGGGATGACCTGGGTCGAGGTGGACTACGACGTGCTGCGCGGGGCGCGGGAGGCGGACCTCACCCTCTTCTAGGCACGCCTCCAGGGACGCTGCCCAGGACGCGATGAGGGGCGCCCGGAGGCGCCCCTCACCTGCACCGAAGCGTTCAGACGGTCAGCTCTTCCAGCTGTCCACCAGCTCCTGGTTCGCGGAGTCCTCGAGCCACTCGCGGACCGCGTCCTCCTCCTCGCCGTCGCCGTACTCGTTGATCACGAGCTCCTCGAGCGACGCGAGCGAGGCGTCGTCCATCTCGAAGTTGGTCAGCCAACCGGCGATGGTCGGGCAGTCCTCACCGAAGCCGGAGCGGGCCGCCACGTGCATGGACTCGGCGCCGCCCATGGCGCCCTCGGGGTCCTCGAGGTCCTTGATCGGGAACGCCGCGTAGGCCCAGTGCGGGTGCCAGAGGGTGACCACGATGGGCTCCTCGTCGTCGATGGCACGCTGCAGCTCGGCGAGCATCGCGGTGGCGCTGCCCTCGACGAGGTCGAAGTCCTCGAGCCCGTAGGTGGGCATCGCCTCGTCACGGGTGACGCGCATCAGGCCGGCGCCGGGGTCGATGCCCACGATGCGGCCACCGAACTCGTCCGCCCGGTCCGCCAGGTCACCGATGGTCTCGATGTCCACGTACTCGGGCACCGCGAGGTTCAGGGTCGCCTGGTCGTACCAGACGCCGAGGTCCTCGAGGTCGTCGCCGAGCTCCTCCCAGTAGTCCTCGTGGGTGGTGGGCAGCCAGGCGTCCAGGAACAGGTCGAGGTCGCCGGTCGCGACACCCTGGTACACCGGGCCCGCGTCGAGCTCGGTCACGTCGACGGTCGCGCCCTCGTCCTCGAGGATGACCTTCCAGAGGTAGGTCGCGGCTTCGCCTTCGTCCCAGCCCGGGATCATCCCGATGGAGACCGTGTCGCACTCGAGGGCGCCGCCGCCGTTGGAGCCGGCCGCACCCTCGTCGTCACCGCCGTTGTCGTCGTCGCCGCAGGCGGCTGCGACCAGCGAGAGGCCGAACAGCACCGCGAGCAGCTTGACCAACAAACCGGATCGATGTCGTTTCATCTATTTCCCTTTCAGTTGCGAGATTGGGCTCACCTCCGCGGGGCGCCGTTGCCCCAGTCGGCTCAGTTCGTCGTCGAGGTACCCGCCGCCCGCGAGGCGCGCTCGCTGATCGCGGAGGTGGTTCGGTCGAGGAAGACGGCGAGGATCACGATCGCGAGGCCACCCTCGAAGCCCCGGCCGACGTTCAGTCGGGTGATGGCGCCGAACACCACGGCGCCCACACCACCCGCGCCGATCATGCCGGCGATCACGACCATCGACAGCGCCAGCATGATCACCTGGTTGACGCCCGCCATGATCGTGGACATCGCCAGGGGGATCTGGATGCGGGTCAGGATCTGCGTGGACGGCGAGCCGAACGCGTGGCCCGCCTCGACCACCTCGGGGTCCACCTGTCGGATGCCGAGCTCGGTGAGTCGGACCGAGGGGGGCATGGCGAACACGACGGTGGCGACCACGCCGGGGACCTTGCCGAGGCCGAAGAAGACGATCGCGGGGATCAGGTAGACGAACGACGGCATCGTCTGCATGAAGTCGAGCGCCGGCCGCACCACCCTGCTCACGACCGTGTTGCGCGCGGCGGCGATCCCGATGGGCACGCCGATCGCGACCGCGATGACGCTGGCCACGACCACGAGGGCGAGGGAGGACATCGTCTCCTCCCACAGCCGCATGGACTCGATCAGCGAGAAGGCGAGGATCGTGAAGAGGGCGAGCCACTTGCCGCGGATCCACCACGCCAGCGCGGCGAAGATCGCCGCGAGCAGCAGCGGGTGCGGCCACATGAGCAGGGTCTCGAGCTGGTCGACCAGCCACGCGATGACCGTGCTGATGAACTCGAAGAGCCAGTCGACGTTGTCGGTCAGCCAGTCGACCGCCGAGTCGATCCACTCGCCGACCGGTATTCGGGGCAGGTCAGGCATGCGGGCCCCCTTCCGTGGTTCCGTCGACGCCGTTGGTGGCGCCGTCGGTGCCGTTCGTGGCGGCGAGCGCCGCGAGCAGGGTGACCCGCGGGATGACGCCCAGCAGGCGCTCCTGCTCGTCGACCACCGCCAGCGGGATGGGGCTCTCCGCGGCGGGTGCGAACAGCTCGACGAGCGGGGCGTCGGGCTGCACCCTCGGGAAGTCCTTCAGGAGGATGTCCTCGATCGGGGTGCCGCGGCGCGCGGCGTTCGTCGCCGCGTCGTCGAGCACCGCGCCGCGCAGGCGGCGCTGGGGACCGACGGCGTAGATGCCGGAGAGCTGGTGCTCCCGCATGATCCGCATCGCGGCGCGGGGCCCCTCGTGCGGGCCGAGCGTCGCGACGGGCGGCTCCATGACGCTCGACGCGGTCAGCACCCGCGAGCGGTCGACGTCCTGCACGAAGGAGGCGACGTAGTCGTTGGCCGGGTCCTGCAGGATGTCCTCGGCGGTGCCCACCTGGACGATGCGGCCGTCCTTCATCACCGCGATCCGGTCGCCGATGCGCATCGCCTCGTTGAGGTCGTGGGTGATGAAGACGATGGTCTTGCCGAGCTCCTCGTGCAGGTCGAGCAGCTGGTCCTGCATCTCGCGGCGGATCAGCGGGTCCAGCGCGCTGAAGGCCTCGTCCATGAGGAGGATGTCGGCGTCGGTGGCGAGGGCGCGGGCGAGGCCGACCCGCTGCTGCATGCCGCCGGACAGCTCGCTGGGGTACGCGGAGGCGCGGTCCCCCAGGCCCACCGTCTCGAGCGCCTCCCGGGCGCGCTCGCGCCGTTCGGCGACCGGCACCTTCTGCGCCTCGAGCCCCCACGCGGCGTTGTCGAGCACGGTGCGGTGCGGCAGCAGCGCGAAGTGCTGGAACACCATGCTGATCCGCGAGGAGCGGACCTGGCGGAGCTCCTTGGGGCCGAGGTCCGTGATGTCGGTGCCCCCGATGAGCACCCGCCCGCTCGTCGGCTCGAGCAGGCGGTTGATCATGCGCACGAGCGTGGACTTGCCGGACCCGGACAGGCCCATGACCACGAAGATCTCGCCCCGTTCGATCTCGAGGTTGGCGTCGATGACCGCTGCAACTGCGCCGGTCTCCCGAGCCACCTCCTCCCGGGTGGCTCCGTCGGCGAGCATCCTGAGCGCTCGGTCCCGGTCGGGACCGAACACCTTGTGGATGTGTTGCAGTTCGATCTCAGACATGTATGGGTGCGCCCGCGCGCGCCTCCTCAGTCGGACGGATCCTTCCTACCCCGACCACGACCATCGCGGACGGATGGTGGGGGTTCCAAATCCGGTTCAGTCGGGGATGCGCCAGTCGACCGGTTCGCGACCGGCCTCCACGAGCGCCGCGTTGGCCCTCGAGAAGGGCCGGCTGCCGAAGAACCCGTTGGACGCGGACAGCGGCGAAGGGTGCGCCGATTCGATGACCACGTGGCGGTCGCGGTCGACCAGGGCGGCCTTCCGGCGGGCTGCCGCGCCCCACAGGATGAACACGACGCGCTCGGGCTTGTCGGACACCGCGCGGATCACCCGGTCGGTGAAGGTCTCCCACCCACGGCCCTGGTGCGAGGCCGCCTTGCCCCGCCGCACCGTCAGGGTGGTGTTGAGCAGCAGGACGCCCTGGCGGGTCCACGCGTCGAGGCAGCCGTGGCGGGGCGGCTCGATGCCGAGGTCCTCGCGCAGCTCGGTGAAGATGTTGCGCAACGAAGGTGGCGGCGCCACGCCGCGCTGCACCGAGAAGCACAGCCCGTGCGCCTGGCCGGGCCCGTGGTACGGGTCCTGGCCGAGGATCACGACCTTGACCTCGGCATACGGCGTCTGGTGCAGCGCGGCGAACACCTGCTCGCGCGGGGGGTACACCTCGTACCTGGAGCGCTCGCCCTCGACGAAGGCCTGCAGCTCGCCCCAGTAGGGCTTCGACAGCTCCTCGCGCAGGACGGGGTTCCAGTCGGTCCTCGGTGCCACGTCGGGACGGTTCAGGCGTCGAAGGTGCACGCGCCCGAGTCGATGACGACCCGGTCGCCCTCGGCACGGGTGCGGTACACGGCCTGGCCGTCACCGGTCACCCAGATGTCGACGGTCAGCTCCTCGCCCGGGAACACCGGCGAGGAGAAGCGACCCTCGATGGAGCGGAACTTCGCCGGATCGGAGCCGCAGAGCGAGTGCAGCAGCGCCCGCCCGGTGAACCCGTAGGTGCACAGGCCGTGCAGGATCGGCCGGTCGAACCCCGCGAGCGCGGCGAAGGAGGGGTCGGAGTGCAGCGGGTTGCGGTCGCCGGAGAGCCGGTAGACGAGCGCCTGCTCCGGGCGGGTCGTGTAGGTGATCGAGTGGTCCGGCGCGCGGTCGGGCGCCTCGTTGCGGGGACCCGACGGGCCCCGCTCACCGCCGAAGCCGCCCTCGCCGCGGATGAACACCGACATCACCAGGTCGAACAGCGGCTGGTCGTCCTCGGTGGACACGGCGGTGGTCGTCACCTCGACCACCGCGCCCTTGCCCTTGTCCCACACGGCGGTCACCTCGGAGGTCGACCGCACCTCGCCGGCGGCGGGGATCTCGCGGTGGCAGACGACCTTCTGCTCGCCGTGCACGAGCATCGCCGGGTTGAACGTGCCGATCCCCGCGAAGGCCGGCGTGACGTCGGCCAGCACCACCGGCATCGTCGGCAGCGCGCGCTGGGCCACGTCGATGGAGTTCTCGGTCACGAACGGCAGCTCGGTGCGGTCGAGTGGGTCCTGGCCGGCGCCGACGCCCACCGCGTAGAGCAGCGAGTCGGCGGAGGTCCAGGCCGAGGTGGCGGGCTCCGTGCGGTTCCCGACGGCGTTCGGATCGATCGGCATTGCTCTCCCTTCGAGTGGCCCTCGACGGGCCCTGGCTTTCGGGTGGGCCCCGGTGTGCGACTATCGTGGATCGGTCCGCGACCAACCGGGGTTCGCCACACCATGCCACCCCGAGGAGCAACCCCTACGCGACCCCTGAGCCCGTGTCGAGACCGATGAAGATCATCCTCGCGGTCGCCGCGGCGCCCCTCGTGGTCATCGCGATGGTGACCACCGCGTGGGCCGTCGACGACTGGCGGGACGGCAGTTCGGTCGCCCGCAACGTGGTCCTCGCCGGCACGCCCGTCGGGGGGATGCGCTCCGAGGAGCTGGAGGCGACCGTGCGGCGCCTCGCCGAGGAGCTCCCCGCCACCGAGGTGCGCATCGAGGTGGGCGACGAGGTGCTGCGGTCGACGGCCGGCGCGCTGGGCATCGGCGTGGACGTCGAGGCGACCGTGCGACGGGTCGAGCGGATCGGGACCTCCGACCCGCTCCCCACGCGGCCCGTGCGGTGGCTCCGTTCGCTGTTCTCCCCCCGCAGGGCGGAGGTCGCCCTCTCCGTCGACGCCGAGCGCGTCGCGTCCACGCTGCGCGCCCTCGAGGGCGACCGACGGCAGGAGCCGGTCGAGCCGACCCTGCGAGCGGGTGAGACGGTCGAGGCCGTCGAGGGCACCCCCGGCCGCGAGATCACGGTCCACGACGTCGTCCAGGCCATCCCCCGCTCGCTGGACGACCTCTCCGAGCCGATCGTCATCCCGGCCGACCAGGCGGAGATCCCGACGCGCCTGCGCGACGAGGACGTGGCGCGGCTCGCCCGGCAGGCGAACGAGGTCACCGAGGGCGAGGTGACCCTGGTCGCCGGCGGCAGGAGCTACGACGTGGACGGCCGGCGCTTCCGCCCCGCGTTCGCGCTGGGCACCGGTGAGGAGGGCGAGCCGGTCCTCACGATGGACGCCGAGGCCGTCGCCGCGCTGCTCGACGAGGTCGTGCAGCCGCCGGCGAACCCGACCGGCGTGCGCTTCGAGATCCGGGGCGGGACACCCGTCCCCGTGGGCGGCCGCGACGCGGAGGTCTGCTGCGCCGAGGGCGCCGAGCTCGTGATCGTGGAGGGGTTGCTCACCGGCGAGACCACGATCGAGCTGCCCACGCGCACGGTCACCGCGGCGCAGGGGCGCGAGTGGGCCGCCGGTCTGGGCGTGCGCGAGGTCATCGGCGAGTTCACGACGCACCACGCGTGCTGCGAATCGCGGGTCACCAACATCCACCGGATCGCGGACCTGACCCGGGGCATCCTCATCGCGCCCGGTGAGACGTTCTCGGTGAACGACACGGTCGGCCCCCGCACCCGCGAGAAGGGGTTCGCCGAGGGCGGCGTCATCGTCGACGGCGAGTTCACCACCAACATCGGCGGCGGGGTCAGCCAGTAC
>CBFGTJ010000056.1:0-16449 GCA_965651815.1 uncultured Microthrixaceae bacterium | reverse complement strand
CATGGGCGGGGTGATCCCGGCGATCGAGTCCGGCTACATGAAGACGGCGCTCGTGCGGTCCATGTCGGAGCGCATGAGCCGGATCAACTCCGGCGAGCAGATCGTCGTCGGCCTCAACAAGTGGACCGAGGGCATCGAGTCCCCGCTGCTCGGCGGCGAGGACGGCGGCATCTTCACCGTCGACGAGTCCGCGGTGCACGACGCGATCGCGAGCCTCGAGCGCACCCGCGCGCAGCGCGACCCCGAGCGGGTCGAGCGCGCCCTCGAGGCCCTCAAGGCCGCCGCGCGCGAGGGCACCTCGATGATGGAGCCGTCGATCGAGTGCGCGCTCGCCCGCGTCACCACCGGCGAGTGGGCCGGTGCGCTGCGCGAGGTGTTCGGCGAGTACCGGCCCGCGACCGGCGTCGAGGGCCAGAAGCTGGCGCTCGGCGGCGACCGGGTCGACGCCCTCCGCCAGCGCATCGCGACGCTCGAGGAGCAGCTCGGCCACCGGCCGCGGATCGTGGTCGGCAAGCCGGGCCTGGACGGGCACTCCAACGGCGCCGAGGTCATCGCCGTGTCCGCCCGCCACGTCGGGTTCGACGTCGTCTACTCCGGCATCCGCCTCAGCCCCGAGGAGATCGTGCAGTCGGCGGTCGAGGAGGACGCGGACGTGATCGGCGCGTCGGTGCTGTCCGGCTCGCACCTCGAGCTCGCCCAGCAGATCTTCGACAAGCTCGCCGAGTACGACGCCACGGACCGCATCGACGTCGTGTTCGGCGGGATCATCCCGCGGGGCGACTTCGACAAGCTCGCGGCGACCGGGGTCAAGCGGGTCTTCACCCCGGCCGACTACGAGCTGATCGACATCATGGAGTCGATCGTGGAGCTGGTCGAGGCCCGCGCCGGGTGACCACCACCGAGCGCGGCGCGGTGCACGAGGCGCTGGTCGAACGGGCACGGACCCTCGACAAGGGCGCGGTCGCGCGGCTCGTGTCGCTGTTCGAGGACCGCCGCCCCGCCGCCGTGCACGAGCGGGTCCGCGTGCTCGAGCTGCTCGACCGGCCGGCCGGCGACGAGGGCTCGGCCGACCGCGCCTGCGCGGTGCTCGGCATCACCGGCACCCCGGGCTCGGGCAAGTCGTCGCTCGTCGGCGCGCTCACCCAGCGGATGCTCGAGCACCGCGAGGACCTGTCGATCGCGGTCCTCGCGGTCGACCCGTCGTCGCACGTGTCGGGCGGCGCGCTGCTCGGTGACCGGACCCGCATGCGGTTCACCCCCGACGAGCGACGGCTGTTCTTCCGGAGCCAGGCGTCGGGGACGGACCTCGGGGGCCTCGGCCCGTCCAGCTTCCAGGTGTGCCGCCTGCTGTCGCGCCTGTTCGACTGCGTGATCATCGAGACGGTCGGCATCGGGCAGAGCGAGGCCGACATCCGGCACCTGGCGGACCGGGTGTACCTGGTGCTCCAGCCGCTCGGTGGGGACGAGGTGCAGTTCCTCAAGGCGGGCATCATCGAGGTGCCGCACGTCTTCGTGCTCAACAAGAGCGACGAGCCGTCGTCGGAGACCAGCTACCACCAGCTGCGCTCGAGCATGTGGCTCGCGAGGCCGTTCGACGAGGACGCACCCCCCATCTACCGGACCAGCACCGTCACCGGCGACGGACTCGACGGCCTGGAGGCGGACATGCTCGCGGCGGTCGACCGGGCGTCGCCCGGGGCGCTCGCGTCGCGTGAGCCGTACTTCCTCGCACGGTGGGTCGAGGACGAGTGGGGGAGGGTCGGCACCCGGTTCCTGGAGGGCGAGCTGGGCGGTGCGGCCGCGTTCGTCGAGGCGTGCGGCGGCTACGACCGGGCGCAGCTCGAGCTCGACCGCCGGCTGCGCGCGCAGCTGGCCCGCGACGGCGACGAGGGGTCAGCCGGGGGCTGAGCCGCCCGCGTCGCCGGCGTCCTCGCCCGCGTCGCCCTCCGAACCGTCGGGGTCGTCGAAGGCCACGGTCAGCTCCATCTCGTCGACGCCGCGCACGATCAGCAGCCGCAGCGCTGCGCCGGGGTCGTGGGAGCCGAGCACCTGGTGCAGGTCGTCCGCGGCCGTGACCGTGGTGGCCTCGCCGCCGACCGGACCGGCGCCCACGATCAGGTCGCCCTCGCGCACGCCGGCGCGGTCCGCGGAGCCGTCCGGCTCCACCGCGCGGACCAGCGCGCCGTCGCGCTCGGGCAGGCCCACCGAGCGCCGGAGCCGGCGGGCGACGCCCGGCGGCGCGACCGCGATCCGCAGCTCGGCCCGGCGCGGGACGTGCCCCCGGACCATCTCCGCGACGCGCTCGACGAGGCCCGAGCTCGCGGACTGCGCGAGGTAGAAGCCCTCGCCGAGGCGGTGGGTGTTGAGGCCGACGACCGCGCCGGTGGCGTCGAGGAGGGGCCCGCCGGAGGAGCCACGCGCCATCGGCGCCGTGTGCTCGATGCTGCCGCCGATCGCGCGCCCGCCGGGGCCGCGGAAGCTCCGCCCCGTGCCCGACACGAATCCGGTCGACAGGCGCGTGCCGGCGGCGCCACGCGCGAGCCCGAACACGACCGCGCCGACGCCCGGGGCGCGCTCGGCCCACTCGATCGGCTCCACCGACCCCACGTCGACCTCGAGCACCGCCAGGTCGAACGCGGTGTCGACGGCGATCGCGGCGCCCTGGCGGCTGCCGTGCTCGAGGGTGACCTGCGTGGTGCGGTCCCGCAGGTTGTGCGCGTTCGTCAGCACGCGGTCGGGCGCGACGACCACCCCGCTGCCACGCGGCGCGCGGCCGATGGCCACCGTGGCCGGCCCGACCCGTTCGAACACCTCGCCCGCGGTCGCTTCCAGCTGCCGGAGCACCTCGTCCATGGCGCACCCCCTGCGTCGCCCGGTTCCAGCCTGCGCCTGTCACTTGCAGATTGCAAGTGGCTATCGTTCGGGGATCGCCCCGCTCCGACGGGCGAGGGGCAGACTGGACCTCGATGACCCGGGAGGACCCGCACTCGCTGGTGCACGCCGTCGAACGCATCGGCGACCGGTGGACCCTGCTCGTGGTCGACGCGCTCCTCGGCGGCCCCCGCCGCTTCGGTGAGCTGTCCGAGCTGGTCGGCGGGATCGCCCCCAACGTGCTGACCGCCCGCCTCCGCCAGCTGGAGGCCGACGGCGTCGTCCGCTCCGCGCCGTACTCGCAGCGCCCGCGCCGGTACGCCTACGAGCTCACCGACGCGGGACGCGAGTTGGCCGGGGCATTGGCGCTGCTCGCGGCGTGGGGTCGTCGGCAGCGCGGCGCCGGCCACGGTCCCGGCGAACCGGTCCACCGGACCTGCGGTTCGGCGCTCGAGGCGCGGCTGTGGTGCCCCACCTGCGACCGCCAGGTCGACGACCCCGAGGCCGACGAGCTCGAGCACCTGTAGCCGGGCACCCGCCGCGCTGCCCGGGCCGGGTCGCGGACCGTGAGGGGTGGACCGGGAGAGGCGGAGGTCACAGCACGCCGGAGGTTGGAACTCCGACCCGTTCACGGCACCCTGAGCCCGCCATGTCGACCCCCCACTGCCCCCGACGCGCCCGCCGGGCGCGCCTCGCCGCACTCGCGCTCGCCGTCGCCCTTCCCGCCGCGGCCTGCACCGACCCGAACTGGAGCCCGAACCTCGACCCGCCGTTCGATGCGATGGGCGACGACGGGCAGGTCCCCGCCCGGGGCGAGGGGGAGCACGCGGAGGTGCCGAGCGCACCGGGGACGGTGCGCGGCTGGGTCACCTTCGGTCACCCGGTCGAGGCCGCGATGGTCGTCGTCCTCGGTGAGGACGGCGAGCAGGTCGGGTCCGAGGCGACCACCGACGAGCTCGGGTACTTCGAGACCGACGCCCCCTACGGGCCCGACTACACCGTGGTCGCCACCGGCGGGACGCTCACCGGTGGGCACGAAGGCCAGCCGCTGCCGGTCACCCTGCGGACCCGGATGAACACCGACGACCCCGAGTCGCGGGCGAACGTCGGGTACGTCGACGTGAACATGGCCTCGACGCTGGTCGCCGAGCACCTGGACCGGCACCCCGAGCTCGACGAGGAGGAGGCCGAGGCGCACGTCGCGTCCACCCTGGGGGTGCACCCCGACACCGACCTCAACGCGCAGGTCGGCGTGGACCCGAGCGCGTTCCGTCCCGCGGCGCTCACGCCGGAGGACCCGGAGGCCGAGCTGGACGACGACGTCGTCGACCGGGTGGCCGACGCCGTCGCGGCCGGGCAGGCGCCCGAGGGGGCGTTCGTGCTCTCGAACCCCGTGTCGGGCATGGCGATGGACATCGTCGCCGACTTCATCAAGGGCCAGGGCGCGAAGCTGCTCACGAAGGCGCTCGGCCTCGAGGAGACCGACCAGGTCGCCGCCGAGGTGCGTGCGATGCGCGGCCAGCTCGACCAGCTGCAGCGGGCGCTGGTCGAGGTGAGCCAGCGGGCGCACCAGGTCGCCGTCGAGGGCATCTACGGCGCCGCGGTCGACGCCACCAACGACGTGCGCGGCGGGATCCGCACCGCCTCGCGCCTGTACCTGGAGCCCGTCGCGGAGCGGGCCGTGGCGCTGACCGACGCGCGCGTCGCCCGCGCGAAGCTGCCCCCCGGGGCGAGCGACGCGGACGTGCGCGCCGCGGACGAGAGGGTGTCGGCAGCCGAGGAGGCGTACCGACGCGCGCTCACGAACTTCCGTGAGAACTACAACACCCTGGCTGGCGGGGCGTTCGTGAAGCTGAACCTGTTCCTCGAGTCGGGCCCCGGGGACGCGAAGTCGATCGTCGCGAAGTACGCCGACGTGCTCCGCCCCAAGCGGTTCATCTCGAAGGAGGACAGCGACGCCCTCTTCGCCGTGTACGAGGACTTCGCCAGCTGGCAGGCGACGGCGGCCCACCTCGAGGCCGAGTACCAGTCGGTGATCGGCGGCAACGTCGCGGGCGCGATCCGGCTGTACGAGGAAGCGGTCGAGCGCCAGCAGGCGCAGCTCCCCTCCCGCCTCGGCACCCCCGGGCTGGTCGTCGACCTCGCCACCAACCGGATGTGGGCCGGCAAGGGCACGGGTCTGCTCCAGTGGTCGCCGGGCTACATCGGCTGGCTCATGGACCCGACGCCCGAGGGGCTGCCTGCGCCACCCGCCGGGTTCTCCGGCTGGCGGATCCCCGACAAGCCCGAGCTCGCGGACCTGGTGCGCGACCGGGGCAAGAGCAACGTGCGCGACCACATGGTCTCGATCTCGACCGCCACGGGGTTCGACCGCAACTGGTGGAGCGCGTGGAACGCTCCCCTGTGGACCACCGAGGAAGGCCGCGAGAAGTACCAGATCGTGCCCGACTGGTACACGCCTCCCAGGGACTACTACTCGTACAACCGGGCGGTGCTGAACGTGAACGGCTCGTGGTCCGTGCTCCCCTACCTCGGCCCCGGCCAAGGGGGGATGGGCAACGCGGCGCACCAGCACGTCCAGTCGCGCTACGACGCGGCGAAGGCCCACGTCCTGTGGGTCCGCACGCTGCAGGACGGGGAGCGCTACCTGTGAGCTCCACCGGGGTGCGCGCCGGTAACGTCGGGCCATGATCTCCGCCGTCGTGCTGATCGAGGCCGAGCCCGCCCGCGTCGCCGACCTCGCCGAGGAGCTGGTCGAGCTCGACAAGGTCTCCGAGGTGTACTCGGTGACCGGCGAGTACGACCTGGTGGTCATGGTGCGGGTGCGCGAGCACGAGGAGCTGGCCGAGGTCGTCACCGGGAACATCGCCCGGCTCGACGGCATCCGGCGAACCCACTCGATGGTCGCGTTCCGCGCGTACCGCGACGCCGACTTCGACTGGGACTGACCGCGACACCCACCCGTTCTGTGTCCCGGAACTGAGGGTCCACCCTCAGTTCCGGGACACAGAACGATCGGGGGCCGGTGGTCAGAGGGCGGCGTTGAGCCGGGACCAGGCGGTCGCCACCGCGGCGGAGTGCGCCGTGTCGACCGCCGCCCAGTCGCCGTCGCCGAGTGCCGTCGAGCGTTCGAGGGTGCCCTCGATCACCACGCGGCCGTTGCGGTAGTGCAGCACGCTGATGACCGCGAGCGGACGGTCGGCGTCGTCGACGGCGTGGAGCTCGGCGTAGGCCTCGAAGCCCTTGGAGCCGAGGTGATCGATCTCCCGGGTCTCGACGGTCACGTCGGTGGCCCAGCCGCGCCGCTCGACCTCCTCCGCGTAGGCCGCCGCGGTGCACTCCGCCCACTCGTCGGAGCGCACGAGCCCGATCCAGTCGATCGCCGACTGCTCGTCGGGGAACACATAGCTCGTCGAGGTGACGAACGCGGGCCGGTCGCCGAGCTGCATGGTCGCGCCCCGGCGGGCGGCGCCCAGGCCCAGGCGGGCCTCCGGCCCGTCCTCGACGTAGGAGCACGACGAGTCGCTGGGGTGCAGCGTCCCGCCCTTGGTGTGCACCGACCACGCCGAGGCGAAGTCCGAGGAGCGCAGCACGGCCGCCTTGGCCAGGGCGCGCGTGTCCTCGTCCGCGGGCGGTGTCGAGGGCGCTGCCCCGTCGCCGGTGGCACCGTCTGCGACGGTCCCGCCGGTCACACCGACGAGCGGCTCCTCGAGGGGTGGGACCGTCGTGGTGGTCGAGGTGGCGGGGGACGGGTCGTCACCGGAGCAGGCCACGAGCGGGAGGCTCAGCACGCCGAGGACCGCGGCGGTGGCGCGGAGGCGGGAGGCGGTGGATCGGCGAACCATCAAGATCCCTTCGACATCCAACACGGTCCCTGTGAGAAATGGGCCGCGGGCGCCCGGACGCTCAGCCGGGCTCGAAGCTGACCGGGGCGCCGAAGGCGGCACGCCGTGTCGCGCGGCGCAGCGTCGCGAGGACCGGGGTGCCGAGCACGAGGATCGCCGCCACGCTCGTGACCGCACGCCCCACGTCCCAGCCCCACGTCGAGGTGGCCAGGGTGTAGAGCAGGTAGCGGTGCAGGTTCGACAGCACCGCGTCGCCCGGCACGTACGACAGCTGGGTGTCGGCGCCGGTCGTGTACGGCCAGAACCACATGTTGAGCAGGAACCCGTACGCCAGCGCCGACACCGCGCCGTACGCGGCGAGCAGGAGGAGCTCGACCCGGCCCCGGACCCGGGGGAGGAGCCCGCCCCCGAGTCCCATCCAACCGGCGCCGAGCATCTGGAACGGCAGCCACGGGCCCATGCCGCCGGTGAGCAGCGCGGAGGCGAACATCGTCGTGTTGCCGAGCACGAACCCGAACCCGGGGCCGTGCACCCGGCCGGCGAGCACGAGCAGGAAGAACATCGGCTCGACCCCGCCGACCCCCGCGCCGAGCGGGCGCAGCGCGGCACCGATCGCGGACAGCACGCCCAGCATCGCGAGCGCCTTGGTGTCGATCCCCCCGCTGGACAGCTCCGCGAGCACCACCGCCAGCAGGCCGGCGAGGATCCCGACGAACACGAAGGGCGCGTCGGTCGTGTGGCTCGGCTCCTGGGGTGGGGCGACGACGAGCGGCCACAGGTACATGGCCAGGCCCGCGGCGCTGACCAGCGCGAGCGCGACCGCCGAGCGGGCGCGGATCCGCACCGCACGCGCGCCCCGCTGCGGCGCGCCCTCGGTCAGCCCTCCGGGCGCTGCGCCCATCGGGCACCTCCCTCCAGCGGATCGAGCGCGGCGGCGACCTCGGCGACCGTCGTCCACGGCCGGGGTGCGAGCACCTTGGACACCTGCGGCGCGAACGCGGGCGACGACGCGAGCACGCCCGCACGATCGCCGTCGGCGACCACCTCGCCCTGCGCCATCACCACGACCCGGTCCACGGCCTCCGCGGCGAACTCGACGTCGTGGGTCGACACGACGACCGCGGCGCCGGCGTCGGCCAGCTCCCGCAGCAACCGGGTGAGGTGCTCCTTCGCGGGCACGTCGAGGCCGCGCGTCGGCTCGTCGAGCAGCACGACCTGCGGTGCGGCGGTGAGCTGCACCGCGAGCACCAGCGCGAGCCGCTGCCCCTCGGACAGGTCGCGGGGGTGGGTCGCGCCGTCGATGCCGGGGACGAGGCGATCGAGCAGCGCCCGGCACGCGCCCGCAGGTCGGCCGGCGTCGAGGTCCGCCTGGGTGCACTCCTCCTCGACGGTGTGCAGGTAGAGCAGGTCGCCGGGCGTCTGCGGCACGAGCCCCACCAGCCGCCGCGCCTCGTGCGAGGGCAGCGTCCCCGGGTCGACGCCCTCGCCGACGCGCACCGAGCCGGCGGCGCGGGGACCCGAACCCTGCAACGCCCACAGCAGCGACGACTTGCCCGAGCCGTTCCTCCCCATCAGCGCGACGACCTCGCCCGCCGCGAGGTCGAGGTCCACCTCGCGCACCGCGACGAGGTCGCCGTAGCGGACGGTGACGCCCCGGGCGGACAGCAGCAGCGGGTGCGCGCCGCGGGGCTCCCCGCCCGTCGGTGCCGGCGCGGCGTCCACACGCCCCTCGAGGCGGTCGCGCAGCGGCCCGGCGAGGCGTCGCGCGTCGCGCACCGACAGCGGCACGGGGGACCACCCCGCGAGCCGGCCGAGCTGGACGATCGGCGGGGCGACCGGTGAGCCCTCGAGGATCGCCGCGGGGTCGCCCGACTCGACGGTGCCGTCGCCGTGCACCTGGACCACCCGGTCCGCGTACTGCGCGACCCGCTCGAGGCGGTGCTCGGCCATGACGACGGTGATGCCGAGGTCGTGCACCAGCCGGGTGACCGTCGCGAGCACCTCCTCCGCGGCGGTCGGGTCCAGGGCCGAGGTCGGCTCGTCGAGCACCAGCACCCGGGGGTGCGCGGTGAGGACCGAGCCGATCGCGACCCGCTGCTGCTGACCGCCCGACAAGGTGCGCAGCGGCCGGTCCCGCAGGTCCGCGATGCCGAGGAGGTCGAGGGTCTCCTCGACCCGCTTGCGCATCACGTCCGGGGGCACCGCGAGCTGCTCCATCCCGTAGGCCAGCTCCTCCTCGACGGTGTCGGTGACGAAGCCGGCGAGCGGGTCCTGCCCCACCACGCCGACGACGTCCGCGAGCTCGCGTGGCGGGTGCGTCGCGGTGTCGCGCCCGTCGACCAGGACCCGGCCCTCGAGGTGTCCGCCGGTGAAGTGGGGGACCAGCCCGTTGACCAGGCCGAGCAGCGTGGACTTGCCCACCCCGGTGCGCCCGACGACCAGGCACAGCTCGCCCTCGTCGACCACCAGGTCGACGCCTCGCAGCGCCGGCGACCCCGCGCCGGGGTAGCGGACCGTCACGCCCTCGATGCGGATCACGACGAACCTCCCGATGGCGGCGCCACCGGCGGGGCCGCCCACGCCGGGACCAGGCCCACCGCGAGGCCCAGCGCGGCGAACGTGGGGAGCGGCGGCCACTGCGCCGGCGAGGTCGATGGCCGGAGCCCGGCCGGGTCGATCGCCCCGGCGACCACCACGATCACGGCGACCGCGATCCCGCACCCCGCCACCACCCACTCGGGCAGCTGCCAGGGGTCGGGCCGGTACCGGGTCCGCTGGACCCGGCGGCCGCTCAGCACGAAGCCGGCGGCGGCCGCGGCGAGGCCCACCGCCATCGCGGGCGCACCCAGCACCCGGGGCGTGGTGGTGTCGAGCAGCCCGTAGGTCCCGACGCAGGCGCCCGCGAGCCCGACCAGCAGGAGCGTGCCGGTCAGCACCCGGGACGCCCGCGGCACCCCCGCGGTGCGTCCGTAGCCGCGCGAGTCCATCGCGGCGGCGAGCAGGAGCGAGCGGTCGAGCGCGTCGGTCATCACCGGCATGGCGACGGTGCGGAACAGCCGCAGCCGGCGGCCCTGCTCACCGCGCAGCTTGCGTGCCCGGTGCACCCGCAGTCCGCTCTCGACGAGCTGCGGCGCGACGGTGAGCGCGACGGTGATCGCGACCCCGACCTCGTGGAGCGCGCTCGGCACCGACTTGAGCAGCCGCTTGGGGTTGGCGAGCACGTTGGCACCGCCGAGGCACACGAGCAGCGTCGCGAGGCGGAGGCCGTCGTACAGCGCGGCGAGGATGCCCTCCAGCGCGACCGGCCCGCCGATGCGGATCCCCCTCGCCGCCTCCGGCAACGGCAGCTCGGGCAGCGTGAACAGCACGGTCGTCCCCGCCCCGCCGTCGAGCAGCATCCGGAACACCACCCGGATCGCGATGACCACGAACGCGAGCACCAGGTACGCGGAGAACCCCTTCGCCCACGGCGCGTCGGTGCGCCGCGCCGAGACCACGTAGCCGACGATCGCGACGACCAGGAGCAGGACGAGCGGGTTCGTCGTCAGGTTGGCGGCGGTCGCGAGCCCGATCGCCCACAACCACCACGCGCCCGGGTGCAACGGGCGGGGCAGCCGCTCACGGCGCCTCGCGCCCGGATGGCCGGCGACGGCGGTCGGTGCGACCCCACTCGACTCGGTTGCGGTGCTGGCCATTCGGCTCCTCCGGCGTCATCGCCCGAGGGCCGGTCCGGACCTCTGGCTCCGACGTCCGCATTCCACGACGGACCGACAGAAGCATCACCGTCGCCCCGGGCATTCCGACTCGCACGGTGCACCGCGGCGGTCGCGGCGCGCCGTGCCTACGGCTGCGGGTCAGTGCCGGACTTCGACCGGCTTCCCCCGGGACGCGGCTCGTCGATTCGGGGCCATCCCACCACCCCGGCCGCCGATCGGCAAGCGGCGGGGCGCGCCACGCCCCGGGCCCCGGGCGGGGCTCAGGCGTTCGACGCGACCTGGGCGCGGAGGCGCTCGTTCTCCTCCTCGAGCTCCGCGAGGCGGTGTGCGAGCCCCTTGAGCATCGAGCGGGCGAGCCGGGGCTGGTCGTCGAGCAGCGTGTTGAACCCGCGCCGGTCGAGGACCTGCAGCACCATGTCGGTCTTGGCGCGCACCGACGCCGTGCGGGTGATCGAGTCGAGCAGCGCGACCTCGCCGAAGTAGGCGCCCGGGCCGAGCACGGCGACGACCTCGCCGTCCTTCACGACCTCGGCCTCGCCGTCGACGATCAGCGCGAACTCCTGGCCCAGGTCGCCCTGTCGCAGGATCACCCGCCCTTCCGGTACCTGCACCTCGTCGGCGAGGTGGTCGATCTCCTCGAGCTCCTCCGGGGTGCACCCGGCGAACATCGGGAGGTCGCGGAACTGGGCGAGACGGTCTCGGCGTGCCACGCCGGCAGCCTACCCACCGACCCCTGTGCCACGATGCGAATCTCGGGTTCTGCGCCCGATGACGACCGGCGAGGGGGACCATGGTCAAGCTGTTCGCGCTGCTGCGACGCCACCCGGAGATGAGCTTCGACGAGTTCGTGTCGCACTGGCGCGACGTCCACGGGCCGCTGATCGCGGGCGAACCGACCCTCGCCCGCCACATCGTCCGCTACGAGCAGCACGTGCGGCACCGGCCGGACCCGCTGTCGGGCACCGAGGGCGTCGACGGGGTGGCGGTGCAGTGGTTCCACTCGATCGACGACTTCGTCGGCTTCATGGGCGAACCCGCGTACCGCGAGCTGATCGCGCCCGACGAGCGCCGCTTCCTCGACCTGGACCGCCTCGAGTTCGTCATCACCGAGGAGCCGACCGTCGTCATCGACGGGGACGTCGGGTCCGCCTCGTGAGCGGGCTCGAGTACCCCGGGCGGGGCGGGGTGGTCGTCACCGGCGGCGCGTCGGGCATCGGCGCCGCGGTCTGCCGCCGGCTCGCCGCGGACGGGGTCCCCGTCGGCGTGCTCGACCGCGACGCCGAGGGTGCCGCGGCGGTCGCCGCCGAGGTGGGCGGCCTGGCCCTGCCCGCGGACGTCGCGAAGAGCGACGAGCTCGAGGCCGCGCTCGGGCGCGCCGCGGCCGAGCTCGGCGGGCTGCGCGGCCTGGTCAACAACGCCGGCGTCGGCAACCTCAAGCCGCTGACCGAGTACACCGACCGCGAGGTCGACCTGATCTGGAGGGTGAACGTGGCCGGGGTGTTCGCCGGCATCCGGGCCGCGGCCCCGCTCCTGCGCCCCTCCGGCGGGTCCATCGTCAACGTGGCGAGCGTGTCGGGGGTCCGGCCCACCCGGGGCGAAGCCCCCTACTCCGCGGCCAAGGCCGCGGTCATCGCGCTGACCATGTCGGCGGCGCTCGAGCTGGGCCCGGAGATCCGGGTGAACTGCGTGTCGCCGGGGTTCGTGCGCACGCCGCTCAACGAGGTCATCGCCGGGGACGACCGGCTGCGCGCGGCGGTCGAGGCGGCCACGCCGCTGGGGCGCGTCGGCGCTCCCGAGGAGGTCGCCGCGGTCGTCGCCGTGCTGCTGTCGAGCGCCAGCAGCTACCTGTCCGGCCACAACCTCGTCGTCGACGGGGGATCCCTGCTCGGGTCCGCGCAGATGGACCCGGTGCTCTCCGAGCTGCTCGGTGGCGCGGACCGCTGACGGCCCCCGGGTGCCCCTCACGACACCACCCGGTGGCGGGACCGGGTGCGGTGCGGGCCGGAGTGGGGCATCATGTCCACGGCGATGGCCGGTCTGGCGGGACCGGTGCTGAGGGAAACGGCGGTATCCATGGGGCTTGCAGGGCTACTCCCGGGTCCGGAGGGCAGCACGCGCGTCACCCCGCGGCGCGTGCGGCTCGCGCTCGTGCTGGTGGCGCTCAACGTCGCCGACGTGCTGCTGACCCGCGCCGTGCTCGACCGCGGCGGCGTCGAGCTCAACCCGCTCATGCGGGGGCTCATGGCGGGCCTCGCCGCGCCCCTGGGGCTCAAGTTCGCGGTCGCGGCCCTCGCGGGGCTGCTCCTGCTGGCGTGCCCGCCGCGGTCGAAGCTGGCCGAGCCGGCCGTGCTGACGCTGGTGGGGGTGTACACGGCGATCGTGATGTGGAACGCATCGCTGCTCGGCTGGCTGGCGGTCACCGGAAACTAGAACCTGTTCCAGTTTCGGGCTGACACGCCGTCAGGTCGGGGTTACGATCGGCCCATGAGCGCGCAGCAGGGTTCCCACGGGGGCAAGGCCGGGACCGATCTCGCCGACATCCCGAAGTTCGTCTCGGTCGACGACCACGTGATCGAGCCACCGCACGTCTGGACCGACCGCCTCCCGTCCAAGTACGCCGACGTGATGCCTCGCACCGTGCGCATGCGCGGCGTGATGCGCTTCGTCGGCGGCGTCTTCTCGTTCGAGGAGACCGACGACGGCGACGAGGCCGACTGGTGGCAGTACGAGGACGGGCGCTACCCGCTGACCCGCCTCGAGTGTGCCGTGGGCTTCGACCGCTCCGAGGTCACCGTCAGCGGCATCACCTACGACCAGATGCGCAAGGGCTGCTGGGACCCCAAGGCGCGCCTCGAGGACATGGACGTCAACTGGACCGAGGCGTCGATGTCGTTCCCGTCGAGCTTCCCCCGCTTCTGCGGCCAGCGCTTCTACGAGGCGAAGGACAAGGAGCTCGCGGACCTCTGCGTCAAGGCGTACAACGACTGGCAGGTCGAGGAGTGGTGCGCCGGGTCGAACGGCCGCCTGATCCCCTGCATCATCATCCAGCTCTGGGACCCCGAGGCCGCCGCCGCGGAGATCCGCCGCAACGCCGCCCGGGGCGTGCGGGCCATGACCTTCTCCGAGATCCCGCCGTACCTGGGCCTGCCCTCGATCCACGACCCCGACGGCTACTGGGACCCGGTGTTCCAGGCCTGCGCCGAGACCGGCGTCGTGGTGAACATGCACATCGGCTCGAGCTCGAAGATGCCGTCGACCTCGGCCGACGCGCCGGCGGCGGTCGGCTCGACGCTGACGTTCAACAACGCGATGGCGTCGATGACCGACTTCCTCTTCTCGGGCGTGCTGGTCCGCTTCCCCGAGCTGAAGCTCGCCTACTCCGAGGGCCAGATCGGCTGGATCCCCTACATCATCGAGCGGGCCGACAAGGTGTGGGAGGAGAACCGCGCGTGGGGTGGGTTCGGCGACAAGGTCCCCGAGCCGCCGTCGACCTACTACTACCGCCAGATCTACGGCTGCTTCTTCGACGACCAGTACGGGCTCGACAACCTCGAGAAGGTCGGGGTGGACAACATCTGCTTCGAGACCGACTACCCGCACTCCGACAGCACCTGGCCGCACTCGAAGGAGGTCGCCCACAAGCTGATGGGCCACCTGCCCCAGGACGTGGTGCGCAAGCTGGTGCGGGGCAACGCGATCGAGCTCCTGGGCCTGGACCTCCAGCCCTGAGCCCCCGGACCACCGACCCGTCCCGTTCCCTCCCGCAGGTCGGCCCCCAGGGGGGTTCCTCCTGCAGGCCAGGGCCCGGGGCGGGGGTCGAGAGAGGTGTGCACGATGTCTGAACGGCAGTACCGGCTCGTCATCGGCGGCGAGCTGGTCGAGGGCTCCGGCACGTACGAGGTCGTCAACCCGGCCACGGAGCAGGTGATCGCCGAGGCGCCCGAGGCGTCGGTCGAGCAGGCGAACGCCGCGGTCGACGCCGCGGCGGACGCGTTCGACGCGTGGTCGCGCACCACCCCGGAGGAGCGCGCCGAGCTGCTCCACCGGGCCGCCGACCTCATCGACGCGCACCGCGACGAGATCGTCCCGGTGCTCCAGGCCGAGACCGGTGCCACGATGCGCGTCGCGAAGACCATGCAGTTCCCGCAGGCCGCGGCGCGCCTGCGCCGCTACGCGAAGGGCGCGCTCGAGGAGCGGATCACCCCGCTGCCCCCGGCGGTGATGCCCTCCACGGCGCTCGCCCCCGGCGGGCTGATCTCCGCGGTGGCGAACCGCGCGCCGGTGGGGGTCGTCGCGTGCATCACCTCGTACAACTTCCCGATGACGAACATGGCCGGGAAGATCGGTCCGGCGTTGGCGATGGGCAACACCGTCGTGGTGAAGCCCGCCCCGCAGGACCCGCTCGGCGTGATCCGGATGGTCGAGCTGATGAACGAGGCGGGCTTCCCGCCGGGCGTCGTCAACGTCGTGACCGGGCAGGAGGTCGCCCCCTCCGAGGCGGTCGTCGCGCACCCGCGCACCGACATGATCTCGTTCACCGGCTCGACGGCGGTGGGTCGCCGCATCGGTGAGGTCGCCGGCGGGCAGATGAAGCGCCAGCTCATGGAGCTCGGCGGCAAGGGCGCCTGCATCGTGTTCGAGGACGCCGACCTGAAGGCCGCCATCGGCGGCATCTCGTCGGTGTGGGGGTTCCACTCGGGGCAGATCTGCACCTCGCCGACCCGGGTCATCGTGCACCGCTCCGTGCACGACCAGCTCGTCGCCGGGCTCAAGCAGGCCGCCGGCCACATGAAGGTGGGCGACCCGCTGGAGCGCGACACGGTCGTCGGCCCGCTCATCACCGCGGCGCACCGGGACCGGGTCGAGGGCTACATCCGGGCCGGGGTCGAGGAGGGCGCGACCATCGCCGTCGGCGGCGGCCGGGGCGGCATGGACACCGGCTACTACGTGGAGCCGACCCTGCTGGTCGACTGCGACAACTCGATGACCCCGGTGCGCGAGGAGATCTTCGGTCCGGTGGTCGTCGTCGTGCCCTTCGACGACGAGGACGAGGCGGTCGCGATCGCGAACGACTCCGACTACGGGCTGTACTCCTACGTGTTCAGCGCCGACACCGGTCGGGCGTGGGAGGTCGCGCAGCGGCTCCGCTCGGGCAACGTCGGGCTCAACACGCTGCAGCGCAACCACGAGGCGCCCTTCGGCGGGTTCAAGCAGTCGGGCGTGGGGCGTGACGGCGGCAGCTACGGCCTGCAGGCCTACTCCGAGCTGCAGTCCATCGTCTGGCCCGGCTGACCCGCCGCGCCCCGTACCGTTCGGCGACTCCCACAGGCCGCCTGCCCAATTCTGGCTCTCAGGTGCCCGAATCGGGCACCTGAGAGCCAGGATCCGCGAGCGTCCCCGACGCGCGCTGGGCGAGCCGCGGTGGCGCCACGCCGGGCGGGTCAGGGTCGTCCAGGACCCACGTGCCCGCGATCCGGTCGTGCCACCCGCGGTGCTCCGGATCCGTCGCGATCGACCAGGCCACCAGCAGCCACCAGGCGACCGAGGCGGTCGCGAGCACGGAGGCGAACGCGGGGTCGGGCTCCTCGACCACCCACGTCGTCGCGACGAGCGCGAGGTTGGGCCCCCACAGCACCAGCGTGCGGAGCGTCGCTCGGCCCCAACCCGGCGCCGACCCGTCCGCGCCGACGACCCGCAGGCCGAAGGGCAGCTTGCCGACGTCCCAGCCGAGGCGCGCGATCAGCGCGAGCTCCACTGCGACGTACAGCTCGTTGAAGGGGACCCGGAACGACGGTTCGAGCAGGACCAGCAGGAAGCTGGCTGCGAGGGACAGTCCCACCCCGGCCACCACACGGGCGAGCGCGCGACGCCCGACCGTGGCGAACCGCGGCCCCTCACCGGGTGCGTCCCCGCGCGGCGGCTCGGTGCCCCGGCGCCCTTCCCCCTCTTCGGCATCCATCACGGGGAGGGTACCGGCATCCCCCCGTTCTGTTGGGCGTGCGGCAAGGAGACCCATG
>CBFGTJ010000055.1:0-16746 GCA_965651815.1 uncultured Microthrixaceae bacterium | reverse complement strand
GCGTGGGAGATCCCGATGCGCTCGCTGATCGACATGGCCGCCGACCGCGGCGCCTTCATCGACCAGTCGCAGTCGCTGAACCTGTTCATGGAGTCGCCCACCATCGGGAAGCTCTCCTCGATGTACATGCACGCCTGGAAGCAGGGGCTCAAGACCACCTACTACCTGCGCTCCCGGCCGGCGACCCGCATCAACAAGACCACCACGGGCGCGACGACCACCAACGGCGGGCCCGGCGGCGGGGGCGAGCCCACGCCGCTGCCGGTCAAGGACAGCGAGGCCGACGGCGGGGCGGAGCCGGCCGCGGCCCAGAAGTTCACCGACGACGAGGCGCTCGCCTGCTCGCTCGAGAACCCCGAGTCCTGCGAAGCCTGCCAGTGACGCCCGCGAGGCGGTGACGCCGGAGCGCGCGCCGCCGCCTCGCACCGACGACTCCCACCGACCCACCAGCACGAGGAACCACCGAACCCATGGCACTCACCGAGTCCGCACTGAACCAGCCGGAGCCGCACTTCGCACCGGCCCCGCCCGCCGTCGACGGCGGCGCGGCCGAGCGGTCCGCCGGCAACCTGCTCGACCCGGGCTTCAACCTGACGCTCCGGCCGATGCGGTACCCGCAGTTCTACGACATGTACCGCGACGCCATCCGCAACACCTGGACCGTCGAGGAGGTCGACTTCTCCGACGACATCATCGACCTGCAGCGCAAGCTGGTCCCGGCCGAGCGGCACCTCATCAACCGCCTCGTGGCGTTCTTCGCGACCGGTGACTCGATCGTCGCGAACAACCTCGTGCTGAACCTCTACAAGCACATCAACTCGCCCGAGGCCCGGATGTACCTGTCGCGCCAGCTCTACGAGGAGGCGCTGCACGTCCAGTTCTACCTGACGCTGCTCGACACCTACATCCCCGACGTCGACGAGCGCCAGGCCGCCTTCGCCGCCATCGAGAACATCCCCTCCATCCGCCAGAAGGCCGAGTTCTGCTTCCGGTGGATCGACTCGATCAACTCGCTGGACGAGCTGACCACCCGCGACGAGCGCAAGCAGTTCCTGCTCAACCTGATCTGCTTCGCGGCGTGCATCGAGGGGCTGTTCTTCTTCGGTGCGTTCGCCTACGTGTACTTCCTGCGCTCCAAGGGCCTGCTCAACGGCCTCGCGTCGGGCACCAACTGGGTGTTCCGCGACGAGAGCTGCCACATGAACTTCGCGTTCGCGGTCATCGACCAGGTGCGCCGCGAGGACCCGGACCTCTTCGACGACGACCTCGCCCAGAAGGTCAACGAGATGATCGAGGAGGCCGTCGAGGTCGAGTACGCGTTCGCCGAGGACCTCCTGAGCCACGGGATCCCCGGCATGTCGCTGCGCGACATGCGCGAGTACCTCCAGTACGTCGCCGACCAGCGGCTCGTGACGCTCGGTCTGCAGAAGCGCTTCGGCTCGCAGAACCCGTTCGGGTTCATGGAGCTCCAGGACGTGCAGGAGCTCACCAACTTCTTCGAGCGGACCGTGTCCGCCTACCAGACGGCGGTCGACGGCGAGGTCACCCTCGACGACGACTTCTGAGGCAGCACGACCCGATCAGGGCGCCCGCCGGCGCCCGGCCGCGGACCGTCAGGCGCACCCAGGAGGCGCCTGACGGTTCGCCGAGTCCGGGCAGGGTTCGCTAGACGCTGACGGCCTCGCGCTGCGGGGGCAGCACCGTGAGCACCCGCTGCACGAACGTCGCGAACTCCCGCATGAAGTTCTCGAGGAACTCGGCGGTGCTCGGGTCGGTGATCTCGCCGTCGTCCTTGATCAGCCCCGGCGTGAACTGGATGTACGCCTCGGGAGCGTTCATCTGCGGCGAGTTGCAGAAGCTGAGGACGCTGCGGAGGTTCTGCTGGGCGACCGCGGTGCCGATCGCGCCGGGCGAGGTGCCGATCACGGCCGAGGGCTTGTGGGCGAAGGAGTTCTTGCCCCACGGGCGGCTCGCCCAGTCGATCGCGTTCTTCAGCCCCCCGGGGATCGACCGGTTGTACTCGGGGGTGATGAACAGCACCGCGTCGACCCTGGCGATCGCCTCCTTCAACGCACGGGCCTCCGGCGGGTAGTCGTCGTCGAGGTCGTGGTTGTAGAGGGGGAGGTCCTTGATCGGGATCTCCTCGAACTCGAGCTCCGGCGGCGCGAGCCGCAGGAGCGCCTTGGACAGCGTCCGGTTGATGGAGCGCGTCGAGAGGCTGCCGATGAAGTAGCCGACCTTGTAGGTGCTCATCTGCCGTCGTCCTTCCGCCGGGGGAACCCTCGCCGCCCGACGTCGCGGACCTACCCGCGGGTCAGCCGCGCCAGAGCCGCATGGGGGTGGCGTCGCGGTCGCCCTCGAAGGGGAGCGCGACCTCCGTCCCGCCGGCCCCCGCGGAGGCGTACGCGGCGCAGATCACCTCGAGCACCCTGCGGGCCGCCTCGACCCGCTGCGCGTGCACCGGGGCGCCGCTCACCATGTCGAGGAGCTGGTCGACGTAACCGAGCTGCTCGAGGCGTGGGTCGGGCACCCGGTGCCGGGAGGGGACCTCGACCGGCTCGCCGTCCGCCTCGACGAGCACCTCCGGCAGGAGCTCCATGCGCAGCACGCCCGTGTCGCTGGCGGCCTGCGCGTCCCACACGGTGTCCTCGGCCCGCCACGACACGGCCAGGGTCGCGACGAGCCCCGACGCGAACCGCAGGCGGAGCTCCGCCCGGTCGTCCGCGCCGTCGGCCCGGGTCGAGGTGAGCTCCGCGGCGACGCCCACCGGCTCCTCGCCCGCGAGCTCCAGCGCGATCGCGACCGGGTGCGGCCCCAGGTCGAACAGGACCCCGCCCGCGGTCAGCGGCTGCTGGAAGTGGCCCCACTCCGGCGCCGGCTGCACCGCGCGCAGCGACAGGTGCGTGAGGGTGCCGAGCGGTGCGCGGCGCTCGATCGCCGCGAGCCACGCGGGGGAGTGCAGCAGGTTCTCCGCGCAGCGGACCCGGTCGCCCGCGCCGGCCGACTCGACGGCCTCGACGAGCCGGTCGCCCTCGGCGAGGGTCGGGGTGAGCGGCTTCTCCACCAGCACCGAGGCACCGGCGTGCAGGCCCTGCAGCGCCAGCTCGAGGTGGCTCGCCGGCGGGGTCGCGACGACCAGCAGGTCGGCGCCGTCGGGCAGGTCCTCGGGGCGGGCGCGGCGCGCGTCCAGCTCGCCGGCGAGGTGCCGCGCGGAGCGCCCGCCGGCGGACGCGACCGACCGGACGCGGATGCCGGCGGCCTCCGCTGCGAGGGCGTGCACGATCGCGACGTAGCCCGCGCCGCCCAGCGCGAGGGTCGGCCCGCGACGGGCACGCGACCGTCGCCCCGCACGTCGCAGCACCGTCGCTCCCTCCGTTCCTCGTCACCGCCCTCGTTCCGTTCGGCGTGCGTCAAGGAAACCCTTGACGCACGCCGAACAGAACGGGGTCGAACCGCATCGGACGTCGCCGCACGCTACCCGCGGCGGGGCGCCCCTCCGGCCGCCGGTAGCCTGTCGAACGCCGTCCCCCGCCTCGCGTGCTGACGGCCACGTCCCATGTCGCGCCGCGCCTCACTCCTGCTCCGGTTCTCCTCGATCGTCGCGATGGGAGCGGTCACCTTCGCCCTCATCGGCGCCCTGCTGCTGCCCGGCCTCGTCGACCTGCGCCACTCGGCGTCGTTCGACGCCGCGCCGCAGATCGCCTTGCCGGAGCTGCTCGAGGGCAGCCGGATCCTCGACCGCCACGGCAACCCGCTGGGCGAGCTGGTGGGCGCCGAGTACCGCGACGTCGTGGCGCTGTCGGAGATCTCCGACGAGATGATCCGCACCGTCCTCGCGGTCGAGGACGAGCGCTTCTACGAGCACCGCGGCGTGAACGCCCGGTCCGTGCTGCGCGCCCTGCGGGCGAACACCGAGGCGGGTGAGATCGCGCAGGGCGGGTCGACGATCACCCAGCAGCTCGTGAAGCTCTCGCTCGTCGGCGACGACCGCACGATCGGGCGGAAGCTGAAGGAGGCGAGCCTCGCGGTCCAGCTCGAGAACCAGTTCTGCGAGGGGCGCGACCGGCGAGAGTGCAAGGACCGCATCCTCGAGCAGTACCTGAACCTCGTGTACCTGGGTCGCGGCACCTACGGCGTGCAGGCCGCGGCGCAGACCTACTTCGGGATCGACGCCTCGGAGATCGGCTGGGCCGAGGCGGCCGTGCTCACCTCGCTGATCCGCAACCCGAACGGCTACGACCCGATCCGCTACCCGGACGTCGCGCACCGCCGCCGCAAGATCGTGCTCGCCCGGCTCGTGGATGTCGGCCTGCTGACCCGGGCGGAGGCCGACCTGCTGGGGGCGGTGCCGCTGCCGACCGAGGCGCGGGACCGGCGCTCGGCCGCGTCCGCGGAGGACCTCGACTACGTCGAGCGGCAGGTGCGCGACGAGCTGCTGCGGGCGGAGTGGCTCGCTCCGACCCAGGAGCTGCGCCGCTACCTGATCTTCAACGGCGGGCTGACGATCACCTCGACCATCGACCCCAACGCCCAGGCGCTCGCCGAGCAGGCCGCGGCCACCAACCCGGTCGCCGACCGCAACCCGAACACCGTCGCGGTCGTCGCCGCGGTCGAACCGGCGACCGGGGCGGTGCGTGCCGTGGTGGGTGAGACGTTCGTGCCCGGCAAGGGCGTCGTCGAGCTCGCCAACCCGGCGCTCGGCCGCAGCCCCGGCTCGTCGTTCAAGACCTTCACCCTCCTCGCCGCGCTCGAGCAGGGGTACTCGCTGCGCGACTCGATCTCCGCGTCCCCCGCGCCCCGACGCCTCTACGCCGGCTGGGGCGTCGAGCGCAGCACCTGGCCCTCGGGCTGCCGGAGCAGCGAGTCGTCGAGCACCACGCTGCTGCGCGCCACCGCCAGCTCCAACAACTGCGCCTTCGCACGCCTGCAGGCAGTCGTCGGCGGCGATGCCGTGATCGACGTCGCCCAGCGGCTCGGCATCAACACGGTGGGCCCCGAGGACGACGTCGCGGCGCTGACGCTCGGCGCCGCGTCGGTGCGGCCGATCGAGATGGCCGCCGCCTACGCCGCGATCGCGAACGACGGCCGCTACAACGCCCCGCACTTCGTGCAGCGGGTCGAGGACCGCGACGGCAACGTCCTCTACGAGCACGAGCCGTCGACGGAGCAGGCGATCTCGGTGGACGTGGCCCGCAAGGCCACCGAGGCCCTCGCGGAGGTCGTCCGCAGCGGCACCTACAACGGCGGGTCGCTGCCCGACCGGCGGCCCGCCGCCGGGAAGACCGGCACCAACGAGTCGGTCGGCGGGGGTGGCAACACCGACGTGTGGTTCGTCGGGTTCACGCCGCAGCTCGCGACCGCGGTGTGGATCGGCGACCCGTCCGGCTCGGTGCCCATGCGCGGCTACCGCGTCCAGGGCGGCACCGCGGCGGCGTCGGTGTGGCGGGAGTTCATGTACCCGTTCCACGAGGACCTGCCGGTGGTGGAGTTCCCCGAGGCCGAGCGGGACTGGCGGAGCACCTACATCGACGACCCGTGGCGGCGGTACTACAGCTCACGCTCCGGCTCGTCGTCGTACTCGTCCTCCTCGTCCGGCTCCTCGCGCTCCGGCTCCTCGCGCTCGGGCTCGTCGTACCGCTCCCCGAGGTCGGGATCCTCCTCGCGCCCGGACGACGACGGGCTCGGGGACGTCGCCGGGCGGCTCCGGGGCGCGGACGAACCGGCGTGAGCTCACGTAGGGTTCGGGCGTGACCTCGCTCGACGACCTGCTCACCGTCCAGGACCTCGACACGAAGGTCGACCAGCTCCGCCACCGTCGGGAAACGCTGCCGGAGCGCGCGCAGCTCGCCGACGCGCAGGCCGCGCTCGCGGCCGCGGAGGGCCGTCACGAGGAGTGCCACGGCCGGCTGCGGGCGCTGCGGTCGGCCCAGAAGGAGGCCGAGGACCACGCCTCGCTGCTCGAGGACAAGGCGACCGCCGTGCAGGGCTCCCTCTACGACGGCTCGGTCACCGCGCACAAGGAGCTCGAGGCGCTCCAGGCCGAGCACGCGATGCTCAAGGAGCACCAGGCCGAGTACGAGGACCGCGCGCTCGAGCTGATGGAGCAGGCGGAGCCCGTCGAGGAGGAGCTCGCCGGGATCGCCGCCGAGGTCGAGGCCGCGAAGGCCGAGGTCGAACGGGCCTCCGCGGCCCTGGCGGTCGCCGAGGCGGAGCTGGACGCGCAGATCGACGAGGTGCTCGCCCAGCGGGCGGCCGCGGTCGAGGGGGTGCCCGACGACGTGCTGCGCGCCTACGAGGGGCTGCGCACCAAGCTCGGCGGGGTCGGCGCGGCCCGCCTGGAAGGCGCCCGCTGCGAGGGCTGCCACCTGACCATCCCGTCGGCGCAGCTGGAAGAGGTGCGCAAGGCGCCGCCGGACGCGGTGGTGAACTGCCCCGAGTGCATGCGCATCCTCGTCCGCTGAAGCGGGTGGCTCCGTGTTGATCTGGTTCGCGGTCATGAGCGTCGTGGTCACCTTCGTGGTGTTCCAGAGCCCGGCGTTCGACTACCGGCTCGTGGCGGCCGGGGCGCTGGTCCCGCTGCTCGAGGTGCCCTGGGGTGCCGGACCCCTGCACTCCCTGATCGTGCCGACCGTGGTGCTCGCCGCGGTGATGCTGCTCACCCAGCGCCGGCGGCTGGTGCGGCGCCGGTGGCTCGGCGTGCCGATCGGCATGTACCTGCACGTGGTGCTCGACTTCGCCTGGACGCGCACCGAGGCGTTCTGGTGGCCGCTGTTCGGGGTCGGCTTCTCCGACGGTCGTGCGCTCGAGGTCTCCCGCGGCGTGTGGAGCGTCGTGCTGGAGGCGCTCGGGGTGCTCGCCGGCTGGTGGGCGTGGCGGCGCTTCCAGCTGTCGGACCCCGACAAGTTCGAGCGCTTCGTGCGCACCGGGCAGCTCGACCGCTCGGTGATGGGGCCGGGCAGGAGCCCGACGTGCTGAGCGCCGCCGGCTCCGGGGAGGCGACCCTGCCCCAACCCCGTTCGCTGGTGATCGTGCGCCACGGCCGGACCGTCGCGAACGCGCGCGGCCTGCTGCTGGGGCGGGCGGACCCGCCGCTCGACGAGGTCGGCGAGGCGCAGGCGGCCGCGCTCGCCGCCGCAGTGGCGAGCGGCCGATTCGGGTCGGTGGCGGCGGTGGTCTCCAGCCCGCTGGTCCGTGCCCAGCAGACCGCCGGGCACGTGGCGGCGAAGCTCGGCCTGGAGGTGCAGACCGACGAGCGGCTCATCGAGATCGACTACGGCGAGCTCGAGGGGACACCGGTGACCGACGTGCCCGCCGCCACGTGGCGCCAGTGGCAGGAGGACCTGCACTTCCGTCCGCCCGAGGGCGAGTCGCTCGCGGAGCTCGGCCGCCGCGTGCGGGAGTGCTGCGAGGACTGGTCGGTGCGGGAGCCCGCCGGGGGAGCGGTGGTGCTCGTCAGCCACGTGTCACCGATCAAGGCGGCGGTCGCGTGGGCGCTCGGCGTCGACGAGGCGATCTCGTGGCGAGCGCACCTCGACACCGCGTCGATCACCCGGGTCCTGATGCGCGGCGACCGGCCGGTGCTGTCGCTCTACAACGACACCTCGCACGTGGACACCACGCGCGTGACGTGACGTCTCGCCCACCCTTTGCGACTTACGTCACGCAAAAATAGGCGGATCGATCCAAGGACCTGCGGGTGGGGCGCTCTACCGTGGGTGCCATGGATCTTCTCGATGAGGAGTCGCACCGACTCCTGTTGTGGGCCGTGCGTCTGCACGAGGCGGGAGGGGCCCCGACGCCCGACGAGCTGCAGCAGCTGGCCGAGCCTCGGCGCGAGCCGGGCCGTGGCGTGGTCGCCGCGCTCCAGGGCCGACCGACGACGTTCGACGAGAGCGCGATCGAGTCGCTGATGCGCCGGGGGCTGCTCGAGGAGGTGGCCGAGGGGCGGGTCCGACCCACCGAGCTCGGTCGCCTCGTCGTGAACGCGCTGGGCCTCCACCCGAGCGACACGCCGCTGTTCGAGGTCATCGAGACCGACCTGCGGGCCAGCGATCCGCTGGCGTTCGCCCGAGTCGTCGGGCGGATCGCGGCGCTGGACCGGCCGATGGTGGTCGACCCGTACTGCCGGCGGCCCGAGCTCGAGTACCTCGTCGCGCACACGTCGGTGACCCGGGTGCTGGTGAGCGACCGGCTGTCCGAGGACGACCTCGAGGAGCTGGTCGACTACGTCGAGTCGATCCGCAGCCGGGAGCACAAGCTGCGCCTGCGTGTGGCCCCGGCCGAGGCGATCCACGACCGCCACGTCATCGACGGCGACCGGGTGCTGCAGATCGGTGGCACGGCCACGACGGCCGGGGGCGGCACGACCGTGCTTTCCGAGCCGGTCGACCTGGGTGGCGCGGCACGTGGCTACTACCGGCAGGTGTGGAAGCAGGCCCGCAAGCTCGCGACCTACCGGCCGTCGAAGGCGCCCTCCAAGGGGCCGTCCTCCAAGCGCGCCGCCTGACCTGACCTCGGCCTGACCTGAGCTCGCTGTCTCGCTGCGCTTTCTGGCTCTGAGACGCCCTCGCTGGGCGTCTCAGAGCCAGAAAGTCTGCCGCGTCGACCGACCGGGCCGGAGACGGTCGACGTCGGGTGCATCCAGCGGAGGCTCGTCGATGAGCGGAGTTGTCGGTGAGCCAGCCTGTAGGCGGGATTCTGTTCCCGGGTCCCTTGCGGGGGTCCCGTTCGGTGACCATCCATCTGCGCGGCCTACCCGTGGGTGCCGGAACCGGGGTTCCGGCGGACGGGCCATCCATCCCACTGCTCGGCCTTGCTCCGGGTGGGGGTTGCCAGCCGCCGGGATCGCTCCCGACGCTGGTGCGCTCTTACCGCACCCTTTCACCCTTGCCTGTGCCCGTCGTTGACGGGCCATCGGCGGTCTGCTCTCTGTTGCCCTGATCCGTCAGATCGCTCCGACCTGGCTCTCGCCAGCACCCTGCCCTGTGGAGTCCCGACCTTCCTCGACGCCCCCGGCGAACCGTGGCGTCGCGGTCACCCGGCTGACTCACCGACCGCACCAGTCTCGCACCGTTGCGCTCCTGCGGCGAGCGCTCCGGCGACGAGACTGGGCGGTCGATCAGCTTCGCCGAGGGGGAAGGCGAGACACTGGCCGGCGAGGGGGCCGCGCTCCCTACCTCGCCGGCCAGACACCGCTGCGCACTGGGGACGCAGCGACGGACCTGGTCACCGGCCGGCCGTGATGCCGAGCTCCCATTCGCCGCGCTCGCGGTCGAACCGGATCGTCAGGCGGCTGTCCTGCAGCACGGCCGCCTCGGCGGCCTTGCGGAGGATCGGCGCCGACGCGTCGGCGGTGACCTTCCATTCGACGTGTTCCAGCGGGGAGGTTCGGGAGGTGGGGCCGCAGTTCTTCATGTGCCCCACTACGGCACGTTTCGGCGAATCCTGGAGCACGTTGGTACGGGCGTCCCACCAGATCGAGCCGAAGGGCCCAGGCGGCCCGGCCGAACGACCTGCCCGGCCCCCAGGGATGGGGCGCGCCCAGGAGCCGGTCGCCCTCAGAAGTCGATGGCGGAGAGCTCGGGGTGCCACTCGGCGGCCCGGGCCACCGCGGCCCGCCACCGTTCGCGGTCGACCTTCCCGACCGGCTCGTACGACGCGGCCGGCGACCAGGTGGCGGCGATGTCGTCCCACGACGACCAGGTGCCGACCTCGAGCCCGGCGAGGAAGCCCGCGCCGAGCGTCGTCGCCTCGGGGACCGCGGCCACCTCGACCCGCCTGCCGGTCGCGTCGGCGAGCGCCTGCACGAACACCGAGTTCGCCGCCATGCCGCCGTCGATGCGCAGCGTGCCCAGCGTGAGCCCGCAGTCGGCCTCGGCGGCCTCGACCAGATCGGCGCCCCGCTGGGCCACCCCCTCGAGCACCGCCCGCACCACGTGGGCGCTGGTGGAGCCGCGGGTGAGCCCCAACAGGGTGCCCCGCGCGCCGTAGTCCCAGTGCGGGGTGCCGAGGCCCAGCAGCGCCGGCACGTAGGTGACGCCGTCGGAATCGGCGACCGACGCCGCCACGGCCTCCGACTCGGCGGCGTCGCCGATGATGCCGAGGTCGTCGCGCAGCCACTCGACGTTCGTGCCCGCGGAGAGCATCACCGCCTCGACGCCCCACACGGTCCGCGCCGCGTCGCGCCACAGCACCAGCGGGTGCGTCCCGTTCCGGCCCCGACCGGTGAAGTCCGGACGGTCGCCCGTGCACACGTCCAGCATGCCGCCGGTGCCGAAGGTGATCTTCCCCAGGCCCGGCCGCACGCAGGCCTGGCCGATCAGCGACGCCTGCTGGTCGCCGGCGATGCCGCAGATCGGCGGCGCTCCCTCCAGCGCGGTGGCCTCGCCGACCGTCCCGGTGGAGTCGACGATCTCGGGCAGCATCGACTCGGGGATGCGCAGTCGCTCCAGCAGGTCGGCGCGGGGCCCGGTGCAATCCGCGTCGAGCAGCCCCCACACGCCGGCGTTCGACGCGTCGGACACGTGCCGGGCGCCCTGGGTGAGCTGCCACACGATCCAGCTGTCGGGCGTGCCGAAGCACAGGTCGCGGGACCGGTCGGGGTCCACCGCGTCGAGGATCGCGGCGATCTTCGTGGCCGAGTGGTTCGGTGCGATCGTGTGGCCCTCGGCGTTCAGGGCGAGGCACTCGCCGACCGTGCGCAGGTCCTGCCACCCCTGGGCGGGCGCCACGGGCTCTCCGGTGGCACGGTCCCACACGATGGTCGTGGCCCGCTGGTTGCTGACCCCGACCGCGTCGACCGGTCCGTGCGCGGCGAGGGTGCGCCGGGCGCAGTCCAGGGCCGCCGCCGCGTACGCGGCCGCGTCGAACTCGACGAGCCCGGGCACGGGGCTGTCGGGGAGGGTCGCCTGGCGGGTCTCGTGGGTGATCGTCGCATCGGGGTGCACCACCGAGGCGCGGACCCCGCTGGTGCCGACGTCGATGACCAGGATGCTCATGTGGGATCCCCCGAGTTGCTCATGCGCCGGCCCCGGGCGAGCCACGCAGCCAGCGGCGGGCGAACATCCCGCCGAGCATGCCGCAGGTCGCCATGAGCAGCGCCAGGAACGGATACGCGGCCCAGCTGATCGGGTCGCCGTCGATCAGGCGCAGCACCACCCCGACCGCCTGCACCAGCCCGTAGGCGAGCGCCGCGGACCCCGCCGCCCAGCCGAGCCCGGCCTCCGGTGACAGCCGGATCGTCGCCCACCCTCCGGCCGCACCGCCGAGGAGGATGAGCGCCCAGAACAGGAACGTGACCGGCGAGGTCGGCTCGATCGCCTCCGAGTCGATCAGCAGCTGGTTGAACACCGCGGCGGGAGCGACCACGACCAGCGCGGACACGGTCCCCCGCACCATCGCCTGGGTGGGGGAGAGGTGCGGCAGCTGCGGCCCGCCGCCGGCCCCCGGTGCGCTCACGGGAGCTGCGGCGGGCCGAACCGGCTCGCCAACCCGAGCTTCCCGGGGTTGAGGATGCCCTGCGGGTCGAGGGCGTCCTTGACCGACGCGAACACCTCCAGCGCACCGCCGAGCGCGTCGCCGACGAAGCGCGACCGGTTCAACCCGACCCCGTGGTGGTGCGACAGCGACCCGCCGTGCTCGAGCACCGCCCGGGTGCCGGCGTCCCACACGGCCCGGTGGTAGGCGTCGGTCGCCTCCGGGTCGGGTGACCCGTCCTCCCTCGTCGCCGGCTGGCCCGCGAACGTGAAGTACAGGCAGGCGCCGTCCAGGTAGCTGTGGCTGCAGTGGGCGGACACGGCGAGCGTGCCCTCCACGCCCCCGATCGCGGCCACGGTCGCGTCGTAGATGCCGACCAGCGTCGACCACGGGCCCGAGATCTCCATCGTGTCGACGACGAGGCCGCCGGTGATCAGCCGCTCCAGCGCGGACACGTCGTTGCGGTGCGACACCCACTGGCCGACCAGCGCGTCGTCGAGGCGCTCGGCGCCCACCCCGCCGGCCTCCTCGTCCACGATCCCCATCGTCGCGTCGACGATCGCCCCATCGCCCTCGTCGAGCACCAGCACCACGTTCTGGCCGTCCCCGGTGGAGTAGTTGCGCTTCGACTCGACCTCGTCGTAGAGGCGCAGCACCGCGGGCGTGCCCCCTCGGCGCAGGACCCGGCGGCACAGCTCGAGCCCCGCCGCGAACGACGGTGCCGCGTAGGCGGCGCGCCGCTCCGCGGGTGGCACGGGACGCAGCTTCAGCCGCGCGCCGGTGATCACGCCCAGGGTGCCCTCCGACCCGACGAACAGGTGGGTGAGGTCGGGTCCGGTCGCGGTGCGGGGGAACCCTCCGGTGGTGATCGTGCGCCCGTCGGCGAGCGCGACGTCCAGCCCGACCACCAGGTCCTCGATCTTGCCGTAGCGGGTCGACAGCTGGCCCGCGCCGCGGCAGGCGATCCACCCGCCGACGGTGGACAGCGTCATCGACTGCGGCCAGTGACCGCAGGTGAGGCCGTGGCGCTCGCGCAGCTCCGCCTCGAACCGGTCGCCGAAGGTGCCGGGCAGCACGTCCGCGACCAGCGACTCCTCGTCGACCGAGCGGATCCCGGCGAGGCCGCACAGGTCGAGCACGACGCCGCCGTACAGCGGCACCGACCCGCCCAGCACCCCGGAGCGGCCGCCCGCGGCGGTGACGGGGACGCCGCGCCGGTTGCACACCCGGAGCACCCCGGCGACCTCCTCGGGGGTCGTGGGTCGTGCGACGACGGCGGCGCGGGCGGGCACCTCGCCACGCAGCGCCCAGGTCATCGCGAGCGGCCACCAGTCGCGGCTCGACTCCCCGGTGACCTCCGGGTCGTCGGTGACGTCCGCGCACTCGTCGCGCAGCTCCCGCAGCACCTGGTCGGTCACGCCGACGTGCGAGCCCCGCCGCTTCGAGCGCGCCGCGGCGGCGCCCCCGGCGATCGCGATCGGCGGTGTCGGCGCGCCCGGGCCCGGGGGCAGGTCACCGGCGCGGGGCATCGACGCGTCGCTCATGTTCTCCTCGGCCTGGCTCACCCGGCGCTCGTCGCGCTCGGTCGTGTCTCGGGCAGCTCCGCGGCCGCACGCTCGCGGGCCACGTCGTCACGGTAGGAGGCCGCGGACTCGCGGGCCTGCTCGGCGCTCCAGCCCAGCTCCTCCGCGATCAGCTCGGCCACGGCGTCCGCGGCGTCCGCGGAGGCGTCCCTGGAGAACAGCCGCGCCCTGGTGCGCCGCGACAGCACGTCGTCGACGGAGCCGGCCATCTCGTGGCGCACCGCGAACAGCGCCTCGGCGCGGGTGTAGGGGAGCCCCTCGACGATCGGCTCCGCGAGCGACGGGTCCGCCTGGATCTGCGCCATCAGCGCCCGGGCCTCGCCGCCGTAGCGGTCCCCGAGCCGCTCGACCAGCTCCGGCGGCACCTCCGGGTACACCCTCGCGGCGGTGGGCAGGGTGTCGTACCCGGCGGCGCCCCGCAGCGGCAGCTTCTTGGTGCGGCTGCGCCCCACCTTCGGGGTGCCGGGCTGTCCCGCGAGCACGTTGCGGACGACCTCGTCGACGGTGTCGGCGGCCATCTCGCGGTAGGTGGTCAGCTTGCCGCCGGTGATCGTGACGAGCCCCGAGTCGGAGCGGCGCACCTTGTGCCGGCGCGACAGGTCGGCGGTCCGGCCGGTCGACGCGGCCTTCACCAGCGGCCGCAGGCCCGCCCAGGTGCCGAGGATGTCGTCGGTGGTGACCTCGGTGGTGATCGAGCCGTTCAGGGCCCGCAGGAGGTACTCGACGTCCTCGGGCGTGCACTGCGGGTCGTCGAGCGGTCCGTCGTAGTCGGTGTCGGTGGTGCCCACGTAGGTGAAGCCGTCCTGGGGCACCACGAAGACGGACCGGCGGTCCTTGGGCACCGGGATCACCGCCGCGACCTCGTTGCGCACCTTCTCCCACGGCACGGTGATGTGCACGCCCTTCGCCGGCCGGATCGAGTCGGGGTGCGTGCCCTCGTCCATCGCCCGCACGTCGTCGGACCACACGCCCGCGGCGTTCACCACCGAGCGGGCCCGGATCGTGAACTCCTCCCCGTCCGCCTCGACCTCGAGGCCGTCGACCCGGCCCGAGGCGTCCTTGGACAGGCCCTTCGCCGCGACCCGGTTCGCGATCGTCGCCCCGTGCTCGAGCGCCGCGGTGCGCAGGATCGCCACGACGAGGCGGGCGTCGTCCGCGGCCGCGTCGTAGTAGAGGTACGCGGACACGAGCCGGTCCTCGGGGAGGGTCGGCATGTACGCGAGCGCCTCGGCCTTGTCGAGGCGCTTGTGGAGCTTGCCGATGCGGAGACCGCCGGTGAGGTCGTAGCCCCACATGGCGGTGCCGAGCAGCCGGGCGATCTTGGCGGGGATCACCCCGCCCTTGCCCATCATCGGGATGAGGAACGGCAGCGGCTTCACCAGGTGCGGCGCGTTCTTGAGGAGCCGCTGGCGCTCCGCGAGGGCCTCGTAGACCAGGCCGACCTCGCCCTGCTGGAGGTAGCGCAGGCCGCCGTGGACGAGCTTGGACGACTTCGAGGAGGTGCCCGAGGCGAAGTCGTCGCGCTCGACCAGCGCGGCGCGCAAGCCCCGCGACGCCGCATCGAGCACGACCCCCGCACCTGTCACACCACCTCCCACCACGACCACGTCGAAGGTGTCGTCGCGCAGGGACTGAAGTGAGCGGGCTCGGACGAAGGGCCGGGGGGTCACGGAGACAGCCTAGGAGAGCGTCGGCCGGCCGAGATGCCCTGCGGTCGCCTCGGGGCCTCATGGGCACTCTTCGTGCACGAGTCGTCACTCTGTGGCGATCCGGCGCGTCCCGGTGCCACAGGTGCCACCACGCTGCGTGCACACCACGCCACGCCGACGGCCACCTTCGGGCCGTCGGCGTGGTGCGAACCCCGTGTCCTTTCGCAGCACCACCGGCTCCTGTGGGCTCGCCGGGCGGGGCGGCGATCTCACTTGGACATGCAAGGGGCCAGACGACAGAATCGCCCGGCATGGACCGTGACTGGGTGCGCCGATCCGCGTGCAAGGGACTGGATCCCACGATCTTCTACCCGGCCACCGACGAGGAGGCCGACGAGGCCAAGGCGGTGTGCGCGCAGTGCCCGGTCCAGGAGGAGTGCCTCGAGCACGCGATCGGCCATCGCGAGCACAACGGGGTGTGGGGCGGCGCCACCGAGCGGGAGCGCCAGCGCATCATCCGTCGTCGCCGTCGGCTCCGGGCGATGGCCGCGGCGGCCGACAAGAGCGTCGTGAGCGGCGCTGCGGCTCGCTGAGGCCGGAATGGGCGCGTTCGCGGCCATCGGCGCCTGGCCGGGGCTGCTGCGCGAGCTGACCGCGGGTCACGACGTCGACGGCGCCGTCACCAGCGCCGTGCTCGAGCGCATCCTGGCCGGCGAGGCGACCGACGCCCAGATCGCCGCGTTCCTCGTCGCGCTCCGGGCGAAGGGGCCGACCGCGGACGAGGTGGTCGGGATGGTGGACGCGATGCTCGCCGTGGCGGCACCGCTCGAGCTGCCCGACCCTCGCTCCACGATCGACCTCGTCGGGACCGGCGGCTCCCGGGCGCTCGGGGGACGGGCGTTCAACGTGTCCACGATGTCCTCGATCGTCGCCGCGGCCGCGGGTGCCACCGTCTGCAAGCACGGCAACCGCAAGGCGTCCTCGGCGTCGGGGTCGACCGACCTGCTCGAGGCGCTCGGCGTGGCGGTCGAGCTCGACGGGCACGGCGTCGCCGCCTGCGTGCGCGAGGCCGGGGTCGGATTCGCGTTCGCCCGCATGTTCCACCCGTCGATGCGCCACGTCGCGGGGGTTCGCACCGAGCTGGGGATCCCGACGGTGTTCAACGTGCTGGGCCCCCTGTCGCACCCCGGCCGGGTGACCCGCCAGGTGCTCGGGGTGACCGACCCGGCGCTGCTGGACCTGGTCCCCGAGGTCCTCGCGAAGCGGCAGATGGACCACGCGTGGGTGGTCCACGGCGAGCACGACCTCGACGAGCTCACCACCGCCGGGACGACCGAGGTGGTCGAGATCCGGGCGGGGGAGCAGCGACGCTTCACCGTCACCCCCGAGGAGGTCGGGCTCGAGCGGGTCACCCTGGAGCAGATCGCGGTGGGCGGCCCGGCCGAGAACGCAGAAGCCGCCCGGGCGGTGCTCGCGGGCGAGGCCGGCCCGGTGCGCGACATGGTGCTGCTCAACACCGCGGCGGGGCTCGTCGTCGCGGGGATCGCCGAGGACCTGCGCGCCGGCGTGGAGGCGGCGGCAGCAGCGATCGACGACGGGCGCGCGGCGAGGACGCTCGGCGAGCTGGTCGCCGCGAGCCGTGCTGCCGCGGGCGCGGCGCGCGGCTGACCACGGCCCCGAGGCGCCCCAGCTCCCTTTGGCCCGCTGCGCCGTCGGGCCGGCCCGCCGGAACCGAGGGCGGGTGGTCGCCACTACGATCCGGCCATGGACACGACGCCGAACCAGATCCCCCGGTACCGGTGCACGGCGTGCGGCAACCTCACCCGCTTCGAGGTCACGACGACGCGGCGGACGCGCGCCTTCCACCACTACACGATCGGTGGCGAGCTCACGGTCGAGGAGCCAGAGGTGCTCCACGAGGAGGTCGAGTCGGTCGTCTGCCGGTGGTGCGGGACGGGTGCCTCGGTGGTCCAGATCGAACCCGGCCCGGCGGACGAGGAGCGTCCGGACGGCGAGGTCGCGGAGCACGCCGGCACCAA
>CBFGTJ010000054.1:0-17089 GCA_965651815.1 uncultured Microthrixaceae bacterium | reverse complement strand
CGTGTTCGACCCGCTCACGCGCTACCAGTGCTGCCCACCCACCTGCGGCGCGGGGCCCGCGGGCCGGGCGCCGTCGCGTCCGGGGGCCACGACGTCGGCGGAGAGTGGGGTCGCGCCTCGCTGTCACAGTCCGTGGGCAGTGTGGTGCCCGACGGAGTTGTGCCCAGCGGATCCACAGCTGTGCACAGGCCATCCCCAGCGAATCCCGCCGAATCCTCAACCTTGTTCCTCTTCCTCCCCACAGCCTCGTCCGACGAGGATGAACGCCGATGTCCCAGGCCGCCGAGCGCTCCCCCTCACAGCTCCGAGTCCCACCCCACAGCCTGGAAGCCGAGGAGTCGCTCCTCGGCGCCATGCTGCTGAGCGAGCAGGCGATCTCCGCCGTCGCGAGCGTGGTGACGGCGGAGGACTTCTACCGGCCGGCCCACCGGCACATCTTCGACGCCATCCAGGCGCTGTACGGCGCCGGCCAGGCGGTCGACCCCGTGACCGTCGCCGACGAGCTCGCCCAGGCCGGCGTGCTCGACGCGGTCGGCGGTCCCGCGACCCTCGTCTCGCTCCAGGCGCGGACCCCCGCGATCACCAATGCGCTGCACTACGCACGCATCGTCGAGGAGAAGGCGCTGCTGCGCCGCCTCATCAGCACCGCCAGCGAGGTGGCGGAGCTCGGCTACTCGCCGCTCGACGACATCGAGAAGACGATCGACACGGCCGAGTCGATGATGTTCTCGGTCGCGCAGCGCCGCACCAACGACACGATGGCCGAGCTCGCCCCGCTGCTCGACCGCAGCCTCGAGCAGCTCGAGCAGCTCTACGAGCGCGGCGACGCGATCACCGGCACCCCCACCGGCTACACCGACCTCGACACGCAGCTCGCCGGGCTCCAGCCCGGCGCGCTGATCGTCGTCGGTGCCAGGCCGGCCATGGGGAAGACGGCCTTCGCGCTGGGCATCGCGGCGCACGCCGCCGTGCGCGAGCAGCGCCCGGTGCTGTTCTTCTCGCTCGAGATGGGCCACCTCGAGCTGACCCAGCGGCTCATCGCCGCGGAGGCCCGCATCGACGCGACGAAGCTCCGCACCGGGCGGCTGACCGACGCGGACTGGACGAAGATCACCAAGGCGATGGACCGGCTCGGCGAGGGCCGCCTGTGGATCGACGACAACCCCGCCCTCACCGTCAACGAGATCCGCTCGAAGGCCCGGCGCCTGCAGGACAAGCTCGGCGAGCCGCTCGGCCTCATCGTCGTCGACTACCTGCAGCTCATGTCGGGGCGTGGGTCCGCCGAGAGCCGCCAGGTCGAGGTCGCGGAGATCAGCCGCGGCCTCAAGGTCCTCGCCCGCGAGCTCGAGACGCCCGTGATGGCGCTGTCCCAGCTGTCCCGCCAGCTCGAGCTGCGCTCCGACAAGCGCCCGATGCTCGCCGACCTGCGCGAGTCGGGGTGCCTCGTCGCGGAGACGCGGGTGCTGCGCGCGGACACCAACACCGAGGTGACCCTCGGCGAGCTGCTCGAGTCGGGCGAGCGGGACGTGCCCGTGTGGAGCCTCGCGGACGACTGGACGATGGTCCCCTCGACGATGACGCACGCGTTCCCGAGCGGGACCAAGGAGGCCTACCGCCTCCGGCTCGCCTCGGGCCGTGAGCTGGTCGCCACCGCCAACCACCCGTTCCGCACGGTGCACGGCTGGGCACGCCTGGACGAGCTCGAGCCGGGCAGCCGCATCGCGACGCCGCGGGTCGTGGGGTCGCCCGAGCACCTCCGTCGCGCCGAGCCCGGCGAGCTCGCGGCGATGGTGCAGGCGTCACTGGACGACGGGCGCGTCCCGGCCGAGGTGTTCTCGCTCGTCGAGGACCAGCTCGCCACCGTGATCTCGGGGATCTTCGGGGGCGTCGGGTCGCTGGGCGTCGGCACCCTGCGCGGCCGGCCCCACGTCCGGCTCACCGCCACCAGCACGAAGCGGCGCCTCATCGACGACTTGCAGACGCTGCTGCTGCGCTTCGGCATCCTCGCCCGCATCACCGACGTCGGGTCGAACCGCCCGCGGTGGCGGCTGTGGATCCACGGTTCGGACCACCAGCGCGAGTTCCTCCGCCGCATCGGCGTGGCGGGGGAGCGGGGCCGCGAGTGCGAGGCCGCGCTGGCGGCGCTCGAGGGCGTCACCCCGAACCCCAACTGCGACACGATCCCCTGCGAGGTGCGCGACCTCGTCGTCGCCGAGCTGGCACGGCTCGGCATGACCCAGCGTGACCTCGCCGCGGCCCTCGGCGAGCAGTACTGCGGGGGCTACCTGCTCGGCACCGAGGCGCGACCCCGTTCGTCCAGCCGTGCGCGGCTCGCCCGCATCGCGGACGCGATCGAGTCGAAGGAGCTCGCCGCGCTCGCGCACTCGGACGTCTTCTGGGACGAGGTCGCCGAGATCACCCCGCTCGGGACGCGCCCGGTCTACGACGCCACGGTGCTCGGCACCCACAACTTCGTCGCCAACGGGGTGGTCGTCCACAACTCGATCGAGCAGGACGCGGACGTCGTGATGTTCCTCTACCGCGACGAGGTCTACAACCCCGACAGCACCGACAAGGACACCGCCGAGGTGATCGTCGCCAAGCACCGCGCCGGTCCGACCGGCGTGAGCCGCCTCGTCTTCCTCGACTACTGCACCCTCTTCGCCAACATGGCGAAGGGCGCCTGACCCGGCTCGACGGGGGACCGCCCGCCCGGTTCTGTTCGGCGGCCGTCAAGGATCTCCTTGACGTCCGCCGAACAGAACGCTCACGGCGTCGGCCGGCGTGGGTGCTCAGAACAGGCGGGGCCGGAGGGGCACGATGGCCTGCGACTCGTAGGTCTCTGCGTCGAGCCGCTCCAGCGACTCGCTCGTGTAGAGCCACAGCTGGCCGTCGACCACCATCACCCGCTGCACCTGCGGCGGCCCGGTGTGGTCGCAGTTCACCGGCCGCTCACCGAACCGGCACTTCGGCCCCAGGTCCGCCTCCCGCGGCGTCACCAGCCGCACGTCCACCGAGTCGCCGTCCACCCGGAGGAACGCTGCGTCGGGCGGAGGTGGCGGCGTCGTGTCGCGGGACTGGTGCGTCACGCCGAACGCCGCGAGGTTCCGGCGAGCCCACCAGGTGAAGGCGTGGTGGTCGTAGCTCGCCATGCTGCCGAGGTCGTCCATCTCCCACATCCCGACCACGGCGGGCGCCCCCGACAGGTCCAGCAGCGATGCGTGGAAGCCCGTTCGGATGGTCTCCCCCTCCCGCCGCATGGTCGCCCCGATCGCCAGGACGCGGTGCTCGCCGACCGAGTGGAAGTACGCCCCGGGCCCCTTCAGCGCCACGGTGCCCAGGTCGCGGGGCGCGGTCCGGTCGGAGAGGTCCACGGCGGCGATTCGGTTGCCACCCCACCCCGAGGACAGCAGCAGGCGGTCTCCCATGAACCGGACCCCCGCCACCTGCGCCCCCGAGCCCTCCGGCAGCAGCGCGCCGACCTGCTCGAGCGTCGTGCCGCCCTCCGGTGCCGCGAGCAGCCGCACCGTCACGTCGGCCTTCTCGCGGGACTGCCACGGGAGCACGTCGACGGTCACCGCGCCGACCGTGCCGTCGTCGAGCACCGCGATCGAGAAGTCGTCGCGGATCGACCCGTCCACCGCACCGGAGGCCAGGTAGCTCGGCGCCGCGGCGCCGTCGCCGAAGCGGAAGTGGTGCAGCGCCGTCGACCAGTCGGAGAAGTCGTCCTTGCGGTCGATCGGGTCCACCCACACCTGCGAGGCGATCACGACGTCGGTCGCGGTCGCGGTGAGCTGCTCGGACGGGGCGAGCAGCGACGTCGCCCGCGGCGCGAACTCGCCCTCCAGGTCGAACTCCACGAGCGAGGTCATGTGCACGCCCGCGAACGTGTCGGGCACCACGACGCCGTCGCAGCCCACCAGCGGCGTCGCGTCGGTGCCCTCGCCGCGGTCCCACTCGGGGATCCAGTCCTCGATCGCGGACGCCGCGACCGCCAGCCGGTTCTGGTGCAGCGCGGCGCCGACGGAGCTCGGGGTGGTCGGCCGCACCATCGGCAGGTCGGCCAGCGAGGATGCCGTGACCATGCGCACCTCGTCGCCGACCCGGCGGACCGCCACCAGGCGACCCTCGATGCGGACCCGCTCGGTCACCTCCGGCGCCGCGGGGTCCGACAGGTCGACCAGCGTCACCGTGAGGTACTCGTGCCACGGCCGGGTGGCCGAGGGGTCGCCCGGCACGGGCTCCGCCGCGACCGACTCGGTGCCGAACACGACGACCCGACGTCCCTCGACCAACAGGGCGGTCGGGACGGCGAAGCGCTCCTCGGGGTGCCCCCTCTCGCCGAGCTCGAGCGTGCCGACCACCGCGGGCACCGCGGTGTCGACGACGCGCAGTGCCGTGCCGGCCAGCTCGACCACGAGCGTGCCCGTGGCCTTCACCGAGTCCGGCTCGTCGACGCCCTCGACGATGACGTTCGTGCCGAGCGTCTCACCGCCGCCACCTCCGCCGTCGCCGCCCTCGTCCGCCCGCGCCCCGGCGGCCGCGAACCCCGCCGCCCGGTCCCAGTCGCCGGCCAACGGCTCGATCCAGGTGGTCCCACCGAAGCCCCGACTGCCGACGTGGGCGGCACCGACGCGGTGCAGCTGCTCGAGCAGCGAGTCGCACGTGTCGTACCGGCTCACCGAGGCGACGAGCTGCACCTCCCGGGGGTCGACGGGCTCGTCGGGCAGCTCCGCGACGATCTGCTCGGCCGGGGTCGGCCCACCCCCGCCGGCGGCCGACTCCGCGCCCCCGGAGCCGCGCACCGGCCCGGAGCTCCGCGCCGCGAGCGGCACCATGGCGACCACCGCGATCGCGGCCGCCGCGGCCAGCAGCACGTTCGCCCGCCGGGCCCGGGCGACGTCCCGACGCAGGACGTGGGCGATCACCTCGTTGCCCTCGACCGGTGGCGCGCTGCGCCGCAGCTCGGCCCCCGCGGCGGCGAGCTCGGCGTCCAGCCGGGCGTCGTCGCCGCCGTCGGGGCGGTCCGTTCCGTACTCGTCCATCACGTCATCTCCTCGATGGTCCAGCGCTCGCGCAGCGTCGTGCGCGCGCGGTGCAGCAGGGTCTTGACGGCAGGCTCGGAGAGGTCCATCTCGGCCGCGACCATCGCGATCGAGAGGTCGGCGCCGTAGTGCAGCGCGACGGCGGTGCACTGCGATTCGGGCAGTGCACGCACGGCGGCCCACAGCTCCGGTGCGGGTGCCGGCACCTGCGCGTGCGTCGCCCGACGCCGTCGCAGCCGGTCCAGCGCCCGGCGCTCCGCCGCGCTGCGCCGCGACGCCGAGATGGCCTGGTTCAGCACGGCCCGGCGGACCCACGCGCCCGGCCGGTCGAGGCCCGAGACCTTCGACCAGCGGCGGTAGGTCCGTTCGAAGACGTCCTGGACGATCTCCTCGGCCACCGCCCGATCGCCGACCACCATCGCCGCGGCCGCCGTGAGCCCACGGTGCTCGCGCTCCACCAGCGCGAGGAACGCCTCGTCGAGGCCGTCACGTGTCATCGCGGGACCATCCGCCGTCATCCTCACAGCCCACACACGCACCAGGGCGCGATCCGGTCGCGGTGGCGCTCCCTCAGCGCCGGTCGTCGGCCAGCGCGCGCTGCTCGAACTGGCGGCGCCCCTGGTCCAGCACCCAGTCGTGCCCCCACCGCACCAGCGCCGGCGCGAACGCCGCGAACCGGCGCATGACCGGGTTCGCCGGGACGAGGTCCGACACGAGGCGAACCGTGGTCGTGCCGTCGTCGTCGGGCTGCATGGTGAGCCTCGCGGTGCCCTGCACGTCGCCGTCGACGGTGGCGGTGACCTGCTCGCGGTCCACCACCCGCTCCAGCGCGACGGTGAAGCGCACCACGTAGGGCAGGGGTGGCGCGACCTCGCAACGCCAGCGGGACGCCGTCACGAAGCCGCGGTCCACGTCGAGCTCGCGCAGCCAGGGCCACCAGCGCGCGTACTCGTCGACCGCGGTCAACCGGTCCCAGAGCGGATCCGGCGCGAGGCCGAACCGCCACTCACGGTCGGAGGCGAAGGTCCGTCCCACTGCGCGGGGGTCCCTACCCCGCGACCGGGTCCGAGCGCGCGACGCCGGTCAGCCCACGGGTCGGCGTGCGTGCACCAGGATCCGCTTGAACGGGTAGTAGTACGGCCGCCGGTCGCCGAGCTCCGCGAGCAGCCGCTGCCGGTACTCCGCCTCGAACGCCTCGTACTGCTCCGGTTCGAGCTGCCCCCGGTACCCGGTCAGCAGCGTGCCCCTCGTCCACTCCACCAGCTCGGCGGTGTCGGGCAGCTCGAAGCCGAACACCTGCATCCGGACGTGCAGGTCGACGAGCCCGAGGCCGTGCAGCACGGTGGCGTACTGCTCCGGCGGCGGCACCGAGGCGGCCGGACCGACGGCTCGCAGCCCACGCTCGGCCCCGAGCGCCGCGGCGACGGTGTGCGCGGGGTGGTCGTGGTTCGCGGGGACCTGGAACGCCAGCTGCCCGCCGGGCACCAGCAACCCGGCGAGGCGCGCGAGCAGGGCGGGGTGGTCGGGCACCCACTGCAGCGACGCGTTCGCGAACACGACGTCGAGGGGTGCCTCCGGCTCCCACGTGGCCAGGTCGGCGAGCTCGAAGCGCAGGCCCGCGACGGTGTGGGTGCGTGCCTGCTCGAGCATCGCGGGCGAGGTGTCGACGCCGACGGTCGACGCCGCCCCGAGGTGGCGGTGCAGCTCGGCGGTCAGCTCACCCGTGCCGCAGCCGAGGTCGACGGCGGTCCCGCCCGGAGCGGGGTCCACGAGCGCGAGCAGCTCGTCGAAGGGACGCCGGCGCTCCGCGGCGAACCGCCGGTACTGGACCGGGTCCCAGGTGTCGGCCGGCTTCGCCATGGACGGCGAGCGTACGCAGCGGCCACGACGGCGTGCCCGGAGAACGCCGTCGGCCCCGGGCAGGACCGGCCCTCAGCTGCGCCGCAACGCCGGGTGGCCCTTCGCGATGATCGGCACGAGCAGGTCCTTGGGGGTCATCCTCGACAGGAGCGCGGTGACCCGGTTCGCGATCCCGGGGATCACGGTCGGCCGCCCCGCGTCGAGCGCCTCGATGCCGGCGCGCGCCACCGCGGTGACGTCCTCCCACATGAACGACGGCATCGCGCCCTTCGTCTCCTCCTCGGTGAACCCGGCCGCCTCGCCGAACCCGGTCTCCACCGGTCCGGGGCACAGCGCGGTCGCGGTCACGCCGGTCCCGCGCAGCTCCCCGCCGAGGGCCCGCGTGTAGGACAGCACGAACGCCTTGCACGCCGCGTACCCCGCCTGGCCCGGCAGCGGCTGGAACGCGGCGGTGGAGGCGACGTTGAGCACCGCGCCCCGTCCCCGCTCGACCATGCCGCCGACGAAGCGGGTGCAGAGGTCCGCGACGGCCGCCACGTCGACCTCGATCATGTCCAGCTCGGCGTCGACGTCGGCCGACGCGACCGGGCCGGTGGTGGAGAACCCGGCGTTGTTGACCAGCACGTCGACCTGCAGGCCCAGCTCGGCGATCCGGGTCGGCAGCCCGGCCCGTGCGGCGCGGTCGGACAGGTCCACGTCGAGCGCCTCGGCGCGCACGCCGGTCGCCGTCAGCTCCTCGGCCAGCTCGGTGAGCCGCTCCTTGCGGCGCGCCACGAGGGTGACGCCGTGGCCGCGGCGCGCGAGCTCCCTGGCCAGCTCCACACCGATGCCCGAGGAGGCGCCGGTGACGAGTGCGGTGCGGTCCGCGGAGGGCGGTGGAAGTGCCATGCGCGGACGTTACGCCGACGACCCGCCCCCGGGTAGGGGCAACGCGGCCACACCGGTGCCGACCCCTTGACATATACCCCATGGGGGTATGTACGGTGGGTGTCGGACCACGCGAGACACGAGGAGGCCCCGATGGCGAGCGGCACGGTGACCGAGACCTTCGAGGTGGAGGGCATGACCTGCGGCCACTGCGTCAAGGCGGTGACCGACGAGCTCAGCGCCGTGCCCGGCGTGCGCTCGGTCGAGGTCGACCTCGACAGCGGGCGGGCGACCGTCACCTCCGACGGCGGGGTCGACCGCGAGGCCGTGCGCGCCGCGGTCGACGAGGCCGGCTACGAGCTGCGCGGATGAGCACCCCCGCGCGGCTGGGCGCGTTCCTCGGTGTGCTGCTGGTGGTGTTCGCCGCGGGCTGGGCCCTCGGCGCGGCGGTGGGCTCGTGACCGCACCGGCGCAGCGCCCGCCCGGGGTCGCGGACGCCCGCGACCTCGTCACCGTCGAGCTGGACATCGGCGGCATGACCTGCGCCGCGTGCGCGGCCCGGGTCGAGAAGAAGCTGTCCCGGATGGACGGGGTCGAGGCCAGCGTCAACTACGCCACCGAACGGGCGACGGTCAGGCACCGCCCCGACGTCGCCGTCGAGGACCTCGTCGCCACCGTCGAGGCGACCGGCTACACGGCCGCCCCGGTCGGTGGCGGGGACGACGACGGCGGCGAGGAGCCCGACGACCGTGCCGCCTCACCGGTGGAGGAGCTGCGGCGCCGCGTGCTGATCTCCGCCGCGCTCACCGTGCCCGTCCTCCTCATGTCGATGGTGCCGCCGCTGCAGTTCCGCAACTGGCAGTGGCTGAGCCTGACCCTCGCCGCCCCCGTCGTGGTGTGGGGTGCGTGGCCGTTCCACCGGGCCGCGTGGGTGAACCTGCGCCACGGCGCGGCGACGATGGACACGCTGATCTCCGTCGGCACCCTCGCCGCGTTCGCCTGGTCGGTGCGCGCGCTGTTCTGGGGCGACGCCGGCATGCCCGGCATGACCATGCCCTTCAGCCTGGAGGTGCGCCGCGGCGGCGAGGACGAGATCTACCTCGAGGTCGCCACCGCCGTGACCCTGTTCGTGCTCGCGGGGCGCTACTTCGAGGCGCGAGCGAAGCACCGCTCCGGCTCCGCGCTGCGCGCCCTGCTGGAGCTCGGCGCGAAGGACGTCGCGATCCTCCGGCCGGACGGTCCCGACGGCGTCGAGCGCGAGCAGCGAGTGCCGATCGAGCAGCTCCAGGTGGGCGACCGCTTCGTGGTGCGCCCGGGGGAGAAGGTCGCGACCGACGGGGTCGTCGTCGAGGGCTCCTCCGCCGTGGACGAGTCCCTGCTGACCGGTGAGTCGGTGCCGGTCGAGGTCGCGCCGGGCGATCCCGTCACCGGCGCCACGTTGAACGTCGGCGGACGCCTCGTCGTGCGCGCGACGCGCGTCGGCGAGGACACCGCGCTCGCGCAGATCGGGCGCCTGGTGCTGCAGGCGCAGTCCGGGAAGGCGCCGGTGCAGCGGCTCGCGGACCGGATCTCCGGCGTGTTCGTGCCGATCGTGATCGCACTCTCCGTCGGCACCCTGGGGTTCTGGCTCGGCGCGGGGGAGCCGGCGACCACCGCGTTCACCGCCGCCGTGGCGGTGCTGATCATCGCCTGCCCCTGCGCGCTCGGCCTCGCCACCCCGACCGCGCTGCTCGTCGGCACGGGCCGTGGCGCCCAGCTCGGCGTGCTCATCAAGGGCCCCGAGGTGCTCGAGTCGACGCGCACCGTGGACACGATCGTGCTCGACAAGACCGGCACCGTGACCACGGGCGAGATGGAGCTGCACGACGTCGTGACCGCGCCGGGCGAGGACCCCGCCGAGCTGCTCGCGGCCGTGGCGGGCCTGGAGTCGGGCTCCGAGCACCCGATCGCCAAGGCGATCGTGGCCGGTGCACGCCGCAGGGGGGTCGACCCCGACGCGGTGCCGATCGCGGAGTTCCGCAACCACGAGGGGCTCGGCGTCGAGGGCGTCGTCGGGGGCAGGTCCGTGCTCGTGGGTCGCCGCAGCCTGCTGGAGTCCCACGGGGTCGTGCTCGACGACGGGCTGCTCGCCGCCGTCGACGAGGCCCAGGCCGCGGGCCGCACGCCGGTGCTCGGCGCGGTCGACGGGGTGCTGCGCGTCGTCGCCGTCGTCGCGGACTCGCCCCGGGCGACCAGCGCGACCGCGATCCGCGAGCTGCGGCGCCTGGGCCTCACGCCGGTGCTGCTCACCGGCGACAACGAGCGAGCCGCCCGGTCGGTCGCGCAGCAGGTCGGCATCGACGAGGTCGTCGCCGAGGTCCTGCCGGCCGACAAGGTCGCCACGGTGGCCCGCCTGCAGGACGAGGGGCGGGTCGTCGCGATGGTGGGCGACGGCGTGAACGACGCCGCGGCCCTGGCCCAGGCCGACCTCGGGATCGCGATGGGCACCGGCGCGGACGTGGCCATCGAGGCCGGCGACCTCACCCTGGTGCGCACCGACCTGCTCGCCGCCGTGGACGCCATCCGCCTGTCGCGGCGCACGCTCGCGACGATCAAGGGCAACCTGTTCTGGGCGTTCGCCTACAACGTCGCGGCGCTCCCCCTCGCCGCGGCGGGGCTGCTCAACCCGGTGATCGCGGGCCTGGCCATGGCGCTGTCGAGCGTGTTCGTGGTGTCCAACAGCCTGCGGCTCCGCCGGTTCCGCGCGGTGCGCGTGCGCTGACGCGCGGGTGCGGCCGCGCCGGGCGGGCCACACTCGCGGCATGCGACTCTCCATCTGGCCCAACGCCCAGCAGCCCTGGGAGGACCTCCTCGAGGAGGTGCTGCACGCGGAGCGCACCGGCTGGGACGGCGTCTACGTCGCCGACCACTTCATGGGTGACGGCGGCGGCTTCGGTGCTCCCGAGGTGCCGAACCTCGAGTCGACCGCCCTGCTGGCGGCGCTCGGCGCCCGCACCGAGCGCCTCCGGGTCGGGCCGCTCGTCCTCGGCAACACGTACCGCCACCCGGCGGTCGTCGCGAACTGGGCGGCGACGCTCGACCACGTGACCGGCGGTCGCGTCGTGCTCGGCCTCGGCGCCGGCTGGCAGGTGAACGAGCACGAGCAGTACGGCATCGAGCTCCCGCCGCCGGGGGAGCGCCTCGCCCGGCTGGACGAGGCGTGCCACGTCGTCAAGGGGCTGCTGCGCTCGCCGAGCACGACCTTCGAGGGTGAGCACTACCAGCTGCGCGGCGCGCTCTGCGAGCCGAAGCCGGTGCAGCAGCCCCTGCCGCTGCTGATCGGCGGCAAGGGGGACCGGATGCTCGGGCTCGTCGCCCGCCACGCGGACGAGTGGAACATGTGGAGCCTCCCGGAGGTGATGGCCGAGCGGTCCCGCAAGCTGGCGGAGCACTGCGAGGCGATCGGCCGCGACCCGTCGACGATCCGGCGCTCGACCCAGGCCCTGGTCATGGTGACCGACGACCCGGCCCGAGCCCGGGAGCTCGTCGAGCGCGTCGCGCCCCGCGCGGCGGTCGCCGGGCCGCCCGAGCACTTCGCCGAGGTCGTCGAGCAGTGGGCGGAGGTCGGCGTCGACGAGGTCATCGTGCCGGACTTCGTGCTCGGCACGGGAGCGGCGCGCCTCGAGCGGCTCGACGCCCTGCGCGCCGCGGTCACCTGAACCGCGCTCGCCCGGGCCGCCGTGGCCGGGACGCCGGCGGTCTCCGGACGCGGTGAGGGGGCCGTGTCGGCCCCCTCCCGCAACGTGCATCCCAGGGTTTCGGTGCGGGCCGCAGCCCGCCTGGGGTCGGTTTCGCTACTGGCTCCCCGCCGACCGAGCGACCAGACGACGCCGGCGGATCCACGCCTCCCCTGGTTGTGCTGGCACCGCTCGTCGCGGCGCTTCGTGTCCTCGGTTCCGTAGGTACGGGACCGCGCCGCGGCGGTCAACCGGATCGGCGGGAAATGGGTCGAACGACCCAGCTGTCGAACGACCCGGCTGTCGAACGACCCGGTCAGCCGAAGCGGGCGCGGATCCAGTCGACGACCAGCTCGTTCGCCTCGCGGCGGTGGCCCTCGAGGTAGTGCGGCGCGCCCCGCAGCAGCTCGAACGTGACGTCGTCCGCGCCGGCCGCGTCGCGCAACGCGACCGCCTGGCGCATGCGGACCTCGGTGTCCGCGGTCGGGTGCACGATCAGGGTCGGCACCTCCACGTGCGGCATCGTGTCGGCCATCCGGGCGTGCGAGCTCAGCGCCGACCACGTCGACAGCCAGGCCCGGTCGCTGACCGTGCGTGCGAGGCCCCGCGCGCCGTAGTTCGCCACCAGGGGGTCACCCACCGCGAGGATCGACCCGAGGGGTCGGTCGTCGGGATCGATCGAGGGGTCGAGGTGAGCGGGATCCGCGAGCGTCCGGTACACGGTGAGGTAGCTCACCGACACCGAGCGCCGGCGCAGCTCGGACCACGCCGCGGTGCCGGGCCGGGCGTCGCGCAGCTCCTGCCGCGCGACCTCGCGCGCGGCGACCGACGCCCGGGCCACCTCGTCGATGCGGGCGACGCGCTCGCGCTGCGCCGCCCGGTAGCGGTCGAGCCACACCGGGTCGTACCGCGACGGCTCGGGCCAGGGTCGCCACCCGTTGTCCGGGTGGTACATGTCGAGCTCGGGGTCGACGGAGAACCGGTCGCCCTCGTCGGTCACGGACGGGTCGATGACCTGGGCCATGTACTCGCCCTCACCGGGGTGCGCGGCGGTCGCGATGAACCCGTCCGCCCCGAGCGGTGCCGGTGTCCACCGGCCCCCCTGCGCCCCGACCGCCTCGAGGCCGGCCTGGGCGAGCGCCATCAGGGAGCCGCCCCCGCAGTTGCCGAGCGCGACCAGGGCCTCCGCCCCGCGACGGCGCAGTTCCTCCCCGGCGGTCACCACGTCGACGACGCAGCCCTCGTGCAGCAGGTCGGTGTCGTCGTTCACCGACCTGGTCGCGATGCCGAGCACCCCGTAGCCGGCGGCGGCGAGCGGTGCGCACGCGTAGTGGGTGCTGAAGTCGCCCCGCGGGTGCGCGAGCAGCACGCCGACCCGCCACCTCCCGCTCGGCGGGGTCCACAGGATCCCCCGGACGACGGCGCCGTCCGGAGCGACGAGGGTGACCGGCTCGCGGTGCACCTCGAGGTCCTGCTCGTCCGCGGGATCGGGCCAGTAGCCGAGCCACGGCCTCGTCGTCGTCCCACCCTCGTCCCGCACGGCACACCCCCCGGATCCCCCGGCGACCCCCCGCCGCCGGAGCTCGAACGCTCGACCGAACGCTACGACCCGAACACTGTCACACGAGCGGCCCGGCGCTCCTCGAACACCGCGGGGCCGGGGCGCTCCATCGCGCGCCGCGCCCGGACGAGGTACTCCGAGCGCGGGATCTCGACCGCACCCAGCGAGGCCAGGTGCGGCGTCGTCCACTGCACGTCGAGCAGCGCCTCGGGCACCGGGCGCAACAGGTCGACCAGCCCGACGAGCGCCACCTTCGACGCGTCCGTGGCGCGGTGGAACATCGACTCCCCGGCGAAGAACGCCCCGATCGAGACCCCGTACAGGCCGCCGACCAGGTCGGGGCCGTCCCACGCCTCGACGCTGTGCGCCCAGCCGAGGTGGTGCAGCCGCGTGTACGCCTCGATGATCCTCCGGTCGATCCAGCCGTGGGGTCGGGACGGGTCCGCGCAGGCGCGGATGACCTCCTCGAACGCCGTGTCGAGCCGCAGCTCGTAGCGGCGCAGCGAGCGGCGCAGCGACCGGCTGACCTTCAGGCCGTCGACGGGGAGGATCCCGCGGGGGTCGGGGGAGAACCACCCGAGGCGCCCCCGGCGGCCGAGGGGCATCGGGAACAGACCGGCCCGGTAGCCCGCGAGCACCGTGCCCGGCTCGAGGTCGCCGCCGACCGCGACCGGACCGTCGGGCTCAGCGTCCTCGACGGAAGGGAACACCCACTGCGTCGGCGGTGGCTCGACGGGCACGCCATCGAGCGTACGACCTACTTCGCCGAGTAGTCGTAGAAGCCCCGCCCGGACTTCCGGCCGAGGTGGCCCGCCGCGACCATGCGGCGCAGCACCGGCACCGCGGCGTAGTTCGGGTCGCGGAACTCCTCGTACAGCGCGTCGAGGATCGCGAGCGACGTGTCGAGGCCGACCAGGTCGAGCAGCGCCAGCGGCCCCATCGGGAAGTTGCAGCCGCCCTTCATCGCCGCGTCGATGTCCTCGGCGGAGGCGGTGCCGTTCTCCAGCATGCGCACGGCGTTGTTCAGGTAGGGGAACAGCAGCGCGTTCACGATGAAGCCGGCCCGGTCCTTGACCTGCACCGGGTCCTTGCCGCACTGCTCGGCGAAGGCGCGGGCGGCCTCGATCGTGGCGTCGGACGCGGTGAGCGGCGCGACGACCTCGACCAGCGACATGGCCGGGGCCGGGTTGAAGAAGTGGATGCCGCACACCTTGTCGGGGCGGTTCGTCGCCATCGCCATCTCGACCACCGGCAGGGTCGAGGTGTTGGTGGCGAGGATCGCGTCGGGCTTCACGATGCCGTCGAGCTCGGTGAACAGGCCCCGCTTGACCTCGAGGTCCTCGACGACGGACTCGATGACCAGGTCGCAGTCGGCCAGGTCCGCCAGCTGCTCGGTCGCGCTGACGCGGCCGCGCACGGCGTCCGCCTCGGACTGCTCGATCCTGCCGCGGTCCACCTGCTTCGCCAGCGACTTCTCCAGCGAGGCCAGCATCGCGTCCGCGGTGGCCTGCTTGCGGGAGCGCAGGACCACCTGGAGCCCCGCCTTCGCGGCGACCTCCGCGATCCCCGATCCCATGATCCCGGAGCCCACGATTCCCACACGTTCGATCCTCATGGGCGGCGATGTTACTCACAGGTAACCTCCGGGCGACAAGGATCCGGCGCCCCGTGGTCGTGGCACGGTCCGCGGCTGCGTAGCGTGGGGGAGCGGAACGACCGCGCCGACCGACCGGAGGATCACAGCGAATGGAGCGAGGACGGTGAGCGGGCCGCTGGCGTTCGTGGGCGGTCGGGAGTTCACCGACGGGTGCAGCTTCGACCGTGGGCTCGTCGGCGGCGTCGGCCGGGTCGCGCTCCTGCCGACCGCGCTGGCCTACGAGAACCCCCGGGCGACGATCGAGCGCGCCCGCGACTGGTTCGGGTCGATGGGCGTCGAGGTCGAGGAGCTGCCCGTGTACCGGCGGCCCGACGCGCTCGACCCGGAGCTCGCGGCACGCGCCGCCGACGCGCCGGCGGTGTACGTCACCGGCGGCTCGCCGATGCACCTGCGCTCGGTGCTGAAGGACTCGCCGCTGCTCGACGCGCTCGTCGGCGCCTGGGACGCGGGCGCGGTCGTCGCCGTGGCCGGTGAGGCGGCCGCGGTGCTGTGCAGCCACATGGTCGACAGCCGCGGCGGCGCGTTCACGGTCGGGCTCGACCTCGTGACCACGATGACGATCGTGCCCCGCTGCAACCAGTGGTCGGCCGACAAGTGGCACCGGACGGTGGAGCTCGCCAACCCCGAGCTCCCGGTCGTCGGCATCGAGGAGGCGACGGCGCTCATCCGGTCACCGGAGCGCGAGTGGCGGGTGGAGGGCGCCGGGGAGGTCCACGTCTTCCTCGCCGGCGAGCGCGTGGGGCTCTCCGCCCTGCCCGCGGCCCTCAACCCTGCCGAGGGCGCCTGACCGAGCGGGCCGGCGCCGGGGCCGGGCCCGGCGGATCAGGACTCGGTGATCGTGACCCGCTCGATGAGCACGACCTCGGTCGGGTCCTCCATGTCGTTGCCGAGCGCCCCGATGCGGTCGATCACGTCGCGGCCCTCGGTCACCTCGCCGAAGCGGGAGTAGGCCGGTCCGAGGCCGGCGCCGCCGCCGGGCAGCACGACGAAGAACTGGCTGCCGTTGGTGTTCGGCCCGGCGTTGGCCATCGCGAGCGAGTAGTCGGTGTACGCGTCCGGGCTGTCGGGCAGCTCGTCGTCGATCGTGTAGCCGAGGTCGTTGCTGCCCCACGGCTCGCCGTCACCGTCGCCGGCCTGGATGACGAAGTCCCGCACGATCCGGTGGAACGGCACGCCGTCGTAGTAGCGGTACCTGGCGAGCACGACGAAGTTGTTGACCGTCCCGGGCGCCGCCTCGGCGTCCAGCGTGGCGGTGAACTCGCCGTGACTGGTGGTGAACGTCGCCGTGTAGGTGGCGTCGGGATCGATGCACTCGGGGGGTGGGCCGGCGAACACCTGCACGCGCTGCTCGGCGCCCTCGGGGGGCGGGCACTCGGTCGGTTCGGTGAGCGTGATCCCCTCGGGCGGGGCCGGCAGCTCCGCGGCGGGGGTGGTGTCCACGGGTGCCTCGCTGGTGGCCGGCGCGTCGGTCGTGGGGACCTCCGCCTCCTCGCCGCCGTCGCCGTCGCCGTCACCGGTCGCGAGGACGATGCCGACGATCACCACCGCCAGCGCCAGCAGCCCGGCGACGATGCCGATCGTCCGCCGGCGCCGGGCCTCGGCCTCCACCTGCCGCCGGGCCTGCTCCAGGCGGTTGCGGTTCGCCGCCTGCCGGGCCCGCTTGTCCGCGTTCGTTCCCACGGCTGCGCAGGGTAGCCAACCACCTGCTGTGACCAACGCGACCCGTCGCGTGACGGGGCGGGGCCGGTGGCCCGCACGGCCGGTGTTACCTTTCGCCCGTGGCCCTCCTCGTCCAGAAGTTCGGTGGCACCTCCGTGGCCGATCCCGACCGGATCCGGGAGGTCGCCGACCACGTGCTGCGCTGCCGCCGGCGTGGCGACGACGTCGTGCTGGTGGTCTCGGCCATGGGCAAGGAGACCGACGAGCTGCTCCGGCTGGCCAGCGAGGTGTCCGACGTCCGCCCCGGGCGCGAGATGGACATGCTGATCACCGCGGGCGAGCGCAAGGCGATCGCGCTGGTGTGCATGGCGCTCGCCGACCGCGGCGTGCCGGCCGAGAGCTACACCGGGAGCCAGGCGGGCTTCGTCACCGACACCAACCACACCGACGCGAAGATCCTCGAAGTGCGCGCCGAGCGCATCCTCGCCGCCGTCGAGGCGGGCCGCGTGCCGGTCGTCGCGGGGGCGCAGGGCGTGTCGCTCGACAAGGACGTGACGTTCCTGGGCCGGGGCGGCTCCGACACGACGGCCGTCGCGCTCGCGAAGGCGCTCGGCGCCGATGCCTGTGAGCTGTACACCGACGTGTCCGGCGTGTTCACGACCGACCCTCGGGTGGTTCCCGAGGCGCGCCGGATCAACACGATCAGCTTCGACGAGCTGCTGGA
>CBFGTJ010000053.1:0-17420 GCA_965651815.1 uncultured Microthrixaceae bacterium | reverse complement strand
CCCCTCGGTTCTGTTCGGCAGATGACTACCGGAAAGGCGTCATTCGCCGAACAGAACCAGGGGCGAGCGAGGCGGTGGGGTGCGGTCAGTCGAGCCGGAGGACCTTGCGGGCGTTGTCGCGGAGGAACTTGGGCCACACCTCGTCGCGGAACGGGACGTTCGGCAGCTCCGAGAAGATCCGCTCCAGGGTCAGCCCCATCGGGAAGTAGCCGGCGTAGAGGACCTTGTCGGCACCGCGGGTGTTCGCGTAGTCGACGATCGCCTTCGGGTAGTACTTCGGCGCGAACGCGGAGGTCGAGTAGTAGAGGTTCGGCCACTTCAGCATGAGCTTCACCGCGAGCTCCTCCCACGGCTCCGCACCGTGGCGCATCACGATCGTCAGCTCGGGGAAGAACCAGCACACCTCGTCGAGGAGCTCGACCTTCTGGGACGCCATCGGCACCCGCGGGCCGGGCACGCCGACGCACATGAAGATCGGCAGGTCCAGCTCGCAGCACTTGGCGTAGATCGGGTACCAGCGCTTGTCGTTGATCGGCACCTGCGGGTTGCAGCCCGCGGGGAACCCGACGACGGCCCGCAGGTCGACCGTCTCGTGGGCGCGCACGATCTGCTCGACCGCCTTCATCCCGTCGTTGGGGTCCACCCCGATCGACCCGAGGAACCGGTCCGGGTGGTCGCGCAGCGCCCGCCCCTGGTTCTCACCGCCGGCACCGATGAGCGCCTTCTCGATGCCGTAGTGGTCCATCAGCGCCAGCGTGTGCGCGACGGGGTCCTCGCCCGCCTCCGCCGCCTTCGGCACGTCCTTGAACATGTACTCGACGGGGAACTCGAAGGACTCCTTCGAGTCGGCGTCCCGCAGGTTCGGCGCGAGGAACTCGTAGGTGGACCGGACGTCGGTGAAGGGCAGGTCCATCATCGTGTCGATGATCCCGATCCCTGAGGGCATGGCCATGGCGGTCACGGTACCGGGGTTTCTGGAACGCGTTCTCGTCGCGCCCGGCCGATACGGTCGGCCGCCGTGGAGCGCCGACCCAACGTCCTGCTGATCACGCTCGACCAGTTCCGCGCCGACTGCCTCGGCGTCGCGGGCCACCCGGTCGTGAGCACCCCGAACCTCGACCGGCTCGCCGCCCGGGGCGTCCGCTTCACGCGCCACTTCTCCAACTGCGCGCCGTGCGCGCCGTCGCGGGCGTCGCTGCTGACGGGCCTGTGGCAGATGAACCACCGGGTGACGAACAACGGCGCGCCGCTCGCGGACGACCTGCCGATGCTGCCCCGGCTGCTGCGCGAGGTGGGCTACGCCCCGGCGCTGTTCGGCTACACCGACACCGCCCTCGACCCGCGCACCCTGACGCCGGAGGACCCGCGGCGTCGGACCTGGGAGGAGCCGATGCCCGGCTTCGACGTCGAGCTCCTGCTCGACGAGCAGATCGGGCCGTGGCTCGAGTGGCTCGCCGCGCGCGGCTACGAGGTGCCGGGCGACGGGGAGGACCCCACCAGGATCTACGAGCCCGCCGACGTCCCGGTGCCCGAGGGCCGCGGGGCGACGTGGCGCCCGGCCCGCTACCGCGCGGAGCACACCGAGTCGGCGTTCGTCACCGAGGCGGTGCTCGACTGGCTGTCCCGGCCCGGCAGGGCGGAGGAGCCGTGGTGCGCGCACGTGTCCTACCTCCGCCCGCACCCGCCGTACCTGGCGCCGGAGCCGTACCACGACCTCGTCGACCCCGCGGAGGTGCCCGACCCCGTCCGCCATCCCACCCGAGACCGGGAGGCGACGTTGCACCCGTTCGTCGAGGCGGCGCAGGTCATCGTGCCCTCCCCCGACGACCCGCTCGACCAGCGGCAGCTGCAGGCCACCTACTACGGGATGGTCACGGAGGTCGACCACCAGGTCGGCCGGGTGCTCGACCACCTCGACGCCACCGGCATGGCCGACGACACCCTCGTGGTGCTGACCTCCGACCACGGCGAGCAGCTCGGCGACCACTGGCTCGTCGAGAAGCTCGGGTTCTTCGACCAGAGCTTCCACATCCCGCTGATCGTCCGCTGGCCCGCGGGTGGCCGCGCCGGCGCGACCGTCGACGCGTTCACCGAGAACGTCGACGTGCTCCCCACGATCCTCGACCTGGTCGGCTCGAGGCCCCCGGACTTCTGCGACGGCGCGTCGCTGCGGCCGTTCGTGGAGGGCGACGGCGCCGCGCCGCCGACCTGGAGGCAGGCGGTGCACTGGGAGTACGACTTCCGCGACCCCACCAGCGACCTCGTCGAGGCGGTGCTCGGCCTGCGCCAGGACCAGGCGTGCCTCGCCGTGCTGCGCAGCGACCACGGCAAGTACGTCCACTTCGCGGGCGGCCTGCCGCCGCTGTGGTTCGACCTCGACGACGACCCCCACGAGCTGGTCGACCGATCGACCGACCCCGCCGCCACGGCGAAGGTCCTCGACCACGCGCAGCAGCTGCTCACCCTGCGCCTGGAGCACGCCGACCCGCGCCTCGCGAACACCAGGGCGACGGCCGACGGCACGGTGCACCGGGCGGATCCAGCGCGACCGCACCCGCCCGCGCGCTGACCGAGCCGGCCCTCCGGCCGGGTCCCGACCCCCCGTCCGCGCCCCCACGCAACGCGCGGCGCGCGGCGCCGTGAGCACGGTTCGGGCCGACCGACCCACGACTACCCTCCAGCGGATGCCCTGGGCGCGACCGTTCGACGTCCGGCCGCTGCAGCTCGGCCGTCGCCTGGTCGAGTTCCTCGGACCGACCGGCGACGCCGCGCGCCAGAGCCTCGTCGCGCTCGGGTTCAACTCGTGCTCGAGCCTCGTCGCCGGCGCGGCGCTCGGCTCCGTGACCGGGACCTTCGAGCGGTTCCCCGGCCTGCTGCTGATGGTGCCGGCCGCGATCGGGCTGCGCGGCAACATCTTCGGCGCGCTCGGCAACCGGCTCTCCACCTCGATCCACGCCGGCACCTTCCACCTGTCGGTGCGGCGCGAGTCCGTGCTCGTGCAGAACGTGCTCGCGTCGCTGTCGCTGACCTTCGGCCTGTCGCTGCTCCTCGCGGTGATCGTGAAGGTCGTCGCCGTCGGCTTCGACGTGCCCGACACGATCCCGCTGCTCGACCTCGCGCTGGTCTCGCTGCTCGGCGGGCTGATCGCCAGCGTGTTCGTCCTCGGCGTGACGGTCGCCCTCTCGATCGGTGCGGTCCGCCGCGAGTGGGACCTCGACAACCTGGTGGCGCCGACGGTGTCGACGCTGGGTGACGTCGTCACGATCCCGGCGCTCGTCATCGCGACCACCGCGCTGGGGCACGGGACCGTGACGACGGTGCTGGGGTGGGTCCTGGTCGTCCTCGCGCTGGCGACGGTCGCGGCGAGCGTGCGGGCGAAGCTCGAGGTCTTCTCGGTGATCCTCCGCGAGTCGGTGCCGGTGCTCGCGGTCGCGCTCGTGCTGTCGACCCTCGCCGGCTACGCGATCGAGCGGCAGCTGTCGGTGTTCACGGCGCTGCCCGCGCTGCTCGTGCTCCAGCCCGCCTTCGTGAGCTCCGCCGGCTCCCTCGGCGGGATCCTCTCCAGCCGGGTGGGCACCAACCTCCACCTCGGCCTCGTGCAGCCCGAGGTCCGCCCGAGCATCGAGGCGCAGCGCGACGCGCTGCTCGTGCTGCTCATCGGCCTGCCCGTGTTCCTCTTCAACGGGGTCGGCGCGCACGTCGTGGCGCGGGTGCTGGGGCACGAGAGCCCCGGTCTGGTGATGATGGTGCTGGCGACGCTGATCGGCGGGCTGGCGGCGGTCCTGTTCGTGATCGCGCTGGCCTACTACGGGACGATCGCCGCGTGGCGGGTCCACCTCGACCCCGACACGTACGGGATCCCGGTGGTGACCGCGTCGGTCGACTTCGTCGGCGTCGTCGCCCTCGTCGTGACGGTTCTGGCGCTCGGGATCGCCTGACGCCCCGCTCGCCCGGCTCGACGCGCGGCATCGGTAGCATCGGCCGCGTCCCCACGGAGGTACCCATGAGCGACCAGCAGCCGGGCGAGCGCCGGCCGGAGCACGATCCCGCCGGCGACGGTCCGGATCAGGCCCCACCCGGGCCACCGCCGTTCCGGGGGACCGGGTGGTCGGTCCCGGGGTCGGGCGCCGGCTCCGACGAGCCGACCACGGCGATGCCGGTCGCACCGCCGCCGATGCCGCCGCCCGGCTGGCAGGACCAGACGATGCAGCACCCGGCGCCGCCTCCCCCGGGGGGTGGCGCGCCCCCGCCGGCACCTCCGTACCCGGGCCAGGGAGCACCTCCCCCCGGACCGCCCGGTGGACCACCCGGTGGACCACCCAGCGGGCCGCCCATGGCACCCCCGCCCGGCGCTCCTCCCGGGTCGCCCGGCGCGGCCCCCTTCGGCTCCTCCCCGTTCGAGGCCGCCCCCTACGGGGCCCCGCCACCCGGCGCGGTGGCGACCGCGGGCGGACCGTCCTCCGAGCCACCCAAGCGGCAGCGCACCGGCCTCGTCGTGGGCCTCGTCGTGCTCGCCCTGCTCGTGGCCGGCGTCGTCGCCGCGGTGCTCGTGCTCCGAGGTGGCGACCCCGACCTCGAGCTCGCCATCGACACCTGCGACATCGCCGCCGACGGCACGATGAGCGCGTCGGGGACGATCCGCAACCACGGCGGTGACCGCGCGGACGTGACGATCGAGGTGGCCTTCTCCGACACCGACTCCGGCAACACGATCGAGACGGACCGCACCTCGGTGTCGGTCCCCGGCGGTGCGAGCGAGCGCTGGTCGGCGTCGGGCACCGCGGGTGACGACGTGCAGCGGATCACCTGCGACGTCACCGCGACCCCCTGAGCGGGCGCGACCGCGCGGCCGGCCGCACTTCTGACGCCCCGTCAGATCAGCGCTAGGTTCGGCCCCATGAACCTCGACCTGACCGCCGAGGAGCAGGCGTTCCGGGAGGAGGCGCGCACCTGGCTGCGCGAGAACCTCCCCACCGAACCACGACCGCCCGAGGGGCGGGAGATGCGCGAGTTCGACCTCGCCTGGCAGCGCACGCTCTACGAGGGTGGCTGGGCGGGCATCAACTGGCCCGTCGAGTACGGGGGGCGGGGCCTCACCGACATCCAGCAGATGATCTGGTACGAGGAGTTCGCCAAGGCGGACCCGCCCTTCACCCTCAACAACTCCTGCACCTTCGTCGGCAACCTGCACGGCGGGCCGACGCTCATCGCCTGCGGCGACGAGGAGCAGAAGGCCCGGCACCTCCCGCGGATCCTGCGCGGCGAGGAGGTGTGGTGCCAGGGCTTCTCCGAGCCCGGCGCCGGGTCCGACCTCGCGAGCCTCACCACCCGGGGCGTCATCGACGGCGACGAGCTGGTCGTCACCGGGCAGAAGACCTGGACCAGCTATGCGCACGTCGCCGACTTCCAGGAGCTGCTCGTCCGCACGAACCCATCCGCGCCCAAGCACAAGGGCATCACCTGGGTGATCTGCGACATGCGCTCGCCGGGCATCGAGGTGCGAGAGATCCGCACGATGAGCCACGTCACCGACTTCTGCGAGGTCTTCTACGACGAGGTGAGGATCCCGCTGTCGAACGTCGTCGGCGGCATCGACAACGGCTGGCGGACCGCGATGTCGACGCTCAGCTTCGAGCGGGGCACCGCGTTCATGGCCGACCAGGTGGAGCTCGCCGCGACCGTCGAGCGGCTCATCGAGGAGGCCAGGGTCCGCACCGGCCCCGACGGTCGCCGGCCCGTGATCGCGGACGAGGAGATGGCCCGCCGGCTCGCGACGGCGAGGGCCGAGGTCGCGGCGCTGCGCGCGATGACCATCGCCGGCATCTCGCGCAACGCCCGCACCGGCGTGCCCGGCCCCGAGGGCTCGATGATCCGGCTCTTCCACGGCGAGCTGCACCAGCGGGTGTACCAGCTCGCGCTCGACGTCATCGGCGCCGACGCGCTGCGGCTGACGCCGGTCGACGGCGAGGGCGTGTGGACCGGCCCGTACCTGCAGTCCTTCGCGTACACGATCGGCGGCGGCACCACGGACATCCAGCGGAACATCGTCGGCGAGCGGGTGCTCGGACTCCCGCGGGCCTGAGGAGGCGGAGACCCAGATGGACCTACTGCCGACCGAGGAGCAGGAGGAGATCGTCGCGACCGTTCGGGCGCAGCTCGAGCGGGACTTCGACCTCCACCAGCTGGCGGCGCACGACGGCTCGGCGTCGGTGGTCGACCGGGACCTGTGGCGACGCTGCGCGGAGCTCGGGTGGTTCGGGCTCGGCCTCACCGAGGCGCTCGGGGGCGTCGGCTACACGCTCGCCGAGGAGGCGCTGCTGTTCGAGCAGCTCGGCGCCCACGCCACGCCCGGACCGTTCCTCGCCACGGTGCTGGGCGCACGCCTCGCCGCGCTGTCGGGGCACGCCGAGCTCACCTCGTCGATCCTGGACGGCTCGGCGATCGTGGCGCTCGCCGAACCGCACGGCGACGCGGAGGCGACCGCCGGCGAGCACGTGCAGGGCACGTTCCGCGTCACGGACCACGGCGACGCCGACCTCGTGCTGGTGATGGCGGGCGACGACGCGAGCCTCGTCGACGCGGACCACGTCACCGCGGAGCCCATCCGCTCGCTCGACCAGCTCGTGCCGATCGCGGTGGGCACGCTGTCGGGGCCGCCGGTGCGGTGCCACCTCGAGGGGGCGGCGAGCCTGTGGCAGCGCGCGACGGTGCTCGTCGCGGCCGAGCTCGCCGGGATCGCGAGGGCGACCGCGGAGCAGTCGACCCAGTACGCGAAGGACCGCGAGCAGTTCGGCCAGCCGATCGGCGCGTTCCAGGCGGTGAAGCACCGCTGTGCCGACATGGCGGTGCGCGCGGAGGCCGCCACCACGCTCGTGCGCTACGCCGCGCTCGCGGTGCTCGACGGGCTGCCCGACGCGTCGTTCCACGCCCACTCCGCCAGGGCGGTCGCGGCGAACGCCGCGGTGACCAACGCGCACACCAACGTCCAGAACCACGGCGGCATCGGGTTCACCTGGGAGCACACCGCCCACCGGTACGTGACGCGGGCGCAGGTGCGGTCCCGCACGCTCGGCGACGTGCGCTCGCACCTGGCCGAGCTGCTCGAGCAGCCCGCGCCCTGACACCGCATCCGAACCACGGAGGTCCCCCGCCTCCCGTGGCGCGGGGTGTCCGCGGACGCGGTCGCCACGGCTACCCCGCGGGCGACGTCGGCACGCTGCCCGAGTTGCGGGCGTCCGCGCCGTAGCGGGTCCACCCGTCGAGCGCGCCCGCGGCGGTGGGCGTGCGCCACGCCAGCACGACGCCGTCGCGGCGTGCGATCGCGACCTCGACCAGCCCGTCGCCGTCCCAGTCGCCCGCCGCTGGGGTGCCCACGAGCCAACCGCCGGTGAACTTCGGCCAGCCCGCCGGGGTGGACCCGTCGCCGCGGAACGCGTCCAGCACGTGCAGCCCGTTGCCGGCCACGGCCTCGTGCCGGCCGTCGCCGTCGACGTCGAAGATCGCCGGGGTGACGAAGAACGCGATGTCCGCGGTCACCCTCGGGAACCCGTTGCGCACGGCGCCGTCGCGCCCCGACCACACGGTGAGCTGCGGATCGCCGTCCTGGGAGTTCGGGAACAGCGTGTCCAGCGCCCTGCCGAGTCCGGTCGTCGGCGCGGCCACGTCGAGGCCGACCCGCGAGCCGAGCGGCCCGAGCGACGGGCCGCCGAACGCGGCCACCAGCACGCCGACGTCGGAGCTGTTGGAGCCCGGTGGCACCGCGTCGGCCCAGTTGAGCCCGATCGGCAGGCCGAGCGGCTTGTTGTACGGGCTCGTGCCGTCCGCGTCGAGCACCCGCGTCGGACCGCTCACCGAGGAGGCGACCACCTCCGGCTGCCCGTCGCCGTCGACGTCACCGATCGCGGCCTGGGCGGCGACGCCGCCGCCGATCGTCGGCAGCACGTCGGTCATCATCATCGGGAGCTTCACCGGCCACCCCCGCAGGTACGCGTGGTCGTGCGGGTGCACGGGCCAGCGGTCGGTCGCGGGGCCGGCCGTGCCGTCCGGGCTGATCGCGTACAGCCGCGTGTTGCCGCTGAGCCCGGGCAGACCGATGCCCGGCACCGCCTCGACCGGCTCGAAGTACTGCTCCTGGGCTCCCACCACGACCTCCGGGCGCCCGTCGCCGTCGAGGTCGCCGAGCGCTGGCGTCGCGATCAGCTCGCCGCCGATGCCGGTGTCCCTGCCGCTGCGGAAGGTCACCGCGTGGCTCTCGGGGTCGACGCCGACGACCTTGGCGGGGTCGACCACGAGGACGGGGAAGCCGCGAACCGGCGACCCGTCGTGGTGCCAGGCGTAGACGTGCCGGTCCATCGCGGCGACCACCACCTCGAGGTCGCCGTCCGCGTCCAGGTCGCCCAGCGCGGGTGACCCGGCGATGCCCGGCTTCAACCGGTTCCACCGGTCGGTGGCGTCGCCCGCGCTGAACGCGGGGTCCGTGCGCACCGATGCCCGCAGGGCGCCCTCCGCGCCCCACACGTGCACGCCGCCGTCGAAGTCGCTGACCACGACCTCGCGGGTGCCGTCGCCGTCGAGGTCCGCGACCGCGGGCGCGCCGACACCGGCCGCGGCGCCCGGAGCTGCGATGCCGTCCTCGCGGGCGGCGCGCGAGCCGTGCGGCCAGTACCCCGCCTCGGGCAGGCGCACGGGGAACCCGGGCAGCTCCGAGCCGTCGACCCGCCGCGCGTGGAGGTGCCCGTCGTCGGTCGCCACCACGAGCTCGTCGCGACCGTCGCCGTCCAGGTCCTCGAACACGGGGCTCGAGGCGCCGCCACCGGCCACGTCCGCCGCCGGCACCGACGTCGGGTCGTCGTGCACCGCGAAGTGCCGGTGGGCGGTCGCGACCCGGCCCTCCGCGTCGGTCACCACGACCCGCACGCGCACGGTGAAGCGGTCGTGGTCGGGCGTGCCGTCGGGCCCGACCGGCGCGCCCGCACCACCCCCGGGCAGCGCCGCCGCGATCGTGGCCAGGTCGACCTCGCCGAGCACGCCCTCCACCGGCGCGTCGAGGCCCTCGCCCGACGCGACCGTGCGCCAGGCGTCCGCGCCCGGGTGCGGTGGCGCCTGGAGCCCGGTGGTCCACTCGACCCGGTAGTCGTAGGACGACGAGCGCACCGCGGCGACCCGCCCCTCGACCCGCAGGGTTCCGGTGGTCGACTCGACCGAGAACCACCGCGGCGAGGTGATCGACGCCTCCGGTGGCAGGTCGCGCGCCGCGACGGCGCGCACCACCTCGTACGCGTTGAGGCGCCCGTAGCCGAAGGTCGCGTCCCACCCCCGCACCGTCGGGTAGCGGAGCTGGCCGTAGGGGTCCCGGCGGCGGTTGGCGGGGTCGACCTCGTTCGGCGTCGAGAAGTCGACGTCATCGGCGGTGGCCCGCAGGAGCTGCGCGACCTCGTCCACCGACAGCACGTTCGCCCCCGGCCCCTGCACCCCCGCCGCAACGAGGTCGGGGTGCGGTTCGATGCCCGCGCGGCGAGCCGCGGCCTGCACCAGCCCCACCACCCCGGCGGCGTTGCCCGTCGCCTCCGACGAGCAGCCGTCGGAGGGCACCGCGACCCACGCGATGCCGCCGCTGTTGGTGCAGCCGTTCAGCGCGAGCGTGTCGCGGCGGCCGGTCACCGTCGACCCGAACGAGCTGACCGGCTCCATCGCCTCGGTCACCGAGTTCACCGGGATCGTGTGGTTCAGCGCCGCGGGGAGGTTCGCGTGCTGGGACTGCTCGTCGGCCATCGACGCGACCACCGGCAGGCCGCGCCGGTGGGCGGCGTCGATCGCCTGCTGCGCCTGGGGCGGGTTCGTCACCGCGCCGAGCGCGTCCAGCACGACGTCCGCACCCGAGTCGATCGCGAACAGCACCCCGGCGGCGAAGCGGCCACCCTCCGCGATGAAGGAGTCCGAGACCCGCACCGGGAGGTGCGAGCACTCCGGGCACATGCCGAACGCGCCCTCGCCGTCGTGCGCGGCGGCCGCGTCGCGCGCCTCACCGGTGCCGTGCCCGTACTCGACGACGTCGAGCGGGTCGTTGTCGCCCTCGAGGAAGTCCCAGCCGGAGATGTCGTCGACGTAGCCGTTGCCGTCGTCGTCCACGCCGTCGGAGAAGGTGAGGATCAGGTCCCGGGGATCCAGCACCTCGTTGCCGTTCCGGTCCGACACCCGCGGGTCCCCCGCGTAGTCGAGCACCGAGAACCGGCCGTCGCCGTCGACGTCGTAGGGGTCCTCGCCGCCCGCGCCGCCGAACCGTGGCGGTGGCAGCTCGCCGCGGTTCAGGTGCGCGCTCCGCGCGAGGTCGCGCACCGCCGCGGGGTCCTGCCACTCGATGCCCGAGTCGAGCACTGCGACGACCACGTCGGGGCTGCCGCGCTCCACTCCCCACGCCAGGTCCACGGCCGCGCCGAGCTGGCCGCACAGCGCCTGCGGCGACCGTGCCAGCGCCGGGTCGCGACGGGAGGTGAACCGGTCGTCGCCGTCGTCCCACTCCGGGGGCAGCGGGCCGGGCTCGACCCCGTCGTAGCGCCAGCGGCTGCAGTCCAACGGGTCCGGCAGGAGCGGGTCGCCCGTCGCCGGGCCGCCACCCTCACCGCCGCTGCGCGGCAGCACCGGTCGAAGCGGCACGACCGAACACCCCGCGGCCAGCGCGCACGCCAGCGCGGCCAGCACCGCACGGCGCACCCAGCGATCCGATCCGTCGCCTCCGCCCATCGCCGTCACCCTCCCCGGCCCCGCCGTCGGCGGCGGCACCACCCCGGAACGTAGCGCCGTGACGGACGTCACGACGCGATGACCGAACCCGGTTCATCGCCGGCAGCACCGGACCGGCGTGCGCGGCCGCGTAGGGTGCGCCCGTGGGCAAGCTCCTCGACCTCTCCGAGTCGATCCTCTCCGGTGAGACGAGCATCGACGAACGACATCCCGTCTCCATCACGGGCAGCACGACCCTCGAGGAGGTGGGCGACGGCATCGCCTTCCTCGAGAGCTTCGCCAACGTCACCGCGGTGGTCGACGGCGGCGAGCTGCTGCTCGTCGACGCGGGCGGCATCCTGCACGCCGGCGCCGTGCACGAGCAGGTCCGCGGGTGGACCGACGCGCCGCTCCGCACGGCGGTGTACACCCACGGCCACGTGGACCACGTGTTCGCGGTGCCGCTGTTCGAGGCGGAGGGCCACGACCCGGCCCCGAAGGTCGTCGCGCACGAGAACGTGCCGGCCCGCTTCGACCGGTACCAGCTCACCAACGGCTACAACGGCGTGATCAACCAGCGGCAGTTCCAGCTGCCCGTGCCGATGTTCCCGAAGGACTTCCGGTACCCCGACGAGGTGTACCGCGACGCCACCGAGGTCCGGGTGGGATCGCTCCGGGTCGAGCTGCGCCACGACAAGGGCGAGACCGACGACGCCACCTGGGCGTGGATCCCGGACCGCAAGGTGCTCTGCACCGGCGACCTGTTCATCTGGGCCGCACCGAACTGCGGCAACCCGCAGAAGGTCCAGCGCTACCCGTGGGAGTGGGCGGTCGCGCTGCGGCGCATGGCCGACCTCGGCGCGGAGCTGATGCTCCCGGGCCACGGGTTGCCGATCGCCGGTGCGGCGCGCATCCGCACGGTGCTGTCCGACACCGCCGAGCTGCTCGAGTCCGTCCACGGGCAGACGCTCGACCTCATGAACGCGGGTGCGACGCTCGACGAGATCGTGCACACCGTCGCGGTGCCCGAGCACCTGCAGGACCAGCCGTGGCTCCAGCCCGTCTACGACGAGCCGGAGTTCATCGTCCGGAACCTGTGGCGCCTCTACGGGGGCTGGTACGACGGCAACCCCGCGCACCTCAAGCCGGCGCGGGAGGAGCACCTCGCGGCCGAGCTCGCCGAGCTCGCCGGCGGCGCGCACGTCCTCGCCGAGCGAGCGCAGCAGCGCAGCGACGAGGGCGACCACCGCCTCGCCTGCCACCTCGCCGAGCTCGCCTCGCAGGCGGCGCCCGACGATCCGGGCATCCACCGGGTGCGGGCGCAGGTGTACGCGGCGCGCAGCGCGCTCGAGCGCTCGCTCATGGCACGCAACGTCTACCGCTGGGCCCAACGCACCTCGGAGGAGCGCACCTCGGAGGAGCGCACCTCGGAGGAGCGCACCGGCGGGGAGGGCTCGTCCGGGGAGTGATCCCGACCCGGTCCGCGGATGCGAGACTTCGGCGATGATCGTCGGTAGCGGCGCCTACCGGGACGGCGAACGGATCGACACCGCGCCCGTGGCGTCGCGCTACGAGGACCTGGTGGCGCTCGCCCGGACCTGCACCGAGGGCTCCGACTTCGTGTGGCTGGGCCTGCTCGACCCGTCCCCCGACGAGCTGGCGCACGCGGCCGCCGCGTTCGGCCTCCACCCCCTCGCCGTCGAGGACGCGCTCGCGACGCACGAGCGCCCGAAGGTCGACGTGCACGGCGACACGCTCACGATCGTCGTGCGCCCCGCGCGGTACCTCGACGAGCCGGAGACGGTCGAGTTCGGTCAGATCACGATGATGGCGGCGCCGAACCACGTGGTCGTGGTGCGCCACGGCGACGCGGTGCCGCTCACCGACCTGCGCACGCGCATGGAGTCCGACCCCGAGTGGCTGCGGGAGGGCCCGGGCGCGGTCGTGCACGCCATCATCGACGAGGTGGTCGAGGCCTACGGCCCCGTGCTGCTCGGCATCGCCGACGACATCGACGAGGTGGAGGAGGTCGTCTTCTCCACCAGCCGCGAGAGCCCCACCCAGCGCATCTACGAGCTCAAGCGCGAGGTGCTGGAGTTCTCGAAGTCGACCACGCCGCTGGTCGAGGTGCTCGAGGACCTCGTCACCCTGGAACACCCGGTGCTCAGCGAGGAGCTGCACCGCTACTTCTCCGACACCGACGACCAGCTCGCCCGGGTGGTCGACCAGGTGCAGACCGACCGCGAGCTGCTCACGAGCGTGCTCGAGGCGAACCTCACCCAGGTGAGCGTCCGACAGAACGAGGACATGCGGAAGATCTCCGCGTGGGTGGCGATCGCCGCGGTGCCGACGATGGTGGCGGGCATCTACGGCATGAACTTCCGCCACATGCCCGAGCTCGAGACCCGGTACGGCTACTTCGTGGTGCTCGCGCTCATCACCGTGTCGTGCCTCGCGCTCTACCGGTCCTTCAAGCGCTCCGGGTGGCTGTGAGCGCCGCCGGGGCCGGGCGGCCGGGCGTGCCAGACTCGCCCCGCATGGACACCGGGGGACCCACCGACCGCGTCGTCATGGACGCCGGCGAGCTCGACCGGTTCATGCACGAGGCGTTCGGCTACCCGATGGCCTTCACGATCGAGCACGTCGGGACCGACGGCATCCGCGTGCGCCAGCCGACCAGCGAGGCGAACCGGCGTCCGGGCGGGACCGTGTCCGGGCCGACGCTCATGGCCCTCGCGGACGCCGTGTCGTACATGTCGGTCCTGTCCCGCATCGGGCCCGAGGCGCTGGCGGTGACGAGCAGCCTCAACATCAACTTCCTGCGGCGGCCACGCCTCGTCGACCTCGTCGCCGAGGGCCGCCTGCTGAAGCTCGGTCGCACGCTCGCGGTCGCCGAGGTGTCGCTGTACTCCGACACCGGCGAGCCCGGCGACCTCGAGCGCCCCGTGGCGCACGCCACGGTCACGTACTCGCTCGCGCTCCTCGGTCGCGACACCGTGGGCGCAGGGGACGACGGGGTGGACAGCACCAAGGGGGCAACGGGATGAGCATCCTCGACAGGTTCCGCGTCGACGGCAAGGTCGCGCTGGTGACCGGCGCCGGGCGCGGCATCGGCCGTGCGAGCGCGCTGGCGCTCGCCGAGGCGGGCGCGGACGTGGTGGTGAGCGCGCGCACCGCCGAGCAGGTCGAGGAGGTCGCCGAACGAATCCGCGCCCTCGGGCGGAAGGCCGAGGCGGTGTCGTTCGACGTCATGGAGCTCGACCGGCTCGGCGAGCTGGTCGAGGTGGCCACCGAGCGCCTCGGCGGGCTCGACATCCTCGTGAACAACGCGGGCGGGTCGGCGCCGCGGGCGTTCCTCGACACGAGCGTCCGATCGTTCGAGAAGGCGTTCACCTTCAACGTCACCACCGCGTTCGAGCTGACGAAGCAGGCGGTGCCCGCCATGCTCGAGCGCGGGGGCGGCGCGGTGGTCAACATCTCCTCCGCCGCGGGTCGCATGCCGAACCGGGGCTTCGCCGCCTACGGGGTCGCGAAGGCGGCGCTGACGCACCTCACGCGGCAGCTCGCCACCGACCTCTCGCCACGCATCCGCGTGAACGGCATCGCGGTCGGGTCGGTCGAGACCTCGGCGCTCGAGACGGTCCTCACCGACGACTCGGTGCGCCGCCTGATGGAGGAGTCCACGCCGCTGAAGCGGCTCGGCCAGCCCGAGGACATCGCGGCGGGAGTCGTCTACCTCTGCTCCCCCGCCGGGTCGTACCTGACCGGCAAGCTGCTGGAGATCGACGGCGGCCTCGAGTCCCAGAACCTGGGGCTCGGGTTGCCCGACCTCTGACGCCTCAGACCTCGTCCAGCGGGCGGCGGTCGCCGACCTCCGGCTGGCGCCCGATGCGCAGCGGCGACAGCTCGGCGTCGACGAGCAGGATGCGCTCCCGTGCGACCACCGCACCGGCGGCGGCCGCCCCGAGGTTCGCCTCGTCGAACGCCGCCTCGGCCCGAGCCCAGGTGGACCAGTCGGGCACCCCGTACAGGGCGATGACCTCGTCGTCGGCCCGCATCGCGGTCCGGAACGCACCGACGAGGGCGAGCCCCAGGTCGTCCAGGTGCCCTGCCCCCGCACCGACGACCTCGTCGCACAGCTCGGGTGCCCCTCCCGGCGGGGTGCGGAGCGTCTCGTGCAGGTACGCGACCGCACCGGTGCCGCCCCTCGCGCACCAGTCCTCCACGCCCGGCGAGCGCTCGTGCGCGACGAGCACCCGGTCGAACCCGCCGGTGCGGAACGCCGCGGCCCGGTCCCACCACTCGGCCAGCACCGGGTCGCGGTGGCCGGGGGCGCTCAGCTCGACCGAGAAGTTGTGACCGAGGTCGTCCCACGAGTCGTACTCCCACAGGTTCAGCACCTGGGGCCACCGACTCGTCGACCCGACCACGGTGAACACGCCGAAGCAGCGCTGGCGGCGCATCGGTCCACCCTCCGGGCACCAGTTCGCCGTCATGTGGTGCTGGTAGCGGGCCCGCTCGGTGCCCACCACGTCGACGAGCTCGTGCAGGTACACCCGTGGCATGCCGCAGGAGGCTACGGCGCCGCGCGCCGGGCCCGTCACCCGGCGGGTGGCCGCTGCCGGGGCATGATCGTGCGGTGGAGGACATCACCCGACTCGGGCGGGACGAGCTCACCCGGGTCGTGCGGGTCGCGGTCGTGCTGGCCTGGTCGGTGCTGCGGAGGTGGGCCCCGGCGGCCGTCGGGGTGGCGCGACGCGCCCTGCGTGCCCGCCTGCGAGGCGTCCACCGCCCACGCGATCCGGGCGCGGGCACCCGCCGGGCGCGGGCGGTCCGCCTCGCGACGGAGCTGTCGACGGTCGCGTCGGAGGGCCTCGTCGACGGGTTCATCGCCCTCGGGCCCACCTTCGTGAAGCTCGGCCAGGTGATCGCGTCGTCGCCGGGCATCTTCCCCGACTGGCTGGCCGGCCCCGCACGCCGCTGCCTCGACGAGGTGCCCCCGTTCCCGGCCGAGGAGGTGCGCCGGACCATCGAGGAGGACCTCGGCCGACCGCTCGGGGAGGTGTTCGCCTCCTTCGACGACGTGCCCCTGTCCGCCGCGTCGATCGGGCAGGTGCACGCCTGCGTGCTGCACGACGGGCGCGAGGCGGTCGTGAAGGTGCAGCGCCCGTCCATCCGAGAAGGCATGACCCGCGACCTGCGCGTGCTGCACGCGATCGCGCGCGCCGCGCAGCGCACGTCGTGGGGCCGCAGCGCGAACGCGGTCGGCATGGTCGAGGACCTGCACGCGCTCACCCACGACGAGCTGGACCCGGTCGTGGAGCGAACCAACCAGCAGACCTTCCGCGAGAACCTCTGGGCCTTCGGCGACAACGCCTGGGTGACCGCGCCGGAGGTGTACGAGGAGCTGTGCGGCGCCCGCACGATCTGCATGGAGCGGGTCCACGGCGTGCCGATGGACGACTTCGACGAGATCCGCCGCCGCGGGGTCGACGGGCTGCTGGTGCTGCGCCGCGGCGCGAAGGCGTGGGTCGAGGCGGTGCTGGTCCACGGGCTCTTCCACGGCGACCTGCACGCCGGGAACATCTGGCTGCTCGAGGACGGCCGCGGCTGCTTCCTCGACTTCGGGATCATGGGCCGACTCGAGGGCGAGTGGCAGGCGCTGACCCGGGACCTGTACTACACGTGCCTGTTCGACCACGACTTCACGAGGGTCGCCGCGGCCTACCGGCGCCTCGGGGTGTTCCCGCCCGAGGTGGGCACCGACGAGGAGATCGGCCAGCGGATCGGGATGATCCTCGTGCCGCTGCTCGACAGCGGGATCGGGTCGGTGAACCTCGGCGACCTGATCGCGTCGAGCGTCGTGCTGATGCGCCAGTACGGCGGCTCGGCGCCGCGCGAGCTCATGCTCGTCGCGAAGCAGCTGCTCTACATCGAGCGCTACGTGCGCGAGCTGGCACCCGACTACGCGGTGATCACCGACCCGTTCCTCGTCCGCAACGTCTTCCCCGAGGAGGCGAAGGCGCTCGCGGCGCGCACGGGGCAGTCGTTCCCGGAGTGAGGCCGCCCGACGGGCGGCGGGCGGCGGGGCGGGGGACGCGAATGAGAACGCGTTCTCGTTCCTCGCGTAGGGTTCCCCGGTCCGAACGTGCCGGCGCCTTGCCGGCCGACACACGCGAGGGGGAGCACCGATGCCCGCCGTCCTGACCGAACGCCAGGGCCACCTGCTGATCGTCACGCTGAACCGCCCCGAGCGGCAGAACGCCATCAACGGCGAGATGCTCGTCAGGATGCTCGACGCCTGGGTCGAGGCCGACACCGACCCCGACATCCGTGCGATCGTGCTCACCGGCGCGGGCGGCAACTTCTGCTCCGGCGCGGACCTCAAGGAGATGGCCGGCGGCCACCAGGGCGACGCGGACGCGGACGGCGTCGACGTGCAGGGTCGCCTCGCCGAGGACCCGGACCTGCCGTGGAAGGCACTGCTGCGCTCGTGGCGCCCGGCCGTGCCGATCATCCTCGCGGCGGAGGGCACCGCGATCGCCGGCGGCACCGAGCTGCTCGGCGCGACCGAGATCCGCGTCGCCGGACGCTCGGCGAAGTTCGGGATCTCCGAGGCGAAGTGGTCGCTGTACCCGATGGGCGGCTCGGCGGTCCGCATCCCGCGGCAGATCCCCTACACGGTGGCCTGCGAGCTGCTC
>CBFGTJ010000052.1:0-17537 GCA_965651815.1 uncultured Microthrixaceae bacterium | reverse complement strand
CGGCGGGCCGCGTGGGCCGTTCGGCCCACGCGGCGCAGCTCAGCCGGGTTGCAGGTCGTGGTACAGCACCACGACGGTCGTGAGGTTGAAGCCCACGTGCGCCCAGATCGCCGGTCCGAGCCGGCCCGTCAGGGTCGTGAGCCCCGCCGCGATGACCCCGAACGCGAACAGGCCGGGGAACTGCAGGGGCTGGAAGTGGATCCCGGCGAACACCAGGGAGCTGAGGAGCACCGCCGCGAGGCCGCCGAGGCCGGCCTTGCGCAGCGACCGCAGGAAGAGCCCCCGGTAGAACAGCTCCTCCACGACCGGAGCGCCGGCACCGACGATCACGCCGAACAGCACCCACTCCGGCAGGTCACCGGCACGGTCGGCGAGGTTGCGCGCCGGTTCGGACAGCTCCTCGGCGGTCCGGCCGGTCAGCTCGAGGATCGGCAGGTACAGCAGGGGCAGCACGACCAGCTGGGCGGCGACGCCGACGACGAGCCCCACGGGCGCGTCGAGCACGCGGGACTGCACCCCGAGGTCCCGAAGGGCGCCGTTGCCCTTCGTGGAGGTGGCCCACAGCGTCACACCGAGGTACCCGCCCCACAACGGCAGCTGCAGCAGGGCGAGGCCCCAGATCGGCACGGGATCGCCGTCGGCGGCACCGGTGCCGCTCCAGCCCGCGGCCGTCACGACGAGGCCCCCGATGAGCGTCGAGAGCACGAGGGAGGCGAGGATGCCGGCGGCGACGTCGCCGAGCCCCCACCGCTGGGTCGCGGGGTCGATGGGGAACGGGGGTCCCGCGCCCTCGGGCGAAGGCTCCACCGCCGTCAGCCTAGGCGCCGACGAGATCGAGGCGCCGTGGCCCCGGCGCGGCCGCCGGCGGCGTCCGGTGGTCCTGCAGCGACCACCCGTTCGGCACCCGCACGTCCGAGCTGTGCGCGTTGCAGAGGTCGTGGACCATCGGGTGCGCCTCGGCGGCGAGGTCCTCGAGCCACACCGTGCGCTCGGCGTAGGCGTAGGACATCGTCGCGACGGCTTCTCGGCCGCACCCGGGTCGTGCACAGCTCCTGCTCACGGCGGGCCACGGTACCCCCACGGGGCCCGCGGGGCGGGGACCCTCCCCCACCGGCGCCTGCCCGCAGACCGTTCTCAGCTACGGGGGGTGCGCCGCATCCGAGGTCACCCGGTGCTTCTAGGCTGTCGTGCATGTCCGCAGACGAGAACCAGCCCGCCAGCTCCGGGCCGGGCGGCCCACGCCGCCCCGGCGCCAGGGGCGACAGCAACCTGCCCTCGTGGCTGGTGTGGGTCCTCGTCGCGGTCGTCGGGCTGACCGTCGTCAGCGCCCTCTCGCTGGGGTCGCGGCCCGAGGAGCCGATCTCCTACACCGAGTTCAAGGAGCAGGTCGCCGACGGCAACGTCCGCGACGTGGTGTGGAACAACGTCGACCAGCGGATCACGGGCACCCGCACCAGCGGTGAGGAGTTCGTGACCACCGGCCCGGCGGAGCCCCCGGCCGACGTGCTGGAGCTGATGGAGGACAACGACGTCCGCGTCGAGTTCTCGACGCCGACGCCGAACTTCCTGACCCAGCTGCTGCCGCTGATGCTGCCGATCCTGCTGATCATCGGCTTCTTCGTGTGGATGAACCGCCGGGCGCAGGGCCAGATGGGCGGCATCATGTCCATCGGCCGCAGCAAGGCGAAGACCTACACCACCGAGCGCCCCGGGACCCTCTTCGCGGACGTGGCCGGCTACGAGGGCGTCAAGCGTGAGATCCGCGAGGTGGTCGACTTCCTCCGGGAGCCGGACCGGTTCCTCGAGATCGGCGCCCGCATCCCCAAGGGCGTGCTGCTCGTCGGGCCCCCGGGCACCGGCAAGACGTTGCTCGCCCGTGCGGTGGCCGGCGAGGCCGGGGTGCCGTTCCTGTCGGTGTCGGGCTCCGACTTCATGGAGATGTTCGTCGGCGTCGGCGCGAGCCGGGTGCGGGACCTGTTCGAGTCCGCCCGCAAGCACGGCCGGGCGATCATCTTCATCGACGAGATCGACTCGATCGGCCGCAAGCGCGGCGCCGGGCTCGGCGGCGGCCACGACGAGCGGGAGCAGACCCTCAACCAGATGCTGTCCGAGATGGACGGGTTCGAGGGCACCGACGGCATCGTGATGATGGCGGCCACCAACCGCCCCGACATCCTCGACCCCGCCCTGCTCCGTCCGGGTCGCTTCGACCGCCAGGTGGTCGTGCCGCTGCCCGAGATCGAGGACCGGCGCGCCATCCTCGGCGTGCACGTCAAGCACAAGAAGCTGAGCCCCGAGGTCGACCTGGCGCTCGTCGCGCGGGGCACGCCCGGCATGTCCGGCGCCGACCTGTCGAACCTGGTCAACGAGGCGGCGCTCACCGCGGTGCGGCGCGGCTCCAAGGTCATCGAGATGCGTGACTTCGAGGACGCGCGCGACCGGGTGCTGATGGGCCAGCGCCGCGAGTCGCTGGTCCTCTCGGACCGGGAGAAGGAGCTCACGGCGTACCACGAGGGCGGCCACGCCCTGTGCGCGGCGCTGCTGCCCAACGCCGACCCGGTCCACAAGGTGACGATCCTCCCCCGCGGCATGGCGCTGGGCGTGACCCAGCAGCTGCCCGAGGAGGACAAGCACTCCTACTCCCAGGAGTACCTGGAGGAGTCGATCGTCGTCGCGATGGGCGGCCGCGTCGCCGAGGAGATCGTCTTCGACCACCGCTCGACCGGCGCGGCGAACGACCTCCAGGTGTCGACCGAGCGGGCCCGCCGGATGGTCACCGAGTTCGGCATGAGCGACCGCATCGGCCCCCGGGCCTGGGGCGGGTCGGGCCCGGTCTTCCTCGGGGACGACTTCGGCCAGCAGCGCGAGTACTCCGAGCAGACGGCCCAGCTGATCGACGACGAGGTCGAGCGCATCCTGCGCGCCGGCGAGGAGCGCTGCCGCAAGCTGCTCACCGAGCACCGCGCCGCCCTGGACCTCATCGCACGGGCGCTGCTCGAGCACGAGACGATCTCCGGCGTGGAGGTCAACCGGCTGATCGCCGCTGCGGGCGGCACCCTGCCCGGCCAGAGCACCCAGCCGGCCGCCCCGGCCGACGAGGCCCCGGCCCAGACCGCCCAGACCGCCCAGACGGCCCAGCCACCGGCGCCGGCCGCCGCCGGCAACGGCGACGGCGCACCCACCCCGCCGCCGGTGCCCCCGCACCTCGCGAGCGGTGGCACCCCTGAGCAGCCCTCGGCGCCGACCCAGACCCCCCGCTGACCGCGGGCGCTCCGTCGTGAGCGCGGCTCAGTCCGCGTGGTGGGCGCCACCGCAGCCGGGCGGCACGGAGCCGGGCTCGCGCAGCTCCGCCAGCGCCGCCCACAGGTGGGTGGACGACACGGGACCGGCGAACGAGGCGCGCACCTCGCCGTCCGCGCCGGCGATCGCGACGATCGGCACCGCCTCGATCCCGTAGCGGCGGTGCAGGTCGCGGTCCCTGGTGGCCTCGACCTCCTGCACCGCGACCTGGTCGGACTCGAGCAGCGCGGCCTTGGACCACACGTCCGCGCACGTCGAGCAGGTCGACGAGGTGAACACCGCGACGAGCCACGGGGCCTCGGGCCGTTCGAAGTCGGTGCGGACCAGTTCGGGGGGTGCCTCGAAGCTCGGCGGCGGAGCCGCGGGCTCGGGCCCGCGTCGCCGCTGGAGCACGACGGCCACGGCGACCACGACCACCGCCAGGGCGAGCGCGAGGGCGACGCGGTCCACTAGAGCTCCGCGATCGGGGTCAGCTCGCCCCCGCCCGACGGGCGCACCGGCACCGCCACGCCCATCGCGAGGTCGCCCCGGGTCGGGAAGGTCACGATCCGCTCCACCAGCACGGGGGAGGTGGCGGTCAGCACGACGCCGACGTCACCGGTGCCGAGCTCCAGGTCGGCGAGTCGCACCACGAGCCCGTCGCCCGCGGCGACCTCGACCTGGTCGAGCACCCGCGTGGTGCCACCGTCCTCCCCGCCGAACGCCTCCGCGGACACGGTGACGATCCCGCCGCCGGGGTTGTGGATGACGATCGCGGGGTCGCGCTGGTCGCGCAGGACGAGGTCGGGCACGATCCACCGGGTCGCGACCACCGGCGAGCCGGTGCCGATCGCCGCACCCGCCTCCACGTCGGGGCGCGGCTCGGGCGCCGGGTCCGGGACCTCGTCGGCGTCACCCGGTCCACCGGTGATCCGCGTGACCCGCCCGACGACCACCGGGGTGCCGTCCAGGCTCTCGACCTGGATGGAGTGGTGGCCGTAGCCGGGAACCCTGCCCTCCTCGGAGAGGTCGATGACGCTGAACCGCCGGCCGGGGACCTCGAGCTCGAACGGCTCGGGCGGCAGCTCCGCGCCGCCGACCGGCGTCACCTGGACGACCACCTCCGCCGGCTCGTCCGACGGGTTGTGGACCACGAAGCGCTCCTCCACGCCCTCGCCGGTGAACCCGAGCGCGAAGGCCCAGCGCGCCGCCGGTGCCGGCACGCCGGCCTGGAGCCGCAGCCCGGCAGCGCTGCGGGAGTCGCCCTCGCCGACGTCGAGCAGCACCTGCACGGTCTCGGCCACGACGCGCCCGTTGCGCAGCTCGACGGTCAGCGACGCCTGCTCCCTGCGCTGGATGTGCTCGCCCAGGTCGATGACCCGCACCGTCCCCGCGGGCACGACGACCCCCGCCCACGCGCTCGGCGCGCGGAGGCCGTCCTCGACCGCGGCGGTGATGTCCACCCCGGCGTCCTGGGAGAACGGGTTGAACAGCACGAGCCTCGCCGCGGACGTCGCGCTGATGGTGCCGTCGTCCTCGACGACCTGCGAGGTGGTCTGCGACGGGAAGTACCACTCCCTGGACGACGACGTGGCGCACGGCACCTGGTCGACCGCGCCGTCGGTGATCAGGCGGTGCTCGACGACCAGCTCGCCGGACGCGCTCTCGACCATCACCGACAGGTCGTCGCGCTCGAAGAGCCGCCCCACCTCGACGCGCTCGACGCGCTCGGCCTCGACCTCGACCGCCTCGCGGCCCACGACCCCCTCCTCGTCGTACGCCGTCAGCGACACCTCGACGACGTCGCCCGAGGGGTTCGACAGCAACAGCGCGTGGCGCGGCGGCGAGGGCGTGTCGGCGCCCCCGGCCGCGCAGAACCACGTCGAGGAGAGCACGTCCGGCCCACCGGAGGTCGCGAGCGGCGGCGCCACGAGCCCCTCGGCGGGCGCGGGGCCGCTCCCCTGCCACCACGAGGTGAGCGCGGCGATGAGGACCGCGACCACCGTGATCGGGATCAGCCGGGCCGGCTTCACGGCGCTCCCCCTCCCTCGCCGGGTGCCGGCGCGCCGGCGACCGTCGCCCGGGTGGCCTCCGGCACGGTGCCGTCCTCGCCACCGACCACGACCACCGGGGCCTCGGCGGCCCTGCGGCGACGGCGCCGCACGTGGGTCGCCGCCCGGCGACGCCGGCTGAGCAGCACGAGGGCGACGAGCCCGAGCACCTGCACCGCCTGGAGCGCCCTGGTCGACACCGGCGTGCGCCAGCGGAGCTCGGCACGCCCACCCTCGTCGACGTCGTAGCGCTGCGCCCAGCCGAACAGCGGCGACGGGCCCACCCGCTCGCCGTCCACGGTGAGCGTCCAGCTCTCGTCGTGCTCGACCCCGTGGAAGACCGGCGCCCCACCGGGCACGCGGCCGGCGACCCGGGTGCGCACGCCTGCGGCTGCGTCGAGGAGCGGCTCGGGCGCCTCGGTCGGCGACTGGACGAGCTGGGCGGGATCCTCGTCGTCCGCGGGCAGCTCGACCTGGCCGAGGTCGCCGCGCAGCGGCCACGTCCCGGCCACCTCGAACAGCGACAGCCCCGGGTTGAGCTCGATCGAGGAGAGGTCGAGCTGCTCGCGCAGCGCCCCCACCGTGCCGTCGGGCAGCGGCGTCTCGCTCCGGGCGAACGGCTCGGGTGCGGGACGGTCGACCGCGATGACGTAGCGCACCCCCATCGGGGCGAGGAGGCGTCCCAGCCGGGTCGTCTCGCCCCGCAGCGCCGCCTCCACCGACGAGCGCAGGCGGCGTGAGCCCTCGCCGTCCCCGAGGAGGTAGCGCTCCGTGACGGTCGGGTCGAGGCCGTTGCTGACGGCGACCGCGAGGCCGTCGATGCCCTCGAGGGGTCGGCCGGCGAGCGGGAGCAGGTCCGGGTCGCCCAGCCACACGGTGCGGTAGCCCTCGCCCTCGCCGACGACGCGCAGGACCCTGCGGAAGTCGCCCTCGGGCTGGTACCACCGCCCCTCCGCCGCGGCGACCCCGATCGGCACCAGCGACACCACGAGCGCCAGGATCGCGACGCCGGAGAGCAGCTGGGGCGCGCCGAAGTCCGAGCCGACGACGTCGTGGTCGAACGCGGCGGCGCCCATGGCGGTGGCGACGGCCATGGCCAGCACGGCCGGGACGAGCACCAGCTCGGCGCCGGCGCCGGCGAGCAGGTCCGTCTGGGCGAGCGCGGTCGTGGCCGCCCAGGTGAGGAGGGCGAGGGCCCACGCGGCGTACGCCCACCCGGCCCGCCAGGCCCTGCCGGCGATCAGCGAGTAGGCGGCGGCGACGACGACCCCCCAACCGAACGCGCCGACCGAGACGGGACCGATGTCGCCGGTGACGAGCTGCGCGGCGGAGGGCTGGGCGCCCGCGCCCCGCCAGAGCCCCGTGAGGGCCGACAGCTCCCCGGACCCCACCGCGGCCACCAGCCAGGGCAGCGACGGCACGGCCGCGCACACCGCGGCGAGCGCCGCCGAGCCGAGCATGCGCACCGCGCCGGGGCGGTCACCCGCGATGGCAGGAGCGAGCGCGAGCACGGCCAGCGCCGCGACGAGCAGGCCGGCGCCGAGCGGGGTGACCGAGGCGACGGCGAAGAGCAGGAGGCCGGTGCCGGCGGCCGCGCGCAGCGGCCGGGGTCGCGGCTCGAGCGGGTCGGCGAAGGGCTCGACGCCCGCGGCCCGTGCCGTCCGGCGCAGCACCCACGGCGCCGCGCCGTAGGTGACGATGGCGCCGAGGCGGCCCTCCGCGACGGCGTTCAGCACGACCGGGTTGAGCGCGTACACGACGAGGGCCGCGCCGCGCACACGGGTGGACCCGGCCCGCAGGAACAGCTTCCAGGCACCCAGCGCCCCCACCGCCAGCGGCCCCAGCACGAGCAGCCGCCGGGCGAGGCCGACCGAGCCCCCGAGCACCGCGCCCGCGAGCCCGAGCCCCGGCACGACGGCGGGCGGCAGGGACGACTCCCCGAGGCCGGCCGCGCGCCAGCCGGTCCACCACTCCGACAGCAGCCGGCCGGGCCCGTCGCCGGGGTCGAACAGCTCCCGGATCACCGGCAGCGGCCCGGAGATCAGGTCGCGCACGCCGACCAGCGCGAGGAACGTCGCGACGAGCGCGAACCAGACCCCGTCGCGCTGGGAGCCGCTGGTCAGCTCCCGCAAGTAGCCGCGCCCCGCCTCGGCGGCGGACTGGAGCCGGTTCTCGCCGTCCTCGGGCCGCACGAGCGACACGAGCCGGGCGCTGCCCTGGCGCATCAGGTGGACGTAGTCGGCGTCGTGCGCGCGCCGGATCCGCTTGACCCGGGACCGCGCACGGAACAGCGACGGCAGCTTGACCAGGTTCCAGGCCCACGAGGCGACGATGTCGCCGGCGCGCCGGAACCGGCCCATCACGAGGGAGCCGACGAGGTCGACCAGCGAGAGCACGACGACCGCCGGGAGGAGCCGGAGCACCCGGAACGGCTCGTAGTTCGTGAAGGTGCTGCGTGCCTCGTGCCGCAGCTCGAGCCGCTCGCGGTCCTCCACCGCGCGCCGCTCGCCGAAGCGGTTGCGGTGTGCGGCGACGGCGGCCGGGCAGAACCTGACGGTGGCGCCGGCGACGTGCGCCCGCCAGCACAGGTCGACGTCCTCGCCGAAGTAGGGCAGGTCCTCCGAGAAGCCTCCGAGGGTGCGGAACAGGTCCGAGCGCACGAGCAGGCAGGCGTCGGACAGCGCGAACACCTCGCGGGGGGTGTCGTGCTGGGACTGGTCGAGCTCGCCCGGCTCGACGACCTCGGTGGCATGTCCGTACGTGTCGACCGAGTAGCCCGCCGAGACGAGCCGGCCGCGGTCGTCCCAGTCGACGAGCTTCGGTCCGACGATGCCGGCGTTCGCACGGAACGCCTCGCTCACGAGCTGGGTGACCGCGTCGGGGTCGAGCCGCACGTCGTCGTGGAGGACCAGGTGGAACGCCGAGCCCTCGACCGCGGTGAGCGACTCGTTCGCCGCCGCGGAGAAGCCACGGTCCTCGCCGAGGCGCTTCACGTACGCGGTGGGCAGCACCTCCGCGATGCGGGGCGTCGGGTCGACCTCGGACCCGTTGTCGATGACGAGGACCGACAGGTCGCCGTAGTCCTGCTCTCCGAGCGACCGGAGCGCGTCCTCGAACCACTCGCCGGGGTCGCGGGTCACCACCACCGCGACGACGGGCGGTGCGCCGTGGCCGACGAGCGGCTCGGACGGGGCGAACCCCCACCGGGCGTCGAGCTCGTCCTCGTCGACCTCGTCGACGGGGTCCACCCGGTCGGGTCCCTGACCCGGGGTGGCCGGGGTCGTGCCGCCCGGTTCGTGGGCGGTGACGGCACCTGGCCGGGAGGGGCGGGGCTCGTTCGGGTCGTGGTCCACGGGTCGGGGCGGGATGACCCACTCCTAGGTCGCTGGGACGGTCGCGTCGGCGAGGGTCTTCGGGGTCGGGGAACGGCCGATCGTACCTCGACGGGTCCGCGGCCCCGTGAGCACCGCCCTGTGGGTGTGGTCACGTCCCCCGCGCCTCTAGAGTGAGCGCCGATGGACATCTCGGCGGCCCGGCGGGCACACCCATGAGGGCGCTGATCACGGGAGGCGGAGGCTTCGTCGGCCGGCACCTGGCGCGGCACCTCGACGCCGCGGGCGACGAGGTCACCACCACCGACCGGACCATCGACGGCTGCGACATCCTCGACGCGCCGGCGCTGCTCGACCGGTTCCGCAGGTTCCGGCCGGAGGTCGTGTACCACCTCGCCGGTGCGAGCGACGTGGGCGGCTCGTGGAGCAACCCGCAGGCGACGTTCCGGGCGAACGCGGAGGGCACCCTGAACGTGCTGTGGGCCGCGCGGGAGGCCGGGTGCGAGCGGGTGCTCACGGTCGGCTCGGCCGACGTGTACGGCAAGGTCACCGCCGAGGACCTCCCGATCACCGAGGAGCAGCCGCTGCGACCGGTGTCGCCGTACGCGGCGTCGAAGTGCGCGGCGGACCACGTGGCGCTGCAGGCGTTCCTGGGACACGACCAGCAGGTGATCCGGGCGCGACCGTTCAACCACCTCGGCCCCGGCCAGACCGACCGGTTCGTGGCCCCCGCCCTCGCGGGGCGGGTCGCCCGCAACGAGCTGACGGGCGAGGAGGTCGTCCAGGTCGGCAACCTGAGCCCGAAGCGGGACTTCACCGACGTGCGCGACGTCGTGCGCGCCTACCGCCTGCTCGTCGAGCGAGGCACCCCGGGCGAGGTCTACAACGTGTGCTCCGGCAAGGCGATCGCCGTGCAGGAGCTGGCCGACCAGTTCATCGCGATGGCGAAGACGCCGATGCGCCTCGAGCCCGACCCGGCGCTGCAGCGCCCGGTCGACATCCCGGTGCTGCTCGGTGACTCGTCGAAGCTGCGCCGCGACACGGGGTGGGAGCCGGAGATCCCGCTCGAGCAGACCCTTCGGGACCTGCTGGACGACCGTCGCCGCCAGGTCGCCGCCGAGCTGGACTGACCTGAGGGCTCAGAGCCGCTCGAGCGCCTCGTCGAGCATCGAGCGCTGCCGCGGGTCGAGCGTGGACTCGCGCAGCCGGCGGAGGTCGCGCCGCCAGTCCTCCACGACGCGGCGCGCGACGTCGGCCGGGGCGGACTCCAGCCAGCGCAGGTCCCGGTCGAGCAGGCGCAGCTGGAGCTCGACCTCGGTGTGGCGGGCGGCGACGAGCGGCAGGCGGTCCGCCTTCGCCACGGGGTAGTTGGTGCCCTCGACCAGTTCGTGGGGCTCCATCCCGAACACGCCCGCCAGGAGGGTGACGGTCCGCTCCCCCGGCACGCTCCTGCCCGACTCGAGGTTCGACAGCGCCACCCGGGAGATCGCCACCCGGGCCGCCAGCTCCTGCTGGGTGTGGCCCGACGCGACGCGCAGCGCCGCGATGCGGGCGCCGAGGTGCGCGGGTGCAGGGAGGTCGCTCGAGTGGGTCACGTGGCAGGGGTGGGGTCGATCGGCCCGACAACCCAGTTGGCAGACTCGGGCCGCCGCACAGCGTAGAACCAAGCCATGACCAAGCGCGCGCTCATCACCGGCATCACCGGCCAGGACGGCTCCTACCTCGCGGAGCTGCTGCTCGACGAGGGGTACGAGGTCATCGGCATGGTCCGCCGGTCCTCGACGGTGACCTTCGAGCGGATCGCCCACCTGCAGGACCGCATCGCGACCGTGCCCGGTGACCTGCTCGACCAGGCGAGCCTCATCGACCTGCTCCGCACGTACCGGCCGACCGAGGTGTACAACCTCGCCGCCCAGAGCTTCGTGCAGACGAGCTTCTCCCAGCCCGTGCTGACCGGCGACGTGACCGCGCTCGGCGTCACGCGGCTGCTCGACGCGATCCGCATCGCGGACCCCGACATCCGCTTCTACCAGGCGTCGTCGTCGGAGATGTTCGGCAAGGTCGTCGAGGTGCCCCAGAAGGAGACGACCCCCTTCTACCCGCGCTCCCCGTACGGGGTCGCGAAGGTCTACGGCCACTGGATCACGGTGAACTACCGGGAGTCCTACGACCTCCACGCCTCCAGCGGCATCCTGTTCAACCACGAGTCGCCGCGGCGGGGCCTCGAGTTCGTGACCCGCAAGATCTCCAACGGGGTCGCGAAGATCAAGCTCGGGCTGGAGAAGGAGCTGCGCCTCGGCAACCTGGACGCGAAGCGCGACTGGGGCTTCGCCGGCGACTACGTGCGGGCGATGTGGCTGATGCTGCAGCAGGACACCCCCGACGACTACGTCGTCGCGACCGGCACGACGCGCTCGGTCCGGGAGTTCTGCGAGGTGGCCTTCGGCCACGTCGGCCTCAACTACGAGGACCACGTCGTCATCGACGAGGCGTTCTACCGCCCCGCCGAGGTCGACCTCCTGGTCGGGTCGCCCGAGAAGGCCCGCAAGGTGCTCGGCTGGGAGCCGAGCGTCGACTTCCAGGACCTCGTCACGATGATGGTCGACGCCGACCTCGCCCTGCTCCAGGGCAAGCTCGACTCGATCAGCTGACCGGGCACCGGGTCACCTCCGTGGACCACCCCGCGGACCGCAGGGTCACCGTGCTGGCGGGCGGTGTCGGAGCGGCGCGCTTCCTGCGCGGCGTGCTCGGCGTCGTGCCGGCGGAGGCGGTCACCGCGGTGGTGAACGTCGGCGACGACACGGTGCTGCACGGGCTGGAGGTGAGCCCCGACCTCGACACGATCACCTACACGCTCGCGGGTGAGATCGACCCGGAGCGCGGCTGGGGGCTCGCCGGTCAGACGAGGCAGGCGATGGAGCAGCTGCGCCGCTACGCGTCGGCGAACGACGTGTCCGCCCACGACCCCGTCGGCGGTGACGCGGCGGGCTGGTTCTCGCTCGGTGATCGCGACCTCGGCACGCACCTGTACCGGACCTCGCGCCGGCGGGCCGGTGCGACCCTCTCGCAGGTGACCGCCGAGATCGCGCGCGCCTGGGGGCTCGGGCTGCGGCTGCTGCCCGTGACCGACGACGAGCTGCGCACCCGGGTCACCACCGTGGACGGACGGGACCTCGCCTTCCAGGAATACTTCGTGCGGGAGCGCCACGAGGTCGAGGTCGCGGCGGTCCGCGTGGAGGGCGCCGGGACCGCGACCCCCGCGCCGGGCGTGCTGGAGGCGATCGGCGCCGCGGACGTGGTCTGCATCGCCCCGTCGAACCCCGTGGTGTCGATCGACCCGGTGCTCGCGGTCCCGGGCGTGCGCGACGCGCTCGCGTCCGTCCGTGAGCGCACGGTGGCGGTGAGCCCGATCGTCGGCGGCGAGGCGCTCAAGGGGCCCGCCGCACGGCTGCTGCGCGAGCTGGGCCACGAGGCGTCCGTGGTGGGCATCGCCCGCTGGTACGCCGGGCTCGCCGCGACCCTGGTGATCGACCGCGCCGACGAGCACCTGCGCGACGCGGTCGAGGCGGAAGGGGTCCGCTGCGTCGTCACCGACACCGTGATGTCGGATGCCGACGTCGCGGCGTCGCTCGCCCGGACCTGCATCGGGGCGTGAGGGTGGGCACGATCGAGCTCATCCCCGTCGAGGGCCTGCCCGAGGTGACCCGCGCCGCCGACCTCGCCGCCATGGTGTGCGAGGCGGTCGAGCTGCGCGAGCGCGACGTGGTCGTGGTCACCCAGAAGGTGGTCTCGAAGGCGGAGGGGGCGATGGAGCGGGTCGACCCGTCCGACCCGCTGAGCCACAAGCCGCTGGTCGAGCGCGAGTCGAGGCGCATCCTGCGCCGGCGCGGCGACCTGGTCATCAGCGAGACCCGGCACGGGTTCGTGTGCGCCAACGCGGGCATCGACCTGTCGAACGTCGAGGAGGGCTGGGCGGCGCTGCTGCCCGAGGACCCGGACCGCTCGGCCCGCCGCATCCGCGACGGCATCCTCGGCCGGACGGGGCTGCGGGTGGGCGTGATCGTGTCCGACACGTTCGGGCGGCCGTGGCGTCGCGGCGTCACCGACGTGGCGATCGGCTCGGCCGGCTTGCGCCCGGTGGTCGACCTGCGGGGCACGCAGGACGCCTACGGCCGGGAGCTGCAGGTCACCGAGGTGGCGGTGGTGGACGAGATCGCCGCGGCGGCCGACCTGGTGATGGGCAAGGCCAGCGGGGTCCCCGTGGCGGTGGTCCGTGGCCTGGACGCGTCGGTCTTCGAGCCGGACCCGGGCCGGTCGGGGGTGCTCACCGACGTGGTGCGCTCCCCCGCGGAGGACCTGTTCCGCTGACCGGCGCTGCTCCTCAGCGCTGCCAGTGGCGCACGTAGTCGACCTTGAGGGTGGACGGGGTCACGACCGGCCCGGAGATCGACGACGACAGCCCGTGGTTGAGGATGATGTAGTGCGGGCTGTCGGTGACGCCCTGGGTCACCGAGCCGACGTGGCGGCCGTCGTAGTAGTAGTCGATGCGCCCCGGGCGCCACTCGGCGCCGAAGGTGTGCCAGCCCGCCTTGGGCGTGACCAGGTCGAACCGCGAGCCCTGGCTGCCGCCGGAGTGGTGGAAGTGCCAGCGCGGCTCGCCGCCCAGGACCTCCATCACGTCGATCTCGCCGTCACGGGGCCACGACTGGCCGTTGGTCCAGAACGCCGGCCAGTTCTCGGGGCGGTTCGCCGGACCCGGCAGGAACATGCGGGCCTCGACGAAGCCGTAGGTGAACCGGTAGTCGGAGTTGGTCTGCACCAGCCCGGACGCGTACTCGGCCTGGCGCCCGTTTCGCAGCACGCAGCCCTGCCGCGGCGACGAGAGCCGCTCGGCGGTGAGGTGCAGCATGCCGCCCGACACGCGCACCTGGGCGGGGTCGTAGCAGGACAGCTCCGCGGTGTTCACCGGCGGCGTGCGCTCCGAGTCGCTGCCACCCAGCCAGTTCGGGCGCCACTTCGACAGGTCGAGGCTCGACCCGTCGAACTCGTCCGCGAACTTCAGCTTCCACCCGCCTGCCTCGCCGGCGGGGCCGACGGGCATCGGGTCGCCCGTGGCACGCGGCACCGTGGTGGGCGGCGTGGTCGTGGTGGGCGGCGTGGTCGTGGTGGGCTTGACCGTCGTCGTCGGCACCACGGTCGTGGTGGTCGTCGGCGACGGTCGCCGCGGCGGCCGCGAGTGGCGCCGCGCGGCGGCCGTGGTCGGCGGGGCGCTCGGCGCCGGCGTGTCGGGTGCCGGCACGCAGGAGGCGAGGACCGCGAGCCCGGCGGCCACCACCCCCATCCTGCGAATCGTCCGGGTCAGGTGGAGCGATGCTGTGTTCCGCACGGTCGTTGCATCGGCAACTCCGCCCGCGGAACTTGAGCGCCTTTCAGGAAACGCGTGTGGTCACCGCTGCCAGTGGCGCACGTAGTCGACCCTGAGTGTGGACGGGGTCACGACCGGCCCGGAGATCGACGACGACAGGGCGTGGTTGAGGATGATGTAGTGCGGGCTGCTCGTGACGCCCTGCGTCGTGGAGCCCACCTCGCGCCCGTCGTAGTAGAAGGTGATCCGGCCCGGCTCCCACAGCGCACCGAAGGTGTGCCAGCCCGCCTTGGGCGTGACCAGGTCGAACCGCGAGCCCTGGCTGCCGCCGGAGTGGTGGAAGTGCCAGCGCGGCTCGCCGCCCAGGACCTCCATCACGTCGATCTCGCCGTCACGGGGCCACGACTGGCCGTTGGTCCAGAACGCCGGCCAGTTCTCGGGGCGGTTCGCCGGACCCGGCAGGAACATGCGGGCCTCGACGAAGCCGTAGGTGAACCGGTAGTCGGAGTTGGTCTGCACCAGCCCGGACGCGTACTCGGCCTGGCGCCCGTTTCGCAGCACGCAGCCCTGCCGCGGCGACGAGAGCCGCTCGGCGGTGAGGTGCAGCATGCCGCCCGACACGCGCACCTGGGCGGGGTCGTAGCAGGACAGCTCCGCGGTGTTCACCGGCGGCGTGCGCTCCGAGTCGCTGCCACCCAGCCAGTTCGGGCGCCACTTCGACAGGTCCAGGCTCGACCCGTCGAACTCGTCCGCGAACCTCAGCGTCCAGTTGCCCCCCGGACCGAGCGGCTGCCGGCTGCCCGCGCTCGCCGGGGGCGGCGCGGGTGCCGGCTCCGGCGCGGGCGGGACCGTCGTCGTGGTCGTCGACGGCGGCGGTGCGGGCTGCTCGCCGCCTGGCCTGGGCGGCGCGTCGGTGCCACCCCTCATCTGGCGACGCTCCAGCCACCGGTGCCAGGCACGGGTCGCCTCGCGCTGGATGCGCTCGAGCTCGACGCGCACCTCGCGCTCGATCTCCCCCCGGCGCTCCTCCAGTCGGCTCTCCAGGTCGGGAGGCGGCGAGCACGCCGCCACGACGGCGACGACGGCGACGACGCAGGCAGCGAACAGGCCCTTCTGCCGACGCGAGGTCCCGGTCCGGTGACGATGCATGGCGTTCCCCTTCGCGGTGTGGGGTGGGGGACACCGGCCCAGGACGAGCCGGCCAGATGACGAACACGTTACAGCAGTTACGGTTCCATGACGGGTCAGGGGACTGCCGAACGCAGCCGCGCACGCACGCATGCGCAGGACCTGTCCGACGCCGGCACCCAGCACGCCAGCGGATCACCCAACCTCTTGGGTAAATCTACCCACGCGGCCGGATCGTGTCGATGGTCGTCCGTCTCAGGCGAGGGTGCCGCCGTCGACCCGGATCACCTCGCCGTTGACGTGGGCGCCGTCGGAGGAGGCGAGGAACGCGATCGCCCCGGCGACGGTCTCGGGACCGCGCGGGCGGTCGAGCGCCATGATCCGGTGCAGCAACTTGGCGTCCGCCCCTTCGGGGAGCCGGAACGCCTCCTGGATCGGGGTCTCGATCGACCCGGGGGCGACCGCGTTCGCGCGCACGCCCTGCTTGCCGAACTCCACCGCCAGGGTCAGCGTGAGCGCGACGATGCCGCCCTTGGACGCCGAGTAGGGGGCGGTCCACGGGTGCCCGGCGAGGGCCGCGGTCGACGCGACGTTCACGATGTTGCCGCCGGCCTCGAGCAGGTGCGGCAGCGCCTCCCGGCACATCAGGAAGGTGCCCGTGAGGTTGACCGAGAGGATCCGCTCCCACTGCTCGAGGGTGGTGTGCCGGAAGTCCTCGAAGGCGAGGATGCCGGCGACGTTGCAGAGCACGTCGAGCCGGCCGAGCTCACCCGCGGCCGCCGCGACGAGGTCGCGCACCGCCGCCTCGTCGGACACGTCCGCGACGCGCGGCAGCACCCGTTGGCCACCCCCGTTCGCCTCGGCGCACAGCTCGACGGTCGCGGCGAGCCCCTCGCCGTCGACGTCGGTGACCACCAGGTCGGCGCCCTCGGACGCGAGGCGCACCGCGGTGGCACGACCGATCCCCGACGCGGCCCCGCTGACGAGTGCCGCCACCCCCCTGAAGCGCCCCACGGATCAGCCCTGCGTGGACCGGAACCACTCGAGGGTCGCCGCGGTGCCCTCCTTGAGGGAGGTGAACGGCCGCCACCCGAGGTGCAGCCCGGCACGCCCGGCGTCGAGCGCCGATCGGGCCAGCTCACCCGGCCGCGCCGGTGCGTACTGCGGAGGGGTGTCGACCCCCGCGTTCTCGGCCATCGCCCGGTAGAGCTCGTTGACCGAGGTCTCGATGCCGGTGCCGATGTTGCACAGCAGCCCGCTCCCCCGCTCCGCGGCACGGACGAAGGCGTCCGCGACGTCGTCGACGTAGACGTAGTCGCGGGTCTGCTCGCCGTCGCCGTAGATCGTGCAGGGCTCACCGGAGAGCAGCCGGCCGGCGAAGATCGCGACGACGCCCGCCTCGCCGTGCGGGTCCTGCCGGGGCCCGTACACGTTCGCCAGCGCGAGCGACGTGAACTCCAGCTGGTGCAGCTCGCGGTACGCGTGCAGGTAGTCGCTCACGACCTTCTTGGACACCCCGTAGGGCGACACGGGGTGCTGCGGGTGCCCCTCGCCCACGGGCAGGTCCTCGGGGTCGACCTCCCCGTAGATCGTGCCGCCGGAGGACGCGAAGACCACCTTGCGGGTGCCGGCGCGGCGCGCGCCCTCGAGCACGTTGAGCGAGCCCAGCACGTTGATGCGGGCGTCACGCACGGGGTCCTCCACCGACACGCGCACGTCGATCTGGGCGGCGAGGTGGAACACCACCTCGGGGCGGCTGCGCTCGATGAGCTCGACGACGTTCGGGTCGCAGATGTCGATCTGGTGGAACGAGAAGTCGTGGTCCAGGTCGGCCCGGGCGTCCGCGAGGTTGGCCAGGCGGCCCGAGGAGAGGTCGTCGACCACCTCGACCGCGTGTCCCTCCGCCAGCAGGCGATCCACCAGCGTGGAACCGATGAAGCCGGCTCCGCCGGTCACCAGTGCTCTCATTGCCTCCACTCCCGCTCTGCTCGGCCGCCTGCCCGGGCGGGCCGCGTCACCAGGATTCCGGTGGGGGCAGGCTACCGCCGCTCGCGGTGGTTCCGGCAGGGACGTCCTCGTCGAACCCGACGACGGTGAGCTCGTCGAGCTCGCACGCCGCGCCGATCGATGCCCGCGCCCCGATGATCGAGCGCTCGATGCGGCAGCCCGCGTCGATGCGGGCACCGGCCATGACGACCGAGTCCACGACGGTGGTCCCGCCCGCGACGACGACCCCGGGACCGATCATCGATCGGCTGACCTTGGCATCCGCGTCGATGCGGGCGGTGGGGTCGATCGCGACGGCGAACTCGCCACGGCGACCGTCCAGCAGGTCGAGGTGCGCCTGGAGGTACGCGGCGGGGGTGCCGGCGTCGATCCAGT
>CBFGTJ010000051.1:0-18164 GCA_965651815.1 uncultured Microthrixaceae bacterium | reverse complement strand
CCCGGCGCCCGAGGCTGCCCCGGCGCCCGAGGCTGCCCCGGCGCCCGAGGCTGCCCCGGCGCCCGAGGCTGCCGTGGTGCCCGGCGCGGCGGTGGCCGCCCCGCAGGGCCCGCCGGCGGAGGCGAGCGGCCCCGGCACGCTCGAGCTCGAGGACGTCGTGTACCTCGGCGGCTACCCCGGTCACCACAAGAAGCGGAAGCGCTGCACCGCCACGCTCGGACGGGCGGGTCTGGAGCTCGCGGGACCCGGTGACCTGCACTTCCGCCTCTCGTGGGACGTCGTGCGGACCATCGAGGTGCAGAACGCGGACGAGGCCCGGTTCCGGATGAACGCGAAGATCCACCGGGACGCCTCCGCGCTCGTGGTCGAGTGCGACCAGGGCGTCACCATCCTGCTCGAGGCCCGGGACTGCCCGACGCTCGCGCTGCGCGCGGCGATCGGCCAGCTCCTCGACGACACCTCCGTCGTAGTGGTGTGAGGAACCCCGGCCACGTCGCACTGGTCGGGCTCTCGGGCTCCGGGAAGTCCACCCTCGCCCCGCTCCTCGCCTCCAGGACGGGGAGGGCCCTCAGCATCGACCTCGACCGGGTGGTCGAGGAGATGGCCGGGCGCACGGTCGCGGAGATCTTCGCCGAGGAGGGTGAGACCGGGTTCCGTGCGCTCGAGTCCCAGGCGCTGGCCGAGGCGCTCGCCGGTCCGCCCGCGGTCATCGCGACGGGTGGCGGCGTGGTGCTCGAACGGGAGAACCGCCGCCTGCTGCGCGACCACGCCGAGGTCGTGTGGCTGCGGGCCACGCCGGCGCACCTCGCGGAGCGCCTCCAGGACACCTCCGAGGCGCGGCCGCTGCTCGACGGCGACGCCGAGTTCGCGCTCCACCGCATGGCCACCGAGCGCGAGGCGCTCTACTCGGAGGTCGCGGACCTCGTGGTCGACGTGGACGGCGTCGACCCCCGCACCCTCGTCGACGAGCTGGCGGAACGGCTCGGTTGACGCGGGGGCGGCTGCCGCCGCGTGCATGATGGTGGCCGCATGATCACGGTCGAGGTGCCACTGTCCGGCGGCCGCTCGTACCCGGTGCTCGTCGGCGACGGCGCGCTGGGCGAGCTCGCCGCCCACGTCCCCGAGCGCGCGCGGCGGGTCGCGGTCGTCACCCAGGAGTCCGTCCCGGTCGAGGTCGACACGGGCCGCGAGCAGCGCGTCTTCACGATCGGCGACGGCGAGCAGCACAAGACCGTCGCCACCCTGCAGTCCCTGTGCGAGGACTTCGCGGAGTGGGGGCTCACCCGCTCGGACTGCGTGGTCGGCCTCGGCGGCGGCCTGGTCACCGACGTGGCCGGCTTCGCGGCGGCGGTGTACCACCGCGGGCTCCCGGTCGTGCACGTGGCCACCACGCTGCTCGCCCAGATCGACGCCGCGATCGGCGGGAAGACCGGGGTCAACCTGCCCCAGGGCAAGAACCTCGTGGGCGCGTACTGGCAGCCCCGGGCGGTGGTGTGCGACACCTCCACCCTCTCGACGCTGCCCGATCGGGAGTGGCGCTGCGGGCTCGGCGAGCTCGCGAAGTACCACTGGCTCGGGGGAGGACGGCTCGACGAGCTCGACCTGCAGGAGCAGGTCGCGGCCTGCGTGCGCATCAAGGCGGAGGTCGTCGCCTCGGACGAGCGGGAGTCGGGGCGACGCGCGCTGCTGAACTACGGGCACACCCTCGGCCACGCGATCGAGATCGCGGGTGGTCACGACCTGCGCCACGGCGAGGCGGTCGCCGTCGGGCTGGTGTACGCCGCCGCGCTCGCGCGGCGGCTCGGCCGCATCGACGACGCGGCGGTGGCGGAGCACCGGCGGGTCGTCGGCGAGTACGGGCTGCCCTCGCGCCTCCCGGAGGGCCTCGATGACGACGACCTGATGACGCTCATGGCGCGCGACAAGAAGGTGCTCGACGACGGGCTGACCTTCGTGCTCGACGGGCCGGCCGGGGTCGAGGTCGTGCCAGGGGTCGATCCGGCCGAGGCGCGGGCGGCGCTCGCGGCGGTGCGATGAGCGCCGAGGCCGGCGGCTCCGGCTCGCTGCTGCTCCTGTCGGGGGTGAACCTCGGACTGCTCGGCGAGCGCCAACCCGAGGTGTACGGCACCGCGACGCTGGAGGACCACGTCGAGCTCGCGCGGACGACCGCCGCGGCGCTGGGCCTGGGGCTCGAGCACGTGCAGAGCGACTCCGAGTCCGGCATGGTCGCCGCGGTGCACGCCGCGCGGGGCCGGCACGACGCGCTGGTGGTGAACCCCGGTGCGTTCACCCACTACTCGTGGGCGCTGCACGACGCGCTCGCTGCGTTCGAGGGGCCGGTGGTCGAGCTGCACCTGTCCAACCCGCAGTCCCGCGAGCGCTGGCGGCACACGTCGGTGGTCACCCCGGTGGCGGACGCCATGGTCTGCGGGCTCGGCGGTGCGGGGTACCGCCTGGCCGTCGACGCGGCCGCGGAGCTGCTCAGGCAGCGCAGCGGACGGTGAGCGGGCGGCGCCGCGCCGCCCTCCTGACCGGCCGGGCGCTCAGCGTCGCCGGGGTGGTGGCGACCCTCTCGGTGGCGCTGATCCGCTACACGGGCATCCAGGAGCTCGGCTTCCGGATGATGGGCATCGCGGCCGTCTCCGTCGCCCTCACCGGCCTCGCGGGCCTGGTGGCGATGGCGGGGGTGCTGCTGCAGCTCGTCGCCCGGCGCCGGCCCACGCGGTGGACCTGGTGGTCGCTCGCCGGCGCGGCGCTGCCCGTCCTGTTGGTGCTGGAGATGACCGCGCCGGCGCTCGCAGGTGCGGTCGCGCCCGAGCGTGCGACGACCGGCACGCCCTTCGGCGTCGTCGTGCAGAACCTCTACTACCAGCACGAGGACCCCGGGAGGAGCCTCGCCGCCGTGCTCGAGCGGCGGGCGGACGTGCTCGTGCTGATCGAGTTCACCCCCGAGGCGGAGCGCATCCTGGACGACCGCTGGGGCGACGAGGTCAGGGCCCGCTACCCGCACCAGTGGCGTGACGCCCGCGGGTTCGGCGCGGGCCTCGCCGTGCTGAGCGCGTTGCCGATGGAGGAGGTGGTGCGGGTGCCGCTGACGGAGCCCGCGGTGCGCGTCCGGCTGTCGGTCGGGGGCGTGGACGTCGACCTCTACGCGGTCCACCCGGTCGCGCCGAGCGACCGGTGGGGGCTGCTGAGCTGGCAGCACGACTACCGGGTCCTGGTCGACGACGCCCGCGACGCGTCGCCGCACACGATCATGGCGGGCGACTTCAACGCGAGCACCGGGCACCGGGCGTTCCGGCGGCTGCTGCGGGTGGGACGGCTCCGCGACGCGCAGGACGCGGGCGGGGGAGGGGTCGCCGGCACCTGGCCGTCGGGCTGGTTGGTGCCGCCGCTGATGCGGCTCGACCACGTGCTCGTCGGCCGCGGGATCGGGGTGGAGGGCGTCGAGCTGCTGCCCCACAGCGGCTCCGACCACCGCGGGGTCGAGGCCCGGCTGCGCGTGCCGCGGTCCTAGGCTGGCGCGATGGCCGTGACCGAAGGGGTGACCCCCGCACCACCACCCGGTGACCTGCCGCCGATGGACCTCGCCGCGCGGGTGGACCGCCTGCGCGAGCGGCTCGAGGGCGCCGGCTGCGACGCGCTGGTGGTGACCGACCTGACCAACGTCCGGTACCTCACCGGCTTCACCGGATCGGCCGGCATCGTCCTGGTCGCTCCCGACGACCTGCTCTTCGTGAGCGACGGCCGCTACCGCGACCAGGCCGCCGAGGAGCTCGACGCCGCCGGGGTCCCCGCACGGATCGAGATCGTCCCGGCGAACCCCGACGGGGTCGTCGCCGACGCGGCGCGCGCCGCCGGCGTGCAACGCCTGGGCCTCGAGTCCGGCTCGGTCACCTGGGCACAGCAGCGCCGCTGGGAGGGCGAGCTGTTCGGCGACGGGACGCTGGTGCCGACCTCCGGCCTCGTCGAGGAGCTCCGCCTGGTCAAGGACGAGGGTGAGGCCGTGCGCATCCGCGCCGCCTGCGCGATCGCCGACGCGGCGCTGGCGAAGGTCCGCGACCGCCTGCTCGACGGCCCGACCGAGGCGGAGTTCGCCCTGGAGCTCGACAACGCCATGCGGGCGCTCGGGGCGGAGGACGTCAGCTTCGAGACGATCGTGGCCTCCGGGCCCAACGGGGCGAAGCCGCACCACCGGCCCGGCCCGCGGCGGATCCGCGAGGGCGACCTGGTGGTCATCGACTTCGGCGCCCTCGTCGACGGCTACCACTCGGACATGACCCGCACGGTGGCGGTCGGGGACGTCGGGGCGGAGCGCGAGCGCATGCTCGAGGTCGTGCTCGCCGCCCAGGCCGCCGGGGTGGAGGCCGTCGCCGCCGGGGTGGAGGCGGCCGAGGTCGACCGGGTGTGCCGCGACGTGATCGGCGAGGCCGGGCTGGGTGACGCGTTCCTCCACGGCACCGGCCACGGGGTCGGCCTCGACATCCACGAGGAGCCACGTGTGTCGGCGCGCTCCACTGCTACCCTCGTCGCCGGCCACGTGGTGACCGTCGAGCCCGGCGTCTACCTGCCCGAGCTCGGCGGCGTCCGGATCGAGGACACGGTCCTCGTCACCGACGACGGTTGCGACCGGCTCACCCTGGCCCCCAAGGAACCCTCCCTGCGCTGAGCGCCCCGCACCGTCCCCGCGACGCCCAGGACCCGTGGACGGCGGACGACAGAACGGACCGACATGGCACAGATCTCCACCGCAGACTTCAAGAACGGCATGACGATCGAGCTGGACGACGGCCTGTACCAGATCAGCGAGTTCCAGCACGTCAAGCCCGGCAAGGGCGGTGCCTTCGTGCGGACCACGCTGCGGGACGTGCGCCACGGTGGGGTGATCGAGCGCACGTTCCGGGCGGGGGAGCGCATGGAGCGGGCGATCATCGACAAGCGCGAGATGCAGCTGCTGTACCGCGACGGCGACTCGTACGTCTTCATGGACAGCAGCACCTACGAGCAGCTCGAGGTGCCCGCGGCGACCCTCGGCGACGCGGCGAACTACCTCGTCGACAGCTCGACCGCGAACCTCCTGATGTACGGCGACGAGATCGTCGGCGTCGACCTGCCCGCCTCGGTCGAGCTCACCGTGGCCGAGACCGAGCCCGGCGTGCAGGGCGACCGGGTCTCGGGCGCCAAGAAGCCCGCCACCCTCGAGACGGGGCACGTCCTCCAGGTGCCGCTCTTCATCAACCCCGGGGAGCGGGTCAAGGTCGACACGCGCTCGGGCGAGTTCATCTCGCGCGCATGACCGGCTCCGGTGCCCGGCCCGACCCGGGCTCCGGGGACGACGCGACGCACGACGGTCCTCCCGCGGTCCGGCCGGTCGCGGGCGGGCGCCACGAGGCCCGCGAGCGGGCGGTCCACCTGCTCTACGAGGCCGGCATCAAGGGGCTGACCGTGGACGAGGTCCTGGCCGCCCAGGTGCTCGCGCCCGACCCCTACACGACGGACCTGGTCCGTGGCGTGGCGGCCCACCGCGAGGAGCTCGACGAGCTCATCGCCGGGCTCGCGAAGGGCTGGACGCTCGAGCGCATGCCGCAGCTCGACCTCGTGGTCATGAGGGTCGGCTGCTTCGAGCTGGCGCACCGGCCCGACGTGCCCCGGGCGGCGGTGCTGTCGGAGGCGGTCGAGCTCGCGTCCCGGTACGGGACCGACGACTCCCCGCGGTTCGTGAACGGCGTGCTGTCCGCCGCGGCCGACCGGTTGCGCCCCGACGAGCCGCGCCCCGCCTAGGTTTCTGGCTCCCAGGTGCCCGAAACGGGCAGGTGAGAGCCAGATTGCGGCGGGGACCCGCGTCCTGATCGGACCGGGTCACCGTCCCCGCTGACGCGGCGGCGCGCAGCGGCCACCGTTCGCATCCGATGGATGCGGATGCACGAGCGGCGGCGTGGGCAGCGCAGCACCACTCGCTCATCTCGCGGGAGGCGGCGCGGCGCGCGGGACTGAGCGACAAGCAGATCCGGACGAGGGTGCGCAGCGGGCGGTGGACGCAGCTCCGGCCGGGCGTGTACGCGCCGTCGGGGATCGTCGAGACGCCCACGGTCGAGCTCGCCGCGGCGACGCTCGCGCTGGGGGTGCCCGCCTCGCACCGGAGCGCCGCCTGGCTCCACGGGTTGCTCGACGGCCCGCCGCCGCGACCCGAGCTGACCGGACCATCCCGCATCGGGCACCGGGCGGCCGGCATCCGCCTCCACCGGACCGACGACCTGGCACCGCGTGACGTCGTATCGGTCGACTCGATCCGCTGCACGACGGCCATCAGGACGTGCATCGACCTCGGCGCGCGCCTGGGTGAGGACGAGCTCGAAGCGGTGATCGAGCGGGCACGGCACCGCCGGTTGGTCCACCTCGACCCGCTGGTCGTCCGCTTCCTCCAGCTGGCGCGGCCGGGCCGGAACGGGATCGCCACGGTGCGTGCCGTCCTCCGTCGGCTCGACCCGGCCCTCGAGCCGGCCGAGAGCGACCTCGAGACGCTGCTCATCCAGATCCTGCGTCGGCACGGGCTCGAACCGCCGGTGCGCCAGCACGTCGTGTCGATCGGTGGGCGGAGCTTCCGGATCGACCTGTGCTACCCGGACCACCGGCTCGCCATCGAGAGCGACGGCTTCACCGACCACGGGCTGCGCAGCGCGTTCGAGGACGACCGCGCTCGACAGAACCTGCTCGTGCTCGCCGGGTGGAGGGTGCTGCGGTTCACGTGGCGCCAGATCTGCGCTCGCCCCGACTGGGTCGCCGACCAGGTGCGCCTGGCGCTCGCGCTCAGCGGCTGAGGCTCGAATCTGGGCCCCAGGTGCCCGAAACGGGCACATGGGAGCCAGATTGCGGCGCGGTTGGCACGGCGAGGCCCGGGTTCGCTCCCGGGAAGGGGTCTGTTAGGGTCGCGCAGCAGTACGTGAAGGGGGTCCCGTGAGGCCCCTACGGACGGGAAGGCTGCCGATGGCAGAGCGTGAGCGACGCATGACACGCCCCTACGGGGGCGTTTTCATTGCCCACTCCCGGGTGATGGACGCGGACGACATCCACCGGGCGATCCGCCGGATGGCGCACGAGGTCCTCGAGCGCAACCACGGCCTCGAGAACCTGGTGGTGATCGGCCTGCAGACCGGCGGCGTGCAGCTCGCCGAGGCGCTCGCCGCGACCCTGGAGGAGATCGAGGAGGTCGGCGAGGACGAGCCGGGCGTGCCGGTCGGCACCCTGGACGTCGCCCTGTACCGGGACGACATCGGCATCCGGCCCGTCCTGCCCGAGGAGGTCACCGACATCCCGGTCGACCTCGACGGCAAGATCGTCGTGCTCGTCGACGACGTGCTCTTCACCGGCAGGACCATCCGCGCCGCGCTCGACGCGCTCGTCGACTTCGGGCGCCCGCGGGTCGTGCAGCTCGCGGTGATGATCGACCGCGGCCACCGGGAGCTGCCCATCCGACCCGACTTCGTCGGCAAGAACCTCCCGACCCGTCGCGACGAGCTCGTCGACGTGAGCATGTCCGGCGTCGAGCTGGGCGAGCTGCAGAAGTCGTGAGCCTGCCCGCCCCCGTGCACGACCCCGCCGCGGTGCGTGGTCCTGATCCGAGCCGCCACCTCCTCGCCATCTCCGACCTGGACCTGGAGCAGATCGAGGAGCTGCTCGACCTCACCGACACGTTCGTCGAGGTGGGGCGCCGCGCCATCCCGAAGGTGCCGGCGCTGCGCGGCCGCACGGTCGTGTCCCTGTTCTTCGAGGACTCGACGCGCACCCGGCTCAGCTTCGAGACGGCCGCCAAGCGGCTCTCCGCGGACACGATGTCGTTCGCCGTGTCGGCGTCGTCGGTCAACAAGGGTGAGTCGGTGCGCGACACGGTCGAGACCATCGAGGCGATGGGCATCGACGCGATCGTCGTGCGCCACCGCTCCTCGGGCGTGCCGGCCCAGATCGCGCGCTGGACGCGCGCCGCGGTCATCAACGCGGGCGACGGGTGGCACCAGCACCCGACCCAGGCGCTGCTCGACGCCTACACCGCCCGGTCGCACCTCGGCTCGCTCGAGGGGCGCCGGGTCGCGGTGGTCGGCGACATCAAGCACTCCCGGGTCGCCCGCTCCGACATCGAGATCTTCACCGCGCTCGGCGCGGAGGTCGTGCTGGTCGCGCCGCCGACCCTGCTGCCGCCGGTGGCCGACGCCTGGCCGGTCACGGTCAGCCACGACCTCGACGAGGTGCTGCCGACGCTGGACGTCTGCTGCCTGCTGCGCATGCAGCGCGAGCGCATGACCGAGGCGCTCGTGCCGTCGTTGCGTGAGTACACGGCCAACTACGGGCTGACCTCCGAGCGCGCCGACCGGCTGCCGCCGGGCGCGCTGATCATGCACCCGGGCCCGATGAACCGGGGCGTCGAGGTGGCCAGCGAGGTGGCCGAACGCCCCAACGCGGTGATCACCGAGCAGGTCGCGAACGGGGTGGCGGTGCGCATGGCCGTGCTGTTCAAGCTGCTCGGACCCGGCCGCGCCGCAGGCGCCGCCGAGGCCCTGGAGGTCGAGGAGGAACCACGATGAGCACCCCCGGGGTCACCCTGGTGCGGGGCGGGCGCGTCCTGGACGCGAACGGCGAGCGCGAAGCCGACGTGCTCGTCGACGGAGGGCGCATCGAGGCGGTCGGCACCGGGCTCGACGCGCCCCGCGGCCATCGGGTCGTCGACGCCGGCGGCTGCCTGGTGGTGCCGGGTCTGGTCGACCTGCACACCCACCTGCGCCAGCCGGGCCGCGAGGACGCCGAGACGATCGAGACCGGCGCCCGTGCGGCGGCGCTCGGCGGGTTCACCGCGGTGGTGGCGATGCCCAACACCTCGCCGCCGATCGACTGCGCGGCGGTGGTGCGCGAGGTCCTCTCCCTCGGCGCCGGCGCCGCCTGCGACGTGCACACCAGCGGTGCGATCACCGTGGGGCGGGAGGGCGAGCGGCTCGCCCCGATGGCCGAGATGGCCGAGCTGGGCGTGCGGATCTTCACCGATGACGGCACCGGGGTGCAGGACGACCGCCTGATGCGGCGTGCGCTCGAGTACGCCAGCGGCCTGGGCGTCATCCTCGCCCAGCACTGCGAGGTGAGCTCGCTGTCCGAGGGGACCTGCATGCACGAGGGGGAGTGGTCGAGCCGCCTGGGGCTGCCGGGGCAGCCGAGCGAGGCGGAGGAGCTCATGGTCATGCGCGACATCGCGCTCGCGCGGCTGACCGGCGGACGGGTCCACTTCCAGCACCTGTCGACCGCGGGCTCCGTCGCCATGGTCGCCGCGGCGAAGGCGGGCGGGGTCAGGGTGACCGCCGAGGCGGCACCGCACCACTTCACGCTCACCGACGCCTGCTGCGCGACCTACGACGCGACCTACAAGGTGCACCCGCCGCTGCGCTCCGACGAGGACGTCGCCGCGATCTCCGCGGGCCTCGCGGACGGGACGATCGACGCGATCGCCACCGACCACGCGCCGCACCCGCCCGAGGAGAAGGAGCGCCCCTTCGACCAGGCGCCCCCGGGGATGCTCGGGCTCGAGTACGCGCTGGCGCTGGCGTTCACCCAGCTGGTCGACGGCGGCACCGGCATGACCGAGGCGGACGTGATCGCACGGATGTCCTGGCAACCCGCGGCGATCGCCGGGCTCACCCACCACGGGGGCCCGATCGCACCCGGCGCGACCGCCAACCTGTGCGTGATCGACCCGCAGGAGCGCTGGACGATCGACGACAGCGGCGGCGCGTCCCGCAGCCGCAACGTGCCGTACGTGGGTCGTGAGGTCCGTGGACGGGTACGGCACACATTGCTGTTCGGCGAGTCGGTCGTGGCCGACGGGGAGGCACAGAGGTGAGCACCACCGACGCGGCGATCGTGCTGGCCGACGGGACGACCTTCGAGGGCGAGGCGTTCGGCGCCGAGGCCCCCGGCGGCGTCGCGACCGGTGAGTTCGTGTTCAACACGGTGCTCTCCGGCTACCAGGAGGTGATCTCCGACCCGTCCTACGCGGGCCAGGTGATCACCTTCACGTACCCCCACATCGGCAACTACGGGGTGAACGCCGAGGACGACGAGTCGCACGTGCCGCACTGCGCCGGGGTGGTCGTGCGGGAGCCCGCCCGCCGCCACAGCAGCTGGCGGGCCGAGGGGGACCTCGCCGCGTACCTCGTCCGCCACGGGATCCCCGGCATCGCGGGCATCGACACCCGCCGCCTCACGCGCCACCTCCGCGACCACGGGTCGTTGCCGGGCGCGTTCGGCACGGCGCCGGAGTCCGTGCTGCGCGAGGCCGCCGCCGGGGCGATCGGCACCGACGGCAGGGACCTGGTCGTGCAGGTCACCACCTCCGAGCCCTACACCGTCGCCTCCACCGAGGGCGCCACGCGGCGCATCGTGGCGGTCGACATGGGGATCAAGCGCACGATCCTGCGGAACCTCACGAGGATCGGCACCGTCGAGGTGGTGCCCGCCACCACGACCGCGGACGAGATCCGCGCGATGTCCCCCGACGGCCTGTTCCTCTCGAACGGCCCGGGTGACCCCGCCGCGGTCCACGGCGTGCAGGCGACGACCAGGGAGCTGCTCGGTGAGGTCCCGATCTTCGGGATCTGCCTCGGCCACCAGATCCTCGGCGCCGCCCTCGGCGCGTCGACCTACAAGCTGCCGTTCGGCCACCACGGCGGCAACCACCCGGTCCGCGACCTCACCACCGGTCGCATCGAGATCACCAGCCAGAACCACAACTACTGCGTCGACGTCGAGGGGCTCGGCGGGATCGAGGTGACCCACGTCAACCTCAACGACGGCACCGTCGAGGGCTTCTCCTCGACCGAGGTGCCGGCGTTCGGGGTGCAGCACCACCCCGAGGCGGGGCCGGGTCCCCGCGACAGCGCCTACCTGTTCGAGCGCTTCGCCGCGCTGATCGACCGCACCGCGAGCGGGGTGGCCAGGTGACCCGCCCCTCAACCGAGGCGCTCGGCGACCGCCTCGGCCTCCGCGTCCAGGTGCTCGCCGATGCCCTCGACGATCGCCCGCTCGACCCGGCCGCCCACGAGCGGCACCCGGACCCGCAGGTCGCCCCGCACCTCACGCACCGTGCCGCCGTCGCGTGCCAGCACCGCGGTCGAGGCCGTGGCGCGCAGCAGCCCGCCGCCCTGGTCGGGCAGGAAGCGCACCTCGGCACGGTTGCTGGCCAGGTCCCAGGTCGACTCCTCGACCCAGCTGACCCGGCGGGTGTCGATGAAGCGTGCCGCTTCCGCCGGCAGCTCGACCGCGAGCGAGTAGCGCAGGCGCACCAGCGCCGTGCCGCCCGATCGCTCGAGGCCCAGCACCTCCGGCGGTGCGGTCGACCGCAGCGCGTCCAGGCCGTGCCAGAAGTCGAGGTCCAGGTAGACCTCGACCACCTCGTCGACCTCCGCGCCGTCCCAGCGTTGCTCGAACCCGAACCTCACCGGCACAGCGTCGCACAGCACCCCCCGACCCGCCCCCCAAGGAGCCACTGATGCCCCGCCGCGACGACCTCGAGTCGATCCTGCTGATCGGCTCCGGCCCGATCGTGATCGGCCAGGCGTGCGAGTTCGACTACTCCGGCACCCAGGCCTGCCGCGTGCTGCGCGAAGAGGGCTACCGCGTGATCCTCGCCAACTCGAACCCGGCGACGATCATGACCGACCCCGACTTCGCGGACGCCACCTACGTCGAGCCGCTGGTGGCGGAGGTGCTCGAACGCATCATCGAGGTCGAACGCCCCGACGCCGTGCTGCCCACGCTCGGCGGCCAGACGGCGCTGAACCTCGCGATGGAGCTGGTCGAGTCGGGCGTGCTCGACCGGTACGGGGTCGAGCTCATCGGTGCGGACGCCAACGCCATCCGCACCGCGGAGGACCGTGACCTGTTCAAGCAGGCGATGGTCGAGATCGGCCTCGAGGTGCCCTCGTCGGGCATCGCGCACTCGATGGAGGAGGCCGACGAGGTGCTCGCGTCGATCGGCCTGCCCGTGGTCATCCGGCCCGCCTACATCCTCGGCGGCAAGGGGACCGGCATCGCCACGACCCGCGCCGAGTTCGAGCACATGGTGGCCCGGGGCCTCGAGGCGAGCCCGATCACCGAGGTGCTGATCGAGAAGTCGATCGCCGGTTGGAAGGAGTACGAGCTCGAGGTCATGCGTGACCGGGCCGACAACTGCGTGATCATCTGCTCGATCGAGAACGTCGACCCGATGGGGGTCCACACCGGCGACTCCATCACCGTCGCCCCGGCGCAGACCCTCACCGACCTCGAGTACCAGCAGATGCGCGATGCCGCCTTCGCCTGCATCCGCCGGGTCGGGGTGGAGACGGGCGGCTCCAACGTCCAGTTCGCCGTGCACCCCGAGACGGGGGAGCAGGTGGTCATCGAGATGAACCCGCGGGTGAGCCGCTCCTCGGCGCTCGCGTCCAAGGCGACCGGGTTCCCGATCGCGAAGATCGCCGCGAAGCTCGCCGTCGGCTACACGCTCGACGAGATCCCCAACGACATCACCAAGAAGACGCCCGCCAGCTTCGAGCCGACGATCGACTACGTCGTCACCAAGGTGCCGCGGTGGGCCTTCGAGAAGTTCCCCGGCGCCGAGCCACGGCTGGGCACCCAGATGCGCTCCGTCGGCGAGGTGATGGCGATCGGGCGCACGTTCCCAGAGTCGCTCCAGAAGGCGATGCGCTCGCTGGAGCAGGGCCGCGCCGGCCTCAACTGCGACCCCGGCGAGGCCGCGTTCGACGACGTGCCGACCGCGGCGCTGCTCGAGCGCGCGGCGGTGGCCACCCCGGACCGGATCTTCGAGGTCGAGTCCCTGCTGCGGCGGGGCGTGCCGATCGAGACCGTCGCGGACGCCACCGGCATCGACCCGTGGTTCCTCGACCAGATCCTGCTGATCGTCGAGGAGCGCGAGGAGCTCGCGCGCCTCGGCGCCGGCCGGGTCGCCCTGGAGTCCATGGACCGGCGCGCCTGGCGGCGTGCGAAGCGGCTCGGCTTCGGCGACGCGCAGCTCGCCCACCTCTGGGGGCTGGACGAGTCGGAGGTGCGTGCCGCACGGATCGCCGCGGGGGTCGAGGTCACGTACAAGACGGTCGACACCTGCGGCGCGGAGTTCGACGCGGAGACGCCCTACCACTACGGCACCTACGAGGACACGACCGAGGTGGCGCCGTCGTCGAGGGAGAAGGTCGTGATCCTCGGCTCGGGCCCGAACCGCATCGGCCAGGGCATCGAGTTCGACTACTGCTGCGTGCACGCCGCGTTCGCGCTCGCCGACGCCGGCTACGAGACCGTCATGGTCAACTGCAACCCCGAGACGGTCTCGACCGACTACGACACCTCCGACCGGCTGTACTTCGAGCCGCTGTCGGTCGAGGGCGTGCTCAACGTGATCGACGCCGAGCGGCGCTCCGCGGAGCAGGGCGGGGGCCGGCTGGCGGGGGTGATCGTGTCGCTCGGCGGCCAGACGCCGCTCAAGCTCGCCGGGGCGATCCCCGCGGAGCTGGTGCTCGGCACGCCGCCGGAGAGCATCGACCTGGCCGAGGACCGCGACCGCTGGTCCGAACTGTGCTCCCGGCTGGGGATCCCACAGCCCGCCGGCGCGACCGCGACCAGCCTGGAGGAGGCGCTCGCCACGACCGCCCGCATCGGGTTCCCGGCGCTGGTGCGGCCGAGCTACGTGCTCGGTGGCCGGGCGATGGAGATCGTCTACGACGAGGACGACCTGCGGCGCGCCTGGGACGCGATCACCCACAGCGGGTCGCTCGGCCGCGAGGGTGGGCTGTCGGCCGAACGGCCGGTGCTGATCGACCGGTTCCTCGAGGACGCGGTCGAGCTGGACGTCGACGCCATCCGCGACGCGGACGGCGAGGTGCTCATCGGCGGGATCATGCAGCACGTCGAGGAGGCCGGCGTCCACTCGGGCGACTCGGCCTGCGTCATCCCGCCCGTCGGCCTCGACGCCGCGACCCTGGAGGTCGTCGAGCAGCACACGCGCCGCATCGCCGAGGAGCTCGGGGTGCAGGGGCTCATCAACGTGCAGTACGCGGTGCAGCAGTCGCCCGGCGGTGCCGGCCAGGTCTTCGTGATCGAGGCGAACCCGCGGGCGTCGCGCACGGTGCCGTTCGTCGCCAAGGCGACCGGGGTGCCGCTCGCGAAGATCGCCGCCCGTGTGATGTGCGGTGCGACGCTCGCCGAGCTCCGCGCGGAGGGGCTGCTGGGCCCGCGGCTGGGGGACGGGCACGTCGCGGTCAAGGAGGCCGTGATGCCCTGGAGCCGGTTCCCCGACGTCGACTCCGTGCTCGGCCCGGAGATGCGCTCCACCGGGGAGGTCATGGGCATCGACACCACCGTCGGCATGGCCTTCGCGAAGTCGCAGCTCGCCGCCGGGGACCGCCTGCCGACCTCCGGCACCGTGTTCTTCTCGCTCGCGGACCGCGACAAGGAGGTCGGCGCGAAGGCGGCGGCGCGGTTCGCGGAGCTCGGGTTCTCGATCGTGGCGACCGCGGGCACCGCGGCGCACCTCGAGGCGCGTGGCGTGCCCGTCGCCCAGCGGGTCGCGAAGCTCACCTCGCCCGACGGTGGCGACGCCATCGAGGAGGACGGCGCGGATGGCGTCGACCTCATCTCCAACGGGTCGATCGACCTGGTCGTCAACAGCCCCCGGGGTCGCGGTCCCCGTGCGGATGGGGCGCACCTGCGCCACGCCGCGGCCGCGCACGGGGTGCCCCTGCTGACCACCGCCGCCGCGGCGCTCGCCGCGGCGAACGGCGTCGCCGAGTGGTCGAGGACGACGCTGTCGGTGCGCAGCCTGCAGGCCTACCACCGGGGCGTGCTCGCCGGATGAGCCGGACGGTCGACCTGTCGACCCGGATCGGGTCGGTGCGCCTGCGGGCACCGGTCATGACCGCGTCGGGCACGGCCGGCCACGGCGACGAGCTGGCCGCCTACGTCGACCTCTCCCGCCTCGGCGCGGTCGTGGTGAAGTCCCTCGGGGCCCGGCCCTGGCCCGGCAACCCCGCGCCCAGGGTCCACCAGACGCCGGCGGGGATGCTCAACAGCGTCGGGCTGCAGGGACCGGGGGTGGAGGCGTGGCGCCGCGACGAGCTGCCGCGCCTGCTCGCGGCCGGAGCGACGGTCGTCGCGAGCATCTGGGGCCGGACCGTCGAGGACTACGCGGCTGCCGCCGCGGCGCTCGCGGGCGTGCCCGACCGCGTCGTCGCGGTCGAGGTGAACCTGTCGTGCCCCAACCTCGACGGCGGCGCCCACCTGTTCGCACACGACCCGGTGGCGACCGCCGAGGTCCTCGACGCCGCCGCCGCGGCGGGCCTGCCCCGCTGGGCGAAGCTCAGCCCGAACACCGACCGCCTGGTGGAGGTGGCCGCGGCCGCCGCGGAGGCCGGCGCCGAGGCGGTCACGCTCGTCAACACCGTGATGGGCATGGTGATCGACGTCGAGGCCCGCCGGCCCCTGCTCGGCGGTGGCGGGGGCGGTCTGTCGGGGCCCGCGATCCACCCGGTCGCCGTGCGCGCGGTCCACGACGTGCACGCCGCGCTGCCGGACCTGCCGATCGTCGGCGTCGGCGGGGTGGCCGACGCGGAGGGCGCGGTCGAGCTGCTGCTGGCCGGCGCGCGCGCCGTCCAGGTCGGCACCGCGACGTTCGCGGACCCGCGAACGGTGCTCAGGGTGCTCGAGGGTCTGGAAACATGGTGCGACCGCCACCGCGTGCGGGCGGTCGAGGAGCTGACGGGCGCGCTGGCGCCGGATGCGTGAGGTCGACGATGAGGCTCGGACGAATGAGGGGAGACGGCGATGACGGGAGCTGAGGTCACTGCGAGCCCGGGCGGGGCGGTGGGCGACGACGTCCGGCGGCGCCTCGCGCTCGCGCTCGACGTCGACGACCTGGTCGAGGCGCACCGGCTCGCCACGCTGCTGCGCCCGTGGTTCGGCGTCGCCAAGGTCGGGCTCGAGCTGTTCAGCGCGGACGGCCCCGATGCCATCGGTGCGCTGCGCGACCTCGGCTACCAGGTCTTCCTGGATCTCAAGCTGTTCGACATCCCCACGACCGTGAACCGCTCGACGCGGGTGCTCGGCTCGCTCGGCGTGGAGTACCTGACGCTCCACGCGCTCGGTGGGGTCGACATGCTGCGGGCGGGTGTCGAGGGGCTGCACGACGGCGCCGCCAGGGCGGGCCTGCCGGACCCGACCGCCCTCGCGGTGACGGTGCTGACCAGTGACGACGGTGCACCGCCGCACATCGTGCCGAACCGGGTGCGCCTGGCCCTCGAGGGCGGCTGCGGCGGCCTCGTGCTCGCCGCCGAGGACCTGCAGACCGCCCGCGAGCTGGCGCCCCGCCTGCTGCGGGTCGTGCCGGGCATCCGGCCGGCGGGCAGCGCCCGCCACGACCAGGCGCGCGCCGCGAGCCCCCAGGAGGCGGTCGCGAACGGCGCCGACCTGCTCGTCATCGGCCGGGCCGTCACCGCCGCCGAGGACCCCGAGGCGGCTGCCGCGGCGATCGCCGCCGCCGTCTAGGTGGGCCGGGACGCGGCCCTGGAGTGGGCCCGCAGGGCGAGGGAGGTGCGCCACTCGTTGCGGGACGAGCTCGCCGAGGGCAGGCCCCCGCTGGAGGAGGTGCTCGAGCGCGCCGGCCACGACGAGCTGGTCGGCGCGGTGCGGCTCGGGTGGGCGCTCGAGTCGTTGCCCGGGGCCCGCAAGGTGGACACGCGCCGGCGCCTCGCTGCGCTCGGCCTCGACGGCGCGATGCCCCTCGCCGGGCTCGACGCCTCGCAGCGCCGCACCGTGCTGGAGGCCTTCGGCGGCACGACCCCGTCCGCCACCGAAGGGGTCGCGGACACGGTGCCGCCCTTGCCGGAGGGCAGCTCGGTCATCGTGATCTCGGGCCCCGGCGGCGTGGGCAAGGGCACGCTCGTGGAGCGGCTGCTGTGCCGCGACGACCGCCTCTGGCTGAGCCGCTCGTGGACGACCCGGGACCGCCGTCCCGGCGAGCCGGAGGACGCCTACCACTTCGCGACCGTCGAGGAGTTCCTCGCACACGCCGCGGCGGGCGGCTTCCTCGAGTGGACCCGCTTCCTCGACTACTACCAGGGCTCGCCGGTGCCCGAGCCGCCCCCCGGCCACGACGTGCTGTTCGAGATCGACGTGCGCGGCGCCGCGAACGTCAAGCGGCTCTACCCCGACGCCCTGCTGATCTTCGTCGACGCACCCGACCGGGCCACCCAGGAGCAGCGGCTGCGGGGGAGGGGCGACGACGAGGAGCGGGTCCGCCAACGGCTCGAGAAGGCGGCCGAGGAGGTCGAGCTGGCCTCCGGCATGGACTTCGTCCACGTCGTGAACGACGACCTGGACCGGGCCGTGGACGAACTGCACCGGCTCGTGGTCGCCCACCGCTCCCGCTGAGGGCCCCGGGCGTGCCGGGCGGGCGAACGTGGGCCGGGCCGTTCCCGCCGGGGCCCCGCACTGCTAGCATCGTCGCTCGGTCGCCCGACGGCCGGCCGTGCCCGTGCGCGGCCAGAACACGACCCTGGAGTCCTCCGAACCGATGGCAGATGTGCTCGACACGATGATGGACCCGCCCGTCGAGGAGCTGCTCGACCGGTGCGAGTCGAAGTTCGCGCTGGTGACGCTCGCCGCGAAGCGCGCCCGCCAGATCAACAGCTACTACGGGCAGCTCGGCGACGGCCTCGGCCACGTCGTGCCGCCGCAGGTGACCTCCCAGGCTCGCAAGCCCCTGTCGATCGCGTTCGAGGAGATCGCGCAGGACAAGATCGTGGGCGTCGGCGGCGCCACCGGGCGTCCGCTGCCGGAGTCGATGCAGCCGGTCGCCGACGAGGCCGGCGACGGCGAGTCCGACGGAGCCTGAGCGCCACTTCCATGGGCACCCTTGACGGTCGCCGCATCGTCGTGGGTGTGTGCGGGGGCATCGCAGCGTACAAGGCGGTCGAGCTCTGCCGACGGCTCGTCGACGCGGGCGCCCACGTGGTGCCGGTGATGACCGAGGGCGCGAGCCGGTTCGTGGGGGAGGTCACCTTCTCGGCGCTGTGCTCCGAGCCGGTCCGGCGGTCGCTGTTCGACGACGTCGACCCCATCCCGCACACGCGCCTCGGCCAGGG
>CBFGTJ010000050.1:0-18214 GCA_965651815.1 uncultured Microthrixaceae bacterium | reverse complement strand
GAGCGAGGCGACCTGGACCTCGACGCGGCGGTGGAGCTCGCGCACTGGTTGGTCGAGAACGGAAGCGACGGGCTCGTGCTCGCCGGCACGACGGGCGAGAGCCCCACGCTCACCGAGTCGGAGGAGCTCGTGCTGTTCCGGTCGGGGCGCGAGGCGGGGTCCGTGCCGGTGATCGCCGGGACCGGGTCGAACTCGACCGCCACCGCGGTCGAGCAGACCCGCCGCGCGAGCGAGACCGGCGTCGACGGCATCCTGTCGGTGACGCCGTACTACAACCGGCCCTCCCAGACGGGGCTCGAGGCGCACTTCCGGGCGGTCGCGGCCGCGACCGACCTGCCGGTGGTGCTCTACGACATCCCGGTGCGCACCGGCCGCAAGATCGAGACCGAGACCATCCTGCGGCTGGCACGCGAGGTGCCCAACATCCGGGGGCTCAAGGACGCGGCGGGCGACCCCGCGGAGACCGCCAAGGTGGTCGCGGGCGCCCCACCGGGCTTCGAGGTCTACAGCGGTGACGACGGGTGCACGCTGCCGCTGCTCGCGGTCGGCGCGGTCGGCGTCATCTCCGTCGCCTCCCACTGGGTCGGCCGGCAGATGGGCGAGATGATCGCCGCGTTCGAGCGCGGCGAGGTCGACACCGCCCGCCGCATCAACGCGCAGCTCCTCGAGTCCTACGAGTTCGAGGCGAGCCCCGACGCCCCCAACCCCGTGCCGACCAAGACGCTGCTCGGCGTGCTCGGGCTCAAGGTCGGCTCGTGCCGTCCGCCGATGGGACCGGCGCCCGACGGCCTCGCCGAGCGTGCCCGCAAAGTGCTCGAGGGGCTCGACTGATGGCGCCACCGGTCCACCTCACCTTCCTCGGCGGGCTCGGCGAGATCGGGCGCAACTGCGCCGTGCTCGAGATCGAGGACTCGCTGCTGCTCATCGACTGCGGGCTGATGTTCCCCAACGAGGGGATGCTCGGCGTCGACCTCGTCCTGCCGGACTTCACCTGGCTGATCGAGCGCGCGGACGACATCGCCGGCTGCGTGGTCACCCACGGGCACGAGGACCACGTGGGCGCCCTGTCGTACCTGCTCCGCGAGGTGTCGTTCCCGTTGTTCGGCACGGAGCTGTCCCTCGGACTGGCGCGGGGGCGGATCGAGGAGGCCGGCCTGCTCGGCCGGACCGACTTCCACACGGTCGCGGACGGCGAGCGGTGGGAGATCGGCCCCTTCGACGTCGAGTTCATCCCCGCGGCACACTCGGTGCCCCAGGGCGTCGCCACCGCGTTCCGGACCCCGCAGGGCACGATCCTGCACACCGGGGACTTCAAGCTCGACCTCACCCCCGTCGACGGGCGCCTCACCGACCTGTCCCGCATCGGGGCACTCGCGGACGGCGAGGGCATCCGGTTGCTGCTCGCCGACTCGACGAACGCCGACCAGCCCGGACACGCCCGCTCGGAGCGCAGCGTCGGCCAGGTGCTCTACGACCTCATGCACGAGCACGAGGGGCGCAGGATCATCACCGCCTGCTTCGCGAGCCACATCCACCGCATCCAGCAGATCGCGGACGCGGCGATCGCGTTCGGGCGGGTCGTGGCGCCGCTGGGACGCTCGATGAAGCGGAACATCACGCTGTCGAGGGAGCTCGGCCTGCTGTCGATCCCGGACTCCTCGATCATCGACATCGAGCAGGTCGACAGCTACGAGCCGGGTGAGGTGCTCGTGCTGTCCACCGGCTCCCAGGGCGAGCCGATGTCGGCACTCACGCTGCTCGCCGCGAACGAGAACCGCTGGCTGAAGCTGACCCCGGAGGACACGGTCATCCTCTCGTCGCACCCGATCCCCGGCAACGAGAACGCGGTCACCAACGTGATCGACAACCTGTTCCGGCTCGGGGCGGAGGTGATCCACTCCGGCCTGCACGACGTGCACGCCACCGGCCACGCGAAGGCCGAGGAGCTGAAGCTGTACCACTCGATCGCCAAGCCCGAGTGGTTCGTGCCGGTGCACGGCGAGTACCACCACCTCGTCGCGCACGCCCGGCTGGCCGAGACGATGGGCCTGCCCGCGAGCCGCATCCTGATCGCCGAGGACGGCGACCGGCTGGTCCTCGACGACGACGGCCTCCGCCCGGTCGGGCGGGTGCCCTCGGAGTACGTCTACGTGCACGGGACGGTCGGCGACATCGGCACCGGGGTGCTGCGCGACCGCCGGGTCCTCGCGGACGAGGGCGTCGTCGCCGCGATCGTCTGCGTCGACATGGAGGCGCGCCGGATCGTGTCGGGGCCCGAGGTCGCGACGAGGGGCTGGGTCTACGAGCCCGAGTCGGGGGAGCTGCTCGCCGAGATGCTCGAGCGGGTCCGTGCCGGGGTGGAGAAGGCGCTGAAGGAGGGCGCGGACCTCCCCGGGATCGAGCGGGCGCTGCGTCGCGCCTCGGGCGGCTTCGTCGCCGACAAGACGCGCCGGCGTCCGATGATCCTGCCGGTGGTGCTCGAGGCCTGACCCGCCGCCGGCCGGCGCCGCCGCCGCGGTGCCGCGTCGGTGTCGGTGCCGGTGGGTACGGTGGAGCTCACCGTGGCCACTCGTCAGCGAACCGCTTCACGACGCCCGTCGCGCGCGTCCCGGTCCGCCGGGACCTCCCGCAACGGCCGGAGCCGCTCCCGCGCCGCGGCGCAGGAGCCCCGGGACGGGCTGCTCCGGCACCTCTTCGACGGCCACGGACACGACATCTGGGGCATCCTCACGCTCATCGCGGCGGTGCTGGTCGGCATCGCCGTCTACACCGACACGGCCGCGGCGGTCGGGTCGTCGCTCGAGGCGCTGACCGGCAGCGTCGTCGGCCTCCTGCGCTACCTCCTGCCGCCGGGCCTCGCCGTGGCGGGCGTGCTGCTCATCCGCGGCCCCCGCCGCCCGTCCGAGGACGACACCGAGGAGCTGGTCGACGAGCTCGACGAGGGGCGGCGGCCCAGGGGGCCCGTCCTCGCGCTCGGCGCCGTGCTCGCCGTGGTCGTGACCGCCGGGGTGCTCCACCTGCTGTTCGCCCACGGCCGCACGATCACCGACGACGGGCTCGACGCGTACGCCCCGGGCGGCGGCTACCTGGGCGCCGTCCCGGGCGGCGTGTCGCTGCTCGTCGGGCGGTGGGCGGCACTGGTGATCCTGCTGCTGCTCGGCGTCTTCGCCGTGAGCCTGATCAGCGGCAGGTCGCTGCGCCAGCTCGCCCAGGGCACCGCGCACGTCCTGGCCCCCGCGGGGCGCCTCGCCCGCAGCTGGTTCAACGACCTGTTCCGCCTCGGCGAGGAGGTCGACGCCGCCGACGACGACGAGGCGCCCGAGCCGGCCGTCACCCTCTACGACCAGGACGCGGACGCCCCACCGGAGCCCAAGCGCAGCCGCCGGAAGCAGCGTGCGGCCGCCGCCCCGGCCGTGGTCGTCGCCGATCCCGAGCCGTTCGACCCGAGCGCCACCGAGCAGCTGGAGATCGGCCTGCCGCCCGGTGCGGCGGGGTCGCGGTGGCGGCTGCCGCCGAAGCACCTCCTGTCGCTGTCGGGCCGGCGCAGCATCGACACCAAGGCGGTCGAGGCCCGCGGGCGGGTGCTCGAGGGGGCCCTGGCGGAGCACGGCGTCGAGACCCGCCTCGTCGGGATGGTCGTCGGGCCGACCGTGACCCGCTACGAGCTCGAGCTCGGCGTCGGGGTGAAGGTCGCCCGCATCACCAGCCTCCACAAGGACATCGCGTACGCCATGGCGTCGCCGGACGTGCGCATCCTGGCGCCGATCCCGGGTCGCCAGGCGATCGGCGTCGAGGTGCCCAACGAGGAGCGCCAGATCGTCGCCCTCGGCGACATCCTCGCCTCCGAGGAGGCGCACCGGGCCACCCACCCGCTCGAGGTCGCGGTGGGCCGCGACATCAACGGCACCGCGGTGATGATGAACCTCGCGACGATGCCGCACCTGCTCATCGCCGGGCAGACCGGCGCCGGCAAGTCGTCGTGCATCAACTCGCTGATCACCTCGATCCTCATGCGGTCGACGCCCGAGCAGGTCCGCATGATCCTCATCGACCCCAAGCAGGTCGAGCTGACCCAGTACAACCGCATCCCGCACCTGCTCACCCAGGTCGTCACCAACCCGAAGAAGGCCGCGAACGCGCTCAACTGGGCCGTCAAGGAGATGGAGCGCCGCTACGACCTCCTCTCCGAGGTCGGCGTGCGCGACATCGGCGGCTACAACGCGGCGTTCGACCGTGGGGACCTGGCCTCGGAGCCCGGCGAGGGGCGGGAGCACACCCGGCTGCCGTTCATCCTCGTGGTGGTCGACGAGCTCGCCGACCTGATGATGGTCGCCTCCCGCGACGTCGAGGAGTCGATCACCCGCATCGCCGCGAAGGCGAGGGCGGTGGGGATCCACCTCGTCATCGCCACCCAGCGGCCGTCGGTCAACGTCATCACCGGCGTGATCAAGGCGAACATCCCCGCGCGGCTCGCGTTCGCCGTCGCCTCGGCGACCGACTCCAAGGTGATCCTCGACCAGCTCGGCGCCGAGCGGCTCGTCGGCAAGGGCGACATGCTCCTGCTGGGCGGCGGCACGTCCTCGCCCCAGCGAGTGCAGGGCGCCTGGGTCGAGGAGAAGGAGGTCGCGGCCGTCGTCGCCCAGTGGCGCAAGCAGTCGCCGTCGGTCGAGGAGCACTACGTGCCGGGCGTCGAGGGTGACGAGAACGCCCCCTCCGGCAGCGGCGCCGCTTCGGGCGGGGATGACGACGACGACCTGCTCAAGCAGGCCATGGAGCTCGTGGTGCGCAGCCAGCTCGGGTCGACCTCGATGCTGCAGCGCAAGCTCAAGGTCGGCTTCGCACGCGCCGGGCGGCTGATGGACCTGCTCGAGCAGCGCGGCGTGGTGGGCCCGTCGGAGGGGTCGAAGGCCCGCACCGTGCTGATGACACCGGAGGAGCTCGACGAGATGATCGAGCGCGGCGAGCTCTGATGTCCGTCCCGTACCGCACGGTCGCGACCGAGCTGCAGTTCCCCGAGGGCCCCACGCCGCTCGCGGACGGCAGCGTGCTCGTCGTCGAGATCCCCCGTGGCACCCTCAGCCGCGTCGGGCCCGACGGCACCGTGTCGGTGGTCGCCGAGTGCGGCGGCGGGCCGAACGGCTCCGCGATCGGGCCCGACGGGGCGGTGTGGATCACGAACAACGGCGGCTGCTTCGAGTGGATCGACGTGGGAGGGATCCTCGTGCCCGGCGGGGTGCCCGACGAGTGGCACGGCGGGTGCATCCAGCGGGTCGACCTCACCGACGGCTCGGTCGAGACCGTGTACACCCACTGCGGGGACCTCCGGCTGCGGGCCCCGAACGACCTGGTCTTCGACGGCCACGGCGGGTTCTGGTTCACCGATCACGGGGTGCGGCAAGGACGCACCTCCGACCGCACCGGGGTGTACTACGCGCTCGCGGACGGCTCCTCGATCACCGAGGTGCTGTTCCCCCTCGACGCGCCCAACGGCATCGGCCTCTCGCCCGACGGCGACCGCCTGTACGTCGCCGAGACCCACACCGGCCGGGTCTGGTCCTGGCGGGTGCCCGAGCCCGGCGTGGCGGTCGGCGGCGGCGTGCTGCCCCCGCACGGCGACCTGCTCGCCGGCCTGCCCGGGTTGCAGCTGCTCGACTCCCTCGCGGTCGACGCGGAGGGCCACGTCTGCGTCGGCACCCTCCAGCACGGCGGCATCACGGTCATCTCCCCCGACGGCGGCACCGTCGAGCACGTGCCGATCGACGACGTGCTCGTCACCAACATCGCGTTCGGCGGGCCCGACCTGCGCACCGCGTTCGTCACGGCATCGGGCACCGGGCGCCTGCTGGCGCTCGACTGGCCACGCCCCGGCCTCGCGCCCCCGCACGTGGCCTGAGGCCCGCGCAGCCGGCCACCTAGACTCGGACCACCGTGCCCCGCTCCTACTGGGTCGAGACCCTCGGCTGCCCCAAGAACCAGGTCGATTCCGACAAGCTGATCGGCACCCTCGCCGCGGACGGCATGGTGCCCGCGGGCTCGCCGGCGGAGGCCGACCTCGTCGTGGTCAACACGTGCGCGTTCGTCGAGGAGGCGCGCGAGGAGAGCGTCGCGACGATCCTCGAGCTCGACGAGCGGCGCACCGACGGTTCGCGCCTGGTGGTGACCGGCTGCATGGCGGAGCGCTACGGCGACGAGCTCGCCGGCGCGCTGCCCGAGGCGGACGCGGTCGTCGGGTTCGGCGTGCCGGTGACCCTCGGGCGCAAGCCGGCGAACGGCGAGGACCCCTCCCGCGCCCCGCAGCTCGACCTGCTCAACCTCCCACGCCCCCCGTCGCCGCGCCCGTGGGCCTACGTCAAGGTCGCGGAGGGATGTGACAAGGCGTGCGGGTTCTGCGCGATCCCGTCGTTCCGGGGGCCCCAGCGCTCCCGGTCGATCGAGGACGTCCTCGAGGAGGTCGACGGGCTCGACGTGCGCGAGGTCGTGCTGGTCGCCCAGGACCTCGCCGCGTACGGCCGCGACGGCGGGAGCGGGGAGCGGGCGATCGTGCCGCTGGTGCGTGCGGTGGCCGAGCGCGTCGACTGGGTGCGGCTGCTGTACCTCTACCCGTCCGAGCTCACCGACGAGCTGGTCGAGGCGATCGCCACCGGGCCCGTGCCCTACTTCGACCTGTCGCTGCAGCACGTCGCCGCACCGCTGCTGCGGCGCATGCGCCGGTGGGGGAGCGGGGACCGCTTCCTCGAGCGGATCGAGCGGATCCGTGCGCTGCGCCCCGACGCGGCGTTCCGCTCCAACTTCATCGTCGGCTACCCCGGTGAGACCGAGGAGCACCACGACGAGCTGCTCCGCTTCGTGGAGGAGGCCCGGCTGGACTGGTGCGGGTTCTTCGCCTACTCGCGCGAGGAGGGGACCCATGCGGCGGGGCTCGACGGTGAGGTGGACCCGTCGCTCGTCGCCGACCGTCTGGCGGAGCTTCGCGAGCTGCAGGACGGGATCACCGCGGCGCGCCGGGACGAGCTGATCGGCGAGGTCACGACGGTGCTCGTGGACGAGCCGGGCGTCGCACGCTCCCACCGCGAGGCCCCCGAGATCGACGGCCTCGTGCACGTGCCGGCCGACCTCGAGGTGGGCCGGTTCCACCGGGTGCGGATCACCGGCGCGGCGGGCCCGGACCTCGACGCCGTCCCGGTGCACGACGCGCCGGGGCGACCTTGACCGGCGCCGCGCACCGGCCGGGTGCGCGCTCGTTCGGCCCGTCCGCGCTCCTGACCCCGGCGAACCTCGTGACCGTGGCCCGCATCGCGCTCGCGCCGCTCGCGTTCGTGCTCATCCTGCGCGACGGGTCGAGCTGGCCGCTGGTCGGCCTCTGGTTCGTCATCACCGCGAGCGACAGCCTCGACGGCTACCTCGCCCGCAAGCAGGGCGCGACGCGCTCGGGGGCGTTCCTCGACCCGCTGGCCGACAAGGTCCTCGCGCTCGGCGGGCTCTGGTCGATGGTCGCCGCCGGGCGGTTCTGGTGGTTGCCCGTGGCGCTGGTCTCGGTGCGGGAGGCGTTGATCAGCGTGTTCCGGTCGTACTGGGGCCGGCACGGCCTGGCGGTGCAGGCGTCCCGGCTCGCGAAGTGGAAGACCTTCGTGCAGTTCGGCGCGGTCGGCTGGGTGGTGCTGCCGCTCACCACCGACGTGCGCTGGCTGGCCGACGTGTTCCTGTGGGCGGGGGTGGCGGTGGCCTGGGTCAGCGCCGTGCAGTACCTGGCCGCCGGCTCCCGCGCGACCTCGACGATGGCCGGTGACTGAGCGCCGGGGCGCCACCGGGCCGGGACCCGGTGTCCCTGCGGGCCGGTAGCGTTCCCCTGATGCGCACCGAGGTCGTGGCCATCGGCACCGAGCTCCTGCTCGGCCAGATCGTCGATACGAACTCCGCCTGGATCGGCGAGCAGCTGGCCCTGTCCGGGATCGACACGCACTTCCAGACCAAGGTCGGCGACAACCTCGAGCGCATCGTCGCGACCCTGCGGCTCGCGCTGGACCGCAGCGACGCGGTGATCTGCTGCGGCGGCCTCGGCCCCACCCAGGACGACCTCACCCGGGAGGCGATCGCCGAGGTCATGGGCGTCCCGCTGGAGCCGGACGAGGAGATGGAGGAGCGCATCGTCGAGCTGTTCGCCGGGCGGGGTCGTCGCATGCCGATGAACAACCTGCGCCAGGCGATGCGGCCGCGTGGTGCGTCGTTCATCCCCCAGATGCCGGGCACCGCGCCGGGGCTCGTGTGCCCGGTCACCTGGCGGGGGCCCGGCGGCGAGGAGGTCGAGAAGGTCATCTACGCCGTCCCCGGGGTCCCCTGGGAGATGCAGGAGATGGTCCGCGGCACCGTGCTGCCCGACCTGCAGCGCCGCGCCGGGCAGGGCGCGGTGATCGGCAGCCGCACCCTGCGCACTTGGGGCGAGTCCGAGTCCGGCCTCGCCGAGCTGCTCGCCGAGCGCATCGAGGAGCGCGACCGCATCGGCGGCGTCACGCTCGCGTTCCTCGCCTCCGGCATCGAGGGCATCAAGGTCCGCCTCACCGCGAAGGGCGCCACCCCGGAGGAGGTCGACGCCGCGCTCGACGCCGAGGAGCAGGTCCTGCGCGAGGTGCTGGGGCCGCTCGTGTTCGGGGTCGACGACGACACGATGGAGTCGGTCGTGCTCGACCAGCTCCGCGCCCTGGGGCTCACCCTGGCGGTCGCGGAGTCGTTCACCGGCGGCCTCGTCGCGTCGCGCCTCGTGTCGGTCCCCGGCGCGAGCGACGTGTTCCGCGGCGGGGTGGTCGCCTACGCCTCGGACGTGAAGCACGACCTGTTGGCGGTGCCCGAGGGCCCCGTGGTCTCCGAGGAGGCCGCGCTGGCCATGGCGAGGGGAGTGCGGGAACGGCTGGGCGCGGACGTGGGCCTCGCCACGACCGGCGTCGCGGGCCCGGACCCCCAGGAGGGCCGCCCCCCGGGCACGGTCTGCTTCGGGGTGGCGATCGGCTCCGAGGTGGCGCACTCCACCGAGCTGCGCCTCCCGGGCCGGCGGAACCAGGTCCGGGAGTACAGCACGATCACGCTGCTCGGCCTGCTCCGGCGGCGGCTGGGCGAGCTCGGCGCGCCGGCCGGGTCCGGCGAGGGGAGCGGGACGGCGTGACCCCGGCGGAGCACGGCGGCGGCGACCTGTTCAGCGCGGCGGCGGAGCAGCGGCTCGCCTCCCGCGGCCCGCTCGCCGACCGCCTCCGCCCCAGCACGCTGGACGACGTCGTCGGCCAGGACCACCTGCTGGGGCCCGGCAAGCCCCTGCGTGCGCTCGCCGAGGCGGACCGCCTCAGCTCGGTGGTGCTGTGGGGTCCGCCGGGCACCGGCAAGACGACGATCTCCCGTCTGCTCGCCGCCGCGTCCTCGAAGGCCTTCGTGCCGCTGTCGGCGGTCACCGCGACCGTGAAGGACATCCGGGAGGTCGCGGCGGCCGCGCAGCACCGCCTCGGGGCGGAGGGCCGCGGCACGATCCTCTTCCTCGACGAGATCCACCGGTTCACCAAGGCCCAGCAGGACGCGCTCCTGCCCGCGGTCGAGACGGGGCTGCTGGTGCTCATCGGCGCCACGACCGAGAACCCGTACTTCGAGGTCAACCCGCCGCTGCTCAGCCGCTCGACCCTCTTCCGCCTCCACCCGCTCGACGAGCGCGGGCTCCTCGAGCTCGCCCGGCGCGGCCTCGCTGCCGAGGGCGCCACCGCGGGCCACGACGCGCTCGAGCACCTCGTGGACCGCGCCGGCGGCGACGGCCGCCACCTGCTCACCAGCCTCGAGGTCGCGCTCGCCCTCGCCGAGGCGCGCCAGCCCGGCGGGCCCGTGCACGTCACCCTCGCGGACGCGGAGCACGCGCTGGGCGCCTCACCGGTGCGCTACGGCCGCGACGACCACTACGACGTCGTCTCGGCGTTCATCAAGTCCATCCGCGGCTCCGACCCCGACGCCGCGCTCCACTGGCTCGCCCGCATGCTCGAGGCCGGCGAGGACGCGAGGTTCATCGCGCGCCGCCTCGTCGTGGCCGCCTCCGAGGACGTCGGCATGGCGGACCCCCTCGCGCTCGTCGTCGCGAACGCGGCCGCGACGGCGGTGGAGCTCGTCGGGCTGCCCGAGGCCCGCATCAACCTGGCCCAGGCCACGGTGCACCTCGCGCTCGCCCCGAAGTCGAACACGGCCTATGCGGGGCTCGAGGCGGCGATGCAGGACGTGCGCACCCGCCCCGTCGGCGAGGTCCCCGCCCACCTGCGGGACGCCCACTACCGCGGCGCGGCCCAGCTGGGGCACGGCAAGGGCTACCGCTACCCCCACGACCACCCGGCGGGCTGGGTCCCGCAGCAGTACCTCCCCGACGAGCTGTCCGGCGCCACCTACTACCGCCCGGGCCGACACGGTGCCGAGGCCCGCCTCGTCGCCCGGTGGAGGGAGCGGCAGGGGAAGGTCCCCACCGACGACGCGCGTTCCGGCGAGACTGGGGGAGCATGACCGCCCTCGAGCTGCTCACGATCCTGTGCGCCGTCGCCGCGATGGGCATCGCCGCGGCCCTCGCGCTCGTCACCTCACGCGCGCTGCGCGCCGCCCGGCGGCTCGAACGCGCTGCAGAGGAGTTCGAGCGGGTCGCCGTGCCCGCCGCCGAGGAGCTCCGCACCATCGCCCGGCGCGCCGCGGGGGAGGTCGACCGGGTCGAGGACCTGCTCGAGGTGGCCGGGTCGATCGGCGAGCGGGTCGACACCGCGACCGCGGTCACCTACCGGGCGCTGACCTCGCCGGTGATCAAGGGCGCCGCGCTCGCCTCCGGCACCCGCCGCGCCGCCCGGCGGCTGCGCGGCCGGCACCGGGACGGTGCACGGTGAGGCGCCTGTTCTGGTTCGGCCTGGGCGCGGCGGCGGGCGCGTCCGGCACCGTGTGGGTCGAGCGCCGCGTGCGCGCCAGCCTCGAGGCGCTCCAGCCCGACCACCTCGTCGCCGTCGCCGGCAGGCGTGCACGCGAGGCGGGGCGGGTGGTCGCCGAGGCGATCGTCGAGGGGCGCGACGCGATGCGCCAGCGCGAGGCGGAGCTGCGGGGCCTGCGCGACGGCCGCGCCGCGCACGGGACCTCGCCCGCACCCCTCCGGCCGGTCCGGCACGCCACCGGCTCCGCGACCGTGGCCCGCGCCACGCGACCCGGTTCCACCCGTGCCCGCTGAAGCACCCACCCCTCGGGGCCACCGGTAGGCTGAGCGGGCCATGTCGCAGACCTCGTCGCGCCCGATGACCGCCGCGGAGCTCCGCACCAAGTGGACGGAGTTCTTCGTCGCGCGCGCCCACACGGTGGTGCCGTCGTCGAGCCTCATCCCGACGCACCCGTCCGCCCCGATGTTCACCAACTCGGGGATGATGCAGTTCGTCCCGTACTTCCTCGGCGAGGAGCCGGTGCCGTTCGACCCGCCACGGGCGGTGTCGATCCAGAAGTGCGTGCGCGCCGGGGGCAAGCACAACGACCTCGACGCGATCGGGCGGTCGCCGCGCCACCTCTCGTTCTTCGAGATGCTCGGCAACTTCAGCTTCGGCGACTACTTCAAGGCCGAGGCGATCCCGTGGGCGTGGGAGTTCGTCACCGAGGTGCTCGGCATCGACGGCGACCGGCTCTGGGTCACCTGCCACGTCTCCGACGACGAGGCCGAGGAGATCTGGGCGGACGCGGTGGGGGTGCCCCGCGAGCGCATCCAGCGGCTCGACAAGGACAACTTCTGGGAGATGGGCGAGACCGGCCCGTGCGGTCCGTCCTCGGAGATCTTCTTCGACTTCGGGCCCGAGCTGGGTCCCGACGGGGGTCCCGCGAACGAGCTCGCCGAGGACCGCTTCGTCGAGATCTGGAACCTCGTGTTCACCCAGTACTTCCGCACGCCCGGCGGGGAGCTCACCGACCTCCCGTCCCGCAACGTCGACACCGGCGCCGGGCTCGAGCGGATGCTGTCGGTGCTCGCCGGCTCCCACTCGCTGTACGCGGCCGACGTGCTCGCGGACCTCGTCGAGGAGGCCCAGTCGGTCACCGGCAGCTCGCTCGGCCAGTCGCAGCTCGGCGACATCGCGCTGCGCCTGCTCGCCGACCACACCCGCACCGCGGCGTTCCTCGTCTCCGACGGGGTCGTCCCCTCGAACGAGGACCGCGGCTACGTGCTGCGGCGGGTCATCCGCCGGGCGGTGCGCTTCGCGTACATGCTCGGGGTCGAGCAGCTGGTGATGCCCCGCATGGTCGAGCGCTGCGCCGACCTGATGGGCGACGCCTACCCCGACCTGGCGGAGGACCGCGACCGCGTGGTCGACCTCATCACCCGCGAGGAGGAGCGCTTCCGCTCGACCCTCGCCCGGGGCTCGAAGCTGCTCGACACCGCGCTGGACGAGGTGGGGGAGGAGCGCGTCCTCGACGGACGCGTCGCGTTCGAGCTGCACGACACCTACGGGTTCCCGCTCGAGGTGACCCAGGAGATGGCGGACCTGCGCGGGGTGGAGGTCGACGTCGACGGCTTCGACGCCGCGATGGCCGAGCAGCGCGAGCGCTCGCGGGCGGCGAGCCGCGCGACCGGGGTCGCCACCGGCGACGAGGCCGACCAGGAGCGCGCACTGCTCGCCGAGCACGGCCCGACCGAGTTCACCGGCCGCGAGGAGCACACCAGTGCCGCGACGGTCCTCGCGGTGATCGGCGACGCGGTCTACCTCGACCGCACGCCGTTCTACGCCGAGGCCGGCGGCCAGGTGGGCGACACCGGCACGATCACCACCCCGACCGGCACGGCGAGGGTGCTCGACACCACCCACGCGCTGCCCGGCCTGCACCGGCACCACGTCGAGGTCGTCGAGGGCACCATCGAGCCCGGCCAGCCGGCCACCGCCGAGATCGACGTCGCCCGCCGCGCCGCGATCCGCCGCAACCACACCGGCACCCACGTGCTGCACTGGGCCCTGCGGGAGGTGCTCGGCGAGCACGTGAAGCAGCAGGGCTCGTGGGTGGGCCCCGACCGGCTCCGGTTCGACTTCTCCCACCACGCGGCCGTGAGCGACGAGGAGCTGGCACGCATCGAGGACCTCGCCAACGAGGAGATCCTCACCAACGCGCCGGTGAACCACTTCGAGACCTCCATGGAGGAGGCCCGCGCGCTCGGCGCGATCGCCTTCTTCGGAGAGAAGTACGGCGAGCGCGTCCGGGTGCTGCAGGCGGGCCCGCACAGCACCGAGCTGTGCGGCGGGACCCACGTCAGCGCGCTCGGCGACATCGGCTCGCTCGTCATCGTCTCCGAGACCTCGATCGGCTCGAACATCCGCCGCATCGAGGCGGTGACGGGCATGGGCACCATCGAGCGGATGCGCAGCACGGAGCGCCTCGTCCGGGGCGCGGCGGACCTGCTGGGGGTCGCCCGCGACGACGTGCTCGACGGGCTCGAGCGGCGCCTCGCCGAGCTGAAGGCGGCACGCGACGAGGCCAAGGTGCTCCGGCGGGAGCTGGCCCGCAGCCAGGCCGGGTCGCTCGCGGATTCGGCGGTGGACGGCGTCGTCATCGCCGAGGTCGAGGTCGACTCGCGCGACGAGCTGCGCGACATGGCCGTGGCGCTGCGCGATCGGCCGGGCATCCGCGCGGTGGTGCTGGGTGCCTCGCCCGGCGGCAAGGGCGCTGCGCTCGTCGCGGCCGTCACGGCCGACAGCGGCTTCGAGGCCGGCAGCCTCATCGCGGACGCCGCCCGCACGATCGGTGGCGGGGGCGGCAAGGGCGCCGAGCTCGCCGTCGCCGGCGGCCGTGAACCCGACCGCATCGGCGAGGCGCTGGACCAGGTCCGGTCGCTGATCGGCTGATGCGGGCCCTGGGCATCGACCTCGGTGCGAAGCGGATCGGGGTCGCCCTCTCGAACTCCGAGGGCACCGTGGCCCTGCCCTACGAGGTGGTGGAGCGCACCGGTGACCGCGAGCGGGACCACCGTCGGCTCGCCGAGCTCGTGGAGGAGACCGAGGCCGAGGTGGTCGTCGTCGGGCTGCCGTACTCCCTCGACGGCCGGGTCGGTCCCGCCGCCCGGCGCGCCGTCGCGGAGGTGCGGGCGCTCGAGCGGGTCCTGCCCGTCCCGGTGCACACCCACGACGAGCGGATGAGCACGGTCAGCGCACACCGCTCGCTCGCCGAGGCGCAGATGGACTCCCGCGCCCGGCGCAAGGTCGTCGACAAGGTCGCCGCCGCCGTGATCCTGCAGGCGTGGCTGGACGGCCGGCGCGCCAGGGCCGCCACGCAGACGAACTCCGAGCACGAGGACGCTCCCCGGTGAACCCACCCGACGACTTCGACCCCGAGCACGTCCCGCCGGTCGTGCGGCGCCCACGCCGCGACGGCGCCCAGGTGCGCCGCCCCGCCCGCGTCGGCGCGGCGCCCGCCCGGCCACGTGTGGCGCGCCGTGCCGTGGCCGATCCCGAGCCGCCCCGCGAGGTGGGCACGGCCGGCAGCGGTGGTGGTGGGCACGAGGACGACGACTACGTCGTCCTCCCGCCCTCGAGCAACGGTGCCCGCAGGCTGTTGGCGGTCGGCGGCACCCTGGTGCTCGTCGCGGGGGTCCTGATCGGTGCGGTCCTCATCTGGGCGTCCCGGCAGGTCGACCCGCCGGGCGAGCCCGGCGAGGTCGTCGCCGAGGTGGTCATCCCGGAGGGGTCATCCACCGAGAGCATCGCCAGGATCCTCGAGGAGGCGGAGGTCATCTCCAACGCCCGCCTCTTCCGCTACTACGTCGGGTGGAAGGACGCCGGGCCGTGGGAGGCCGGCACCTACATCGACTTCCGCCGGTCCTCCTCGTTCGACCAGGCGATCGAGGTGCTGGACGGCGGCCCCGTACCCCCCGCCGCCACGGTGGTGCGGATCGTCGAGGGCCGCCGGCTCGAGGACGCGCTCCGCGAGATCGCCGAGCAGATGGAGACGGTCACCGTCGAGCAGCTCGAGGAGGCCCTCGCGAACGGCGCGGTCACCTCCAGGTACCGCCCGGCCGACGCGAGCTGGGAGGGGTTCCTCTTCCCCGACACCTACCAGTTCTCCGACGACGCCACCGCGGTCGACGTCCTCCAGACGATGGCCTCGAAGATGGACTCGGTGCTCGACGAGCTCGACTACGACAAGGCCGAGACGCTGCAGGGCCGCACCGCCTACGAGCTGGTCACGATCGCCTCGCTGATCGAGAAGGAGACCGGCGCGCCCGAGGAGGAGCGCGGGATGATCTCCCGGACGATCTCCAACCGCCTCGACGCCGGCGAGACCCTCGGCGTCGACGCGTCGGTGCTGTACGGGCTGGGGCGGGCAGACGGCCAACTGACGCGCAGCGACCTCGACACCGACACCCCCTACAACACCCGCCTGCACGCGGGGCTGCCCCCCACGCCGATCGCGCTGCCGGGCAGGGCGTCGCTCGCGGCGGCGATCTCGCCCACCGAGGGCGACTGGAAGTACTACGTGCTCGTGTCCAACGACCCCCCGCGGCACTTCTTCACGGACTCGTACCAGGAGTTCCTCGACGCCAAGGAGGACGCCCAGCGTCGGGGGGTGTTCTGATGCACCCACGAGGTCCGCGGACGTGAGGGTGGATGCCACGACCAAGGTCGCGGCCGTGATCGGCGACCCGGTCACCCACTCGCTGTCGCCACGGATCCACAACGCCGCGTTCGCCGCCGCGGGTCTCGACTGGGTCTACGCGGCGTTCACCGTCCGCGCCGGCGACGCCGTCGGGGCCGTCCACGCGATGCGCACGCTGGGGCTCGGGGGCCTGTCGGTGACGATGCCCCACAAGGCGGCGGTCATCGAGGGGCTCGACGACGTCGAGCCGGACGCGGCGGCGCTCGGCGCGGTGAACTGCATCGCCTGGGACGGTGAGCGGCTCGTCGGCGCCAACACCGATGGCGAGGGCTTCGTCGCCGGGCTGCGCGCCGACCACGGCCTCGACCCCGATGGGACCAGGTGCGTCGTGCTCGGCGCCGGCGGGGCGGCACGCGCGGTGGTGCTCTCGCTGGCCCGTGCCGGGGCGGCGTCGGTCGGCGTCGTCAACCGCACGCGGGCGACCGCCGAGGCGGCCGCGGCCCTCGCGGGCGGGGTCGGCGGCGTGGTCGACCCGGCGGCGATCGCGGACGCCGACGTGGTCGTCAACGCGACCCCCGTGGGCATGCAGCGCGACGGCGCACCCACCGACGAGCTGCCCTGCGAGCCCGGGCTGCTGCACGAGGGCCAGGTCGTCGTCGACCTGATCTACCACCCGCTGCGCACGCGACTGCTCGAGGAGGCCGAGGCGCGTGGCGCGGCCACGTCGAACGGCGTGTCGATGCTCGTGCACCAGGCCGGCGCGGCGTTCGAGCGGTGGACCGGGATCCCCGCCCCGCTGGAGGCGATGCGCAGCGCAGTGGCCGAGGTGACGGAGGGGTCGCCGAAAAGCTGAACCCGCGTCCCCGGCGTGCCGATGGTGTGGGGTGGTCCGTTCGGACCATTTTCCGGAGCACGCAGGAGGATTCGACGTGGCTCTCCAGGGGACGATCGACGCCTTCCCGCTCGCCGACGTGCTGGCGCTGCTGTCCAGCTCGTCGAAGACGGGTCGGCTGGTGCTCGAGGGCGATCGCGGGACGGCCACGTTGTGGATCGAGGAGGGCCAGGTCGTCGGCGGCAGCGGACGGCAGTCCGCCGGTGCGACGGCGGCGAGCCTGGTGTTCGAGCTGCTGCGGTTCGGCGAGGGGTCCTTCTCCTTCGACAGCGGCAGCTCGGGCAGCCCCGAGGTGGCCGTGGCGCCGACCCCGCTCGCCGAGGCGCTCGACGCCGCCCGGGGGCTGCTGCAGGAGTGGGACGCCATCGCGGCGGTGGTGCCCTCGACCCGGCACCGCATCGCGCTCGAACCGCAGCTCAGCGAGCCGTCGGTGACGATCGAGGCGTCGCGCTGGCCGCTGGTCGTCGCAGCCGGGCGGGTCCCCGCCGTCGACGAGGTCATCGAGGAGCTCGGCCTCGACGAGCTCGCCGCCTGCGCCGAGATCGCCTCGCTCGTCACGGCCGGGCTGCTCCGGGTCGAGGAGCCACGCGACACCGCCTCGCACGAGACCGGGACCACCCTCGGGGAGGGGTCGGCGCCGCCGCTCCTGCAGGACGAGGAGCCGCCCGCGGCGTTCCCCGACCACTTCCCGATCGACGACCTCGTCGGCACGTCCACGAACGGGTCCGAGGAGCCGTGGACCGGCACCACGGACGGGGACGACTGGGACGTCGTGATCGCCGACACCCTGGAGGGCGACGGTGCGCCCGCGTTCGGGGGTGACCCCGCGCCGGCCGAGCCGGCCGAGCCGGCCGCGGCGGCCGGGGCGCCGGTCGACGCGACCGACGAGGTCCTGCGCCAGATGTCCAAGCTCAGCCCGCAGGCGGCCGAGGCGATCGCCGCCGCGCTCAACCCGACGCCGACCCCGCCGGCGGAGGACGAGCACCCTGACGGGCCCTCCTTCCTGGGGCTGCCGTGAGCACCACCGACGACCTGACCCGCGTCGAGGACCCCACCACGTACTTCGGGTACCGGTGGCCCGGGGCGGATCCTCTGGCTCCGTCGCTACCGGTACGGTGGAGCGCGGCAGGAGGAGTCGACGACGTGGTGCGAGCAGGCGAGGCGTTCGAGGGGACGTCGACGGGCGAGGGCCCGGAGCCGGACGCGCACGCACGTGGCTGGATCGCGACCGACGGGCAGGACCGCGGCGAGGCGCTGTTCGTGCTCGCCGGCCCGACCCTCGGGGTGGGGCGCGACGAGCAGTCCGGGCCGCCGATGTGGCTGGACCTGCGCCGCCTCGTGAACCTCGACGCCCTCGGCGACCCCGCACCCGGCCCCCGTGGCGAGGTGCTGCAGGAGGTCGAGATCCGCATGGAGGACGGCGAGGTCCTCCGCGCGGGGTGGACGCTGCCGTTCTGCGACCGGGTCGTCGCCACGCTCGAGCGGCTCGCCGGTCGGACCACCGACGAGGGCCCCGACGTGCGCATCGAGGAGGTGCCCGACGCACGCCCGCCCGCGCCGGAGCCGCCCCGGGAGCCCGACGCGGCGCTGCCGACCTCCGGGGCGAGCGCGTTCTCGACCGCACCGACCGCACGGGCGGACGGCGAGCGCCGGGCTGCCGAACCGGCCCCGGCGCCCGAGGCTGCCCCGGCGCCCGAGGCTGCCCCGGCGCCCGAGGCTGCC
>CBFGTJ010000049.1:0-18243 GCA_965651815.1 uncultured Microthrixaceae bacterium | reverse complement strand
ATCCCGATCATCGAGCTGTGCCGCGTCTGCCCCGGCATGGTCACCGCGATGGGCGTGTCGATGGGGCTGACCGCCGCGGCGATCATGTCGAAGGGCACGATCGCCCAGAAGGAACGTTGGGCGCTCGACCTGCTGACGCTCGACAAGATCGGCGCCTGGGCGATCACCGAGCCGGGCTCCGGGTCCGACGCGTTCGGCTCGATGCGCGCGACCGCGCGGCGCGACGGCGACGAGTACGTGCTGAACGGCTCGAAGACCTTCATCACGAACGGCCCGTACGCCGACACGATCGTGTTCATCTGCAAGCTGGACGAGGGCAACCCGCCCGAGGAGCGCACGGTGCTGCAGTTCGTGCTCGACAAGGGCATGCCGGGGCTCGAGCAGTCCAAGCCGCTGCGCAAGATGGGCATCCACTCGAGCCCGACCGGCGAGCTCTTCCTCACCGACGTGCGCGTCGGCAAGGACCGCCTGCTCGGCGAGTCCGAGGACGCCTTCCGGGGTCGTGGTGGCAAGGAGGCCTCGAAGGCGACCTTCTCGATGGAGCGCACCGGCGTCGCCGCGATGGCGCTCGGCATCGTCGAGCGGTGCCTGGAGCTGTCGGTCGCCTACGCGAACGACCGGGTGCAGTTCGGCCAGCCGATCGGGCAGTTCCAGCTGATCCAGCTCAAGCTGGCGAAGATGGAGGTCGCCCGCATGAACCTCCAGAACCTCGTGTTCCGCCACATCGAGACCGCCGCGGCCGGCGAGCCGATCAGCTTCGCCGAGGCGTCCGCCTCGAAGCTCTACGCAGCGCAGACCGCCACCGAGGTGGCGCTCGAGGCGGTGCAGCTGTTCGGTGGCAACGGGTACATGGCCGAGTTCGAGGTCGAGCAGCTGGCGCGGGACGCGAAGGTGCTGCAGATCTACGCCGGCACCGACGAGATCCAGGTCTCCGCGGTGGCCAGGGCGCTGCTCGCCGAGCACTCCTCGTAAGTCGCTACCGAAGTTCGGTAGCAGATCGCTACCGAACTTCGGTAGTGGAGTGTCCCTGTGCGCCGGTAGGGTCGGCTCCGATGGAGCGCACACCCTTCCCGTACTCGGGGCCGCTCGAGGCCGACGAGGTCACCGGTCGCGACGCCGAGGCCGCTGAGCTGGTGCGGCTGCTGGGCGGCCGCGTGCCCGTGGCGCTCGTCGCACCGCGCCGCTACGGCAAGACCAGCCTCCTGCGGCGCGCGGTCTGGCTGCTCGACCAGGTCGAGCCGACCACCACGGTCTGGCTCGACCTGTACGGCCTGTCGTCCGTCGCCGACTTCGCGGTGCGGCTCGACCGTGCCCTCAGCACGACCGTCGGGCGGTTCCGCGAGGCGCTCGACCGGATCGCGGGAGGGCTCAGCATCAACGTCGGCGTGGTCTCCGCCGAGCTGCGGCGCTCCGCGCGCTCCGCGCCCGACCCCACCGCCACCGTGCACGCGCTCCTCGACTCGCTCACGCGGGCCGCCGAGCACCACCCCACCGTGCTGGTCATCGACGAGGTGGCGGACGCGATCGGCGTCGGCAACGTGCTCGAGGTGCTCCGCACCCACCTGCAGCCCGTGTACCGGGACCTCGGCCTCGCGTTCGCGGGGTCGCGGCCGACGATGATGACGCGCCTGTTCGCCGACAGCGACCAGCCGCTGTACTCGCAGGCCCGGCGCATGGAGCTGGGACCGCTGCCGGCAGCCTCGGTCGTCGAGGTCGTCCACCGCGGGTTCGCCGCCACCGGTCGGGGCGCCGGCCCGGTCGCCGCGGAGATCGCGAGGTTCGGTGCGGGCCACCCCCAGCGGTCCATGGAGCTCGCGGACGCGGCGTGGTGGCTCACCGATCCGGGCACCGAGGCCGACCGCGACACCTGGGAGACGACGCTCGCGACCGTGAGGGCCCGGTCCGCGCCGGCGCTGCGGGAGTTCTTCGGGGTGCTGTCGGGCACCCAGCAGGCGGTCCTGCGGGCGGTGGTGCGCACCGGCGCCCCGTTCGCGGCGTCCGAGGGGCGCTTCCACGACCTGTCCAACTCGTCGATCACCATCGCCCGCGACGCCCTCGTCGACGCCGGGCACCTGATCGTCGGCGCGGGCGGCACCGTGGTGACCGACCCGCTGCTCGCCGACTGGATCGCGCGCGAGCTGCCCTGAGCCGATGCCGCCCGGTACCGTCGACCCCGTGATCGTCACCGACCCGTTCGCGGACCTGGTCGAGCGCCTGGAGGGCGAGGCCGAGGAGGGCCTGTTCCACACCGCCGCCCAGCTCACCGTCCGCCGGGGCGACGAGACCCTGCTCGACACCGCGGTCGGTCGGACCCACCTGCACGAGCCCTACACCCCCGACACCCTCGCCGCGCTCTACTGCACCGCGAAGCCGCTCGTCGCCGTGGCCGTCCTCCGGCTCATCGCCGAGGACGAGCTGAGCCTCGACGACCGGCTCGGCGACGTCGTCGAGGACATCCCGGCCGCGTGGATCGCCGACCGCACGATCGAGCAGGTGCTGGGCCACACCGCCGGGCTGCACGTGGTCAACACGATCCTGGCCCGCATCCTCCCCGAGCGCAGCCGCGAGGGCTGGGTGTACGCCGCGGAGCCCCCGGTGGGCTGGCGCTTCGGCCTGGACCGCGCCTACTCGGAGTTCGGCGGCTGGTTCCTGCTCGGCAAGGTGATCGAAGCCCTCGTCGAGGAGCCCTTCGACCGCTACGTCCGCCGCGCCGTGCTCGACCCCTACGGCGTGGACCCCGACGGCCTGCTCCTGCGGCTCGACCGCGACGCGTACGCCGAGCACGCCGGGCGCATCTCGGCGACGCTCGACCTCACCCTGGACCGGCCGGTCCCGCTGCTCGCCGAGGTCGGGCCCGACACCGCCGGGGAGTGGAACCCCGCGTTCGGCGCCTACGGCACCATGCGCGCGATGGCGACCTTCTACCGGGGGCTGCTCGACGACCTCGCCGGCGCCGGCACGGTGCTGCCCGCGGAGCTCCTCGAGCTCGCCACCACCCCGCGCCTGCCGATCACCCACGACGTGACCCTGGACCGCGAGGCCGGGTTCGGGCTCGGGTTCATGACCCCGCTGTCGTCGCACGCGTTCGGCGACCGGCCCTCCGACCGGGCGTTCGGGCACGCCGGGCAGGGCGGCACGAGCTTCGCGATGGCCGACCCGGAGCACGACCTGGTCGTCGCGGTGCTGTTCAACGCCGGCCTCGACGCCGACACGGCGCTGTCGTTCCGCCGCGTCCACCTCGTCGACGCCGTGTACCGGGCCCTCGACTGAGCCTCCCGCCCGGGTGGGTCTAGCCTCCACGGGCTGTGATCTCGCTCGACATCACGACGTTCCTGCTCCAGTGGGCCACCGGCGGCCTGTTCTTCCTGTGGGTCACGACCCGCCGCAGGGAGGTGTCGCTCGGCTACGGCTGGTTGCTGCGCGGCACCTACGGGGTCATCGCCCTCGCCGCGGTCGTGACGGGGATCCGCTACGGGGCCGTGCCGGTCCGCGAGGTGTCCGCCGCCGCGGTCGCCGTGGCCTGCGCCGCCGTGGGCTGGGTGTCGTGGGACCGCCGCCGCGCCGGGGTCGCCCACCAGCGCGAGCGGGTCGAGGCACGCTCCGCGCGCGTGGCGCAGATGACGGGGATCGACCGGGCGGAGCAGCGGTTCGACCCCGACGCCGAGGAGTTCCCCCCGGACCTCGACCTCATCGCCCCCGCGCTGGGGCTGGTCGGCGTGATCGCCGGCGGTGTCGCCGCGGGCAGCCCCGTGTGGCTGTCGGTCGCACGCGCCGTGGTCGGCGCCGCGTTCCTCGGGTGCGTCTCCGACGGGATGCTGCTCGGCCACTGGTACCTGACCCAGCCGGGCCTGCGGCGGGCGCCCCTGCTGCAGCTGGTCCGCATCCTCGGGTGGATCTGGCCCCTCGAGGTGGCCCTGCTGCTCGTGCCACCGGGGATGGTGTCGGCGCTCAACGGCACGATCGACGACGGGTACAACGGCATGCTCACCTGGTTCTGGGTGGCCTGCGCGGTCACGACGATCGGCCTCGTGGTCGTCACCCGGCTGGCGCTGCGGGAGAAGTACTACTCCGCGGTCATGGCGGCGACCGGGCTGCTCTATCTGGCGATCCTCACCGCGTTCGGCACGGACCTGGTCGCCCGCGCCATCCTCTCGAACGCGTAGGCGCCCCTCGAGGTCGCAACCGGGCTCAGCCGGCGGACTCGTGGCGGGCGATCGCCTGCTCGACCATCATGTTGAGCCCCGCCGCCTTGGGCCACCCCGCGTAGTGCGCGAGGAAGATCACGACCTCCCGAAGGTCCTCCGCTCCCAGGTCGCCCTTGGCGAGGCACGAGTCGAGCTGGATGCCGAGCGTGTCGTCCAACCCCTCCGCGACCATCAGCCCGATGAGCAGCAGGCGCCGGTCGCGCAGCGACAGGCCGGGTCGCTCCCAGACGTCGCCGAAGAGGTGCTCGACGGTGTAGCCGAAGAAGTCGCCCGGGCCGTCCATCGCCTCGAAGCTGTACACCTCGGACATCCGGCGCAGGCCCCTCCGACGCTGCTCCGCACGCTCCGGCCGCCCGAACCCGCCGTCTGCTGCCTGACCGTCCTGCACCCTGCACACCCCCTGGCCGCGGCACCCTCGGCCGCACCCGTGCCCGCCGGAGGCTACCGGGGCCGGGAACCCGGCAACGCCGAGGATCGTCAGAACGTCCGAGTGCTCTGGTAGAACGTTCGTGCCGCAAGGGGGGTAGGGAGTGTTCGGGATCCGCGACCGCAGGGGGACACGTGCCGGGTCGCGCCCTGCGCCGGTCACCTCCTTGGTGCTCGCCGCCGCGGTGCTGTTCGCCGTGGCGACCTCCCTGCCGCCGGCCGCGGGTGCGCAGTCCCGGGACTCGGTGCAGGTGGAGGTGGTCGCCGGCTTCGACGGCGAGGTCGGCGACGCGATGGTGTTCCCCCTGAGGGCGACCCTGACCTCCGACCGAGCCCGCGAGGTCGACGTCGCCGTCTTCGTCGAGGGGGCCGAGCGGATCTACCGGACCGAGTTGGTCGCCGGCGCCCCGGTCGACCTGGACGTCGCGCTCTCGCCGCCGCCCTACGACGTGACCTCGTTCCGGGTGGAGGTCCACGTGCGCGCCGTCGACGGTGGGCGACTCGGTCAGGGCAGCACGGAGGTCGTGCCGCGCGGGGACCGCACCCTCGTCGGCGTCGGCCCCTCCCTGATCGGCGCGACCGTGACCTCCACCGAGCGCACCGTCGGCGGCGTGCAGCAGGCGGTGCTCGTCCCGCTCGACGACGCGGCGTGGCGCCGCCCGGGGGTGCTGGCAGCGATGTCCGGTGTGGTGCTCGGCGCCGCCGACCTCGACCAGCTCGGTGACCAGCAGCGCGAGCTGCTGCGCTCGTGGGTGTGGCAGGGAGGGAACCTCGCGCTCGACGTGCCGCGCACCGATCCGCTTCCGGTCGTCGACCTCCCCGCCGCGGCGGGGTTGCGCACGGCGGTCGGCGCCGGCTGGGTGCGGTTCACCGAGGGGCGTGCGGCGACCGGCCCGTGGGACCAGGTGCTCGAGCCGGCGGTGGCGCCGATCCCGCAGGAGGGCGGCGAGGTGTGGTTCGATGGCTTCGGCTGGCTGGGCCTGATCGATGTCTCCTTCCTGCCGACCTCGACGATCATCGCCGCGGTCTTCGGCACGGCGCTCGTCGCCGGACCGGCCCTGTGGTTCCTCCTTCGCTCGCGCGCCCGCCGCCGGTGGATGTGGGTCGCCAGCCCGGCGCTGTCCCTGTTCGTCGCCGCCGCGCTGCTGGCGATGGGGCAGGGGGTGTTCACGCGGGCCGAGGCCCGCGCCACCGGCGACGTCGTCGCGAGCCCGTGGGAGTCGTCCGGGAACGTCGTGTTCGGCCTCAAGCAGTCCCAGGACCTGCGCGTGCCCGCCGATGCCGAGGTGATCGACGCGTCGCCCCGTGCGCTCGTGGTCGACGCCGGCGACGAGCGCACGGTGCGGGTCGACCTGCCCCGCAACGGGTTCGGCTACCTGGGCCTGTCGCAGGTGCCGCTCGAGCAGGGCCCCCGCATCGAGGTCACCGCGGTGGCCAGGGGCGACGACACCGCCGAGGTGACCGTGACCAACCACTCCGACGGCACGCTGCGCGAGGTCGTGGTGCGCACCGGCAGCCGGGCCCGTCCCTTCGAGGACGTGCCGCCCGGGGCGTCGGTCACCCTGCCCTTCCTGGTCAACGCCGAGATCGCGCCGCTCGACGCGATGTTCTCGAGCCCCGAGCTCGGGCCGGTCTGGGAGCGCCTCCCCGGCGGCAGGGCCCGACCCCTGCCGATGACCCGCGGCCTCGTCGTGGTCACGGGCACCATCGACGACGCCGAGGTGTCGGCAGCGGGCCTCGGTGGCCGCGGCCCGATCGGCGTGCGGGCGTTCGCACCCGTGACCGCCGAGCGCCCCGACCCTGCCGCCCTGCGCATCGAGACCGTGGGCGTGCCACCCGTGGCGGGCGGCCCCGGGGACGACTTCGTCGAGGACGGCTTCGCCACCACCACGACCGTGCCCGAACCGCAGGAACCCCAGGCAACCGACGGACCGTTCAGGTCCCACGTGCGCATCACCAGCGCGCACGGGCGACCGGCCTCGCCCTGCGGCGTGCAGTCGGCCGTCGGCCAGGTGGAGGTCTGGGACGGTGCGCGCTGGGTCCCCGCGACGCGGGCGGGTGACCGCTACACCTCCGAGCGCTACGTCGCCCAGGGCCAGATGCAGGGGTGGGCGCTGCCCGCCATCGAGCCGGGCGGTGCGCTGTACCTGCGGTTGACGAGCCGGCTGCTGCTCCGTCACCCGCCGCTGCTGTTCGACTGCGGAGGTGCCGCGTGACCGGGCTCGCGGAGGACCCGACCGTTCCGGCGCCGGTCCCGTCGGAGGCGCCGGCCGGGGGCGTCGCGGTGGCCCTGCGGGACGTCACCAAGCGCTACGGGGCGCACCTCGCCCTGTCGGGCGTGTCGGTCGACCTGCCGGTCGGCTCGGTCTGCGGCCTCATCGGCCCGAACGGCGCCGGCAAGTCCACGATGATGGCGATCGTCGCGACGCTCCTGCGGCCCACCTCGGGGCACGTCGAGGTGATGGGGGTGCCGATCAGCGACGTGCTCACCGTGCGCCGCAACGTCGGCTACGTGCCCGACGTGCTGGGCACCTACTCCGGGCTCACCGTCGAGGAGTACCTGCACTTCTTCGCGGACGCGTACCGGCTCGACCCGGAGACCCGTCCGGCGGTCGTCGACGGCCTCCTCGAGCTGGTCGACCTCACCGACAAGCGGCACGCGGACCTGAACACGCTCTCCAGGGGCATGAAGCAGCGCATCGGCCTCGCGCGCGGCCTCGTGCACGAGCCCAGCCTGCTGGTGCTCGACGAGCCCGCCAGCGGGCTCTACCCCCGTGCCCGCATCGAGCTGCGCGACATCATCACGCACCTCAACGGCCTGGGGGTCACGATCCTCATCAGCTCCCACATCCTCGGGGAGCTCGAGGAGATGTGCACCCACGCCGCGGTGCTCGAGCAGGGGGTGCTCGTCGGCTTCGAACAGCTCGGCGAGGAGCCGCAGCGCACCGTGCTCGTGCGCTTCGCCGACGGGGAGCCCGAGACCCACGCCGTCGCCGACGACGCCGAGCAGGTGGAGCTGGTCCGGCGGCTCGTCGCAGAGGGTCGGGCGGTCCTGTCGGTCGAGGTGGTCGCGACCCGGCTCGAGGAGCGATTCATGCGCCTGACCGAAGGCAGGACGAACTGATGGGCAACCCGATCGTCCGGCTCGAGCTCATGCGCCGCTTCCGCTCGCCGCTCGCGGCGTGGGGCATCCCGATCATGGTGCTGCTGCCGGGGCTGGCCGTCGCGCTCGTCTACTGGAACAGCACGACCACCCCGTCGGTCGACGTGTTCGGCAGCAACGACGGGTTCCAGGTCGAGCAGCTCCGCAACATCGGCGTCGGCATGTTCGCCGCGGTGCTCGCGACGATGCTGGTCGCGCTCCTGCTGATCGTGCCGTCGATGGTGGGCGGGGCGATCGCCGGCGAGCGGCAGAACCAGACGCTGCAGCCGTTGCAGCTCACCGAGCTGACCCCCACCGGGATCGTGGTCGGCAAGATGACCTCCTCGGTGGCCTACCTGCTGGTCCTGCTGGGCTGCGCCGCGCCGGTGATGGCGATCCCGTTCCTGCTCGGCGGCCTCACCGCCACCCAGGTGCTGGGTGCGTACGCGATCCTCGTGCTCATCACCGTCCAGTACGCCGCGATCTCGCTCGCGGTGAGCTCCGCGATGCGCCGCCCCGGACCGGCGATCATGCTCTCGCTGGTCACCTGCGCGTTCCTGACGGTGGCGCCCTGGGTCGCGATGGGCATCGGGTTCATGATGGCCAGCCGGTCCGACCCCGGCTTCGCCGCCGACCTGAGCCCGGTGCGGTACCTGGCCTCGCCGTCACCGGTGACGCTCGGCTCGTGGGTGCCGATGGGGCCCGAGGTCGACCTCGTCATCCGCCGCGGCGACCGCGTCGCGTCGGCGCTCTGGTACATGGCCGTCGTGGCCGCCTCCCTGTGGTTCGCCCGCCGGAACGTCGTCGCGCCGGTGGAGCGGGACCGGTGACACCCGAGGAGCTGCTCCGCGCCGTGCGACGGCGGGTGCGGCTCCACCGGGCCACCGCCGCGCTCCTCGGAGGCGGGTGGCTCGCCGCCCTCGCGTGCGTCGCGGTCGTGGCCGCCGCCCGCGCGCTCCCGTGGTCCTTCGTCGAGCCGGCCGGGATCGTCGTGCCCGCGGTGCTGCTCGCCGCGCGCGTGGCGTGGACGGCGACCCGCCCGGTGCCCGACGTGGTCGCTGCCCGGGCCGCGGACGAGGGGTTGCGGTCCCGGGACGCCCTGAGCGCGCACGTCGAGTTCGGCGAGGCCGGGGATCCCACCTTCGCCGCGAGGATCGCGGCGCGCGCCCACGCGGTCGCCGCTGCCGCGGACCCGCGTGGCGCGGTGCCACGCCCGCCGGTGCCGTGGTGGCGTGCGGGGATGCTGTCGCTCGGCGTGCTGGCCGCCGCGTCGCTCGTCGTGGCCGAGAACCCCCAGGACCTCGCGCGGGAGCGGCGCAGGGCGCAGGAGGCCGCGGTGGCCGAGGTGGTGGAGGAGCTGCGGGAGGCCGCGCAGGAGGCAGGGGCCGACACCGAACTGGGCCGTGAGCTGGACGCGCTCGCCGACCGCCTCGAGGCCGGCACCCCCGACGAGGCGCTGCGGGAGCTCGCCAGGACCGAGGCCGAGCTGCTGCGGCGCGCCGGTGACGACCTCGGCACCGCGAGGGCGGCGGCGGAAGGGCTCGAGGCGGCCCTGCAGGCCCGGCCCCTCCCCGGGGCCGACGGTGCCGACGCCGCGGCCGCCCAGCTGGAGGCGGCCGCGGGCGCCCTGGCGGGGATGTCCGACCAGGAGCGGGCCACGCTCGCCCAGCGGCTCGAGGACCTCGCCGCCACCCAGGCAGCGGGCGCGCCCGACGTGGCGGCGGCGCTGTCGGACGCCGCCGCCGCGGTGGCCCTCGGCGATCCGGGTGCCGCCGACGCGCTGCGTGCCGCGGCGAGCGCGGTGCGGGCGCACGGTGCCGAGGTGGGGGAGCGGGTCGCCGCGGCCGCCGCGGCGTCGGACCTCGGCGCGCTGCGCTCGTCGCTCTCCGGTGCGCTCGATCCCTCGCCGACGGGCGGTGCGCAGGTCGCCGCGGGTCGGCCCGGCGACGGCAAGGGCGGCGGCAAGGGCGGCGGTCAGGGCAAGGGCGGCGGCCCCACCCAGGGCGACGTCGGCGGGGGCGACCGAGGCGGCACCGGCGCCGGTCGGGGAGGCGTCGGTGGGCTGGGCGACGGCAGCGGCGAGACGGCCACGCCGTCCCCCGAGGCCCCTGCACCCCGCTCCGAGGTGTTCGCCCCGGACCCGACGGGCTCACGGGGCGGCGACGGCCCGATGGCCGGCACCGGAGGTGACCTCTCGGGAAGGGTGGGCGCCGCCGACACCACCTCCGAGCTGGGAGCCGCCCGCCTCCCCGTGTCCGAGGCGGTGCGCCGCTACCGGGAGCAGGCGGCACGAGCGCTCGACCAGCCCGGGCTGCCCGCCGGCCACCGCACGCTGATCAGCGGCTACTTCGAGCGACTGAGCCGGGCCACCGCCGGGTGACGACCCGCCCCGCGACGAGCCCCCCGAGGAGGACCACCCGATGCAACCCCGGATCGATCCCGACCGCTACGCGGAGGTCGCGCGTGCGATCACCGATGAGGTCGGCAAGGTGATCGTCGGCCAGCACGACCTGGTGCGCGACGCGCTCGTGTGCCTGCTCGCCGAGGGCCACCTGCTGATCGAGGGGGTCCCCGGCCTCGGCAAGACCCGCCTCGTCAGCACCCTCGCAGGCGTCGTCGGCCTCGAGTCCGACCGGATCCAGTTCACCCCGGACCTGATGCCCGCCGACATCGTCGGCACGCAGGTGCTGGTCACCGACGACATCGGCGGCCGCTCGTTCCGCTTCGAGGCGGGCCCCGTGTTCACCAGCCTGCTGCTCGCCGACGAGGTGAACCGCGCCACGCCCAAGACCCAGTCCGCGCTGCTCGAGGCGATGCAGGAGCGCCACGTCACCGCGGGCGGTGCCACCCGGCCGCTGCCCCGCCCGTTCCTGGTACTGGCGACCCAGAACCCCCTCGAGCAGGAGGGGACCTACCCGCTCCCCGAGGCCCAGCTCGACCGGTTCCTGCTCAAGTCGCAGGTCGGGATGCCCTCCGCGGACGAGCTGGTCGAGATCGTCGAGCGCACGACCGGGAGCCACACGCCGGCCGTCTCGACGGTCACCGACGCCGACGAGCTGCAGGCGATGGCGGAGCTGACCCGGTCCGTGCCGGTGCCCGAGCACGTCACCCGGTTCGCGGTCGACCTCGTGCTGGCCACCCACCCGGGCCCGGACGCGCACGAGCTCGTCGAGCGGTACGTGCGGTTCGGGGCGAGCCCCCGCGGCGCGCAGGCCCTCCTGCTCGCCGCCAAGGTGACCGCCCTGCTGGACGGTCGGCCGTCGGTCGCGCTCGACGACGTCGTCGCCGTCGCACCCGCCGCGCTCCGGCACCGCATCGGGCTCGGCTACGAGGCAGCGGTCGACGACGTCGGCACGGACCGGGTCGTCGACGAGCTGGTGGTGACCGTGCAGCGCCGGGCGTCGGTCGCCTGAGCGGTCCGCGATGGCCGCGGCGGTGCTCCACCCCGACGAGATCGCCCGCATCGAGCGGCTCGCGCTCGGTGCGGACCGGCGCGTCCCCGGCTCCGCGGCCGGTCCGCACCGGTCGTGGGCCCGGGGGCGGTCGCTGGACGTCGTCGACTGGCGCGAGTACCAGCCCGGTGACGACCCGCGCACGATCGACGTGCAGGCCTGGGCCCGCCTCGACCAGGTGCTGGTGCGCCTCTACGAGGCCGACGTCGACCTGAGGGTCCAGCTGGTGGTCGACACCTCCGCGTCCATGGGCATCGGTGGGAAGCACCGACAGGCCGTGCGCGTCGCCGCCGCGCTCGCGGTGGCCGCCCTGGTGCGCAACGAGACCGTCAGCGTCTGCACGCTCGCCGACCCGGTGCCGCGCCGCTTCCGTGGCAGGGGAGCGCTCGCCGCGGTCCTCGAGCTCGCCGGGTCCTGGCACGCCGAGGGGCCCACCCCGCTGGTCGAGCAGGCCCGCCGGCTCGGCGCGACCACCCGCCGGGCGGGGCTCGTCGTGGTCGTCTCGGACTTCCTGACCCCCGAGGCGCTCGACGGCATCGACCGTCTCGCCGCGCGGCGCGAGCAGGTCGTCGCGGTGCAGGTCACCTGCGCCGAGGACGAGGACCCCGACGTGCTCGGCGAGGTGCAGCTGGTCGACGTCGAGTCCGGCGAGCGCGTCGAGGTCGACCTGAACCCGTCGGTCGTCGCCGCCTTCCGCATCCGGCGGCGCGCTGCGAGCCGCGCGCTCTCCACGCGGCTCGCGCGGCACGGAGGGCTGCTCCTCCAGGTCGACGCCGCCGAGGACCTCGTGGCGGAGGTGCTCCCGCGCCTCGTCGCCCGGGGAATGCTCCGGTGACCTTCGCCAACCCCGCCGCGCTGTGGTTCCTCACCCTCGCGGTGCCCGTCCTGGTGCTGCACGTGCTGCGCTCGCGTCGCACCGAGGTGCGGGTCAGCTCCACCCAGGAGTGGCAGCGCGAGGACCGCCCGGTCGCCGCGGCCCGTCCCTGGCAGCGGCTCCGCTGGTCGTTGCCGCTGGTGCTCCAGCTCCTCGCCGTGCTCCTGCTGTCGACCGCGCTCGCCGCGCCGGGCCTCGACACCGGGCGGGTGACCGCGCAGCACCTGGTCGTGATGGTCGACACGAGCGCCTCGATGGGCGCCCTCGACGGCGACCCGACCCGCCTCGCCACCGCGCGGCGGGAGGTGCTCGAGGTGGTGGACGGGCTCGGTGAGGGGGCCCGCGTCTCGGTCATCTCCGCCGGCGCGCCCGCCACGGTCGTGGCCGGGGAGGTCGCACCCTCCGAGGTGCGCCGGCACCTCGAGGCGCTCGAGGTGTCCGAGGGCGCCTTCGACGGCGAGGTCGCCGCGTCGCTCGCGCTGAGCCTCGACCGCCCCGACCGCTCGACCGCCTACCTGCTGGTCACCGACGGCGGGTTGAGCGGCACGGACGTGTCGCTGCTGCCGCCGGGGACCGAGGCGCGCATGGTGGGGCGCCGGGCGACGAACCTCGGCGTCACGAACGTCGTCACCACCGACGCCGGCGAGCTGGTGCACGTGCAGGCGACCGTCGCGAACGCCGGTCGCGACGCGATGACGACCGTGGTGCGCGTCGACGTCGACGGGATCACCGGCGCGAGCACCTCGGTCCAGGTCCCCGGCCGCGGCCGCGTCGAGGTCGGCCTGGACGTGCCCCAGGGCGACGAGCTCGTCGTGCACCTCGACTCCGAGGACCTCCTGCCGCTCGACGACCGGGCCCATGCGGTCGGCCCGGCGGCGCGGCGGCTCCACGTCCTGAGGGTCGGCGGCGACGACCCGTTCCTCGACGCGCTGCTGTCGGGCCGGGACGAGCTGGAGGTCACCCACGTCGCCGCGCTCGGGGCAGCGGAGCAGACCGTCGGGTACGACCTGGTGATCCTCGACCGGGTGCCGGTGCCGGAGGCCCCGGTCGTGCCGTGGGTCGCCATCGCCCCACCCGGCGGCGCGCCAGGGGTCTCCGTCGACGGCACCGAGGACCGACCCGTCCCGGTCCTCGTCCGCCACGACCACCACCTGCTCGAGGGGTTGGACCTCTCCACGCTCGCGATCGCCGAGGCGCAGCGGATCGACGCGCCCGCGGCGACGACCCTCGTCGGCGCGGAGGGCACCCCGCTGCTGGTGTCCGGTTCGGCGGGCGGCGCACCGTTCGCGTACCTGTCGTTCGAGCTCGCCGAGTCGAACCTGGGGCTGCTCCCGGCGTTCCCGGTGCTCGGCGACCGGCTGCTCACGGGCCTCGGCGGCAGCACCGCGCCCGCGGACCGGCTGGAGGTGGGCGACCCCCTGCCGCTCGAGCTGGGCGTCGACGCGGTGGTGGAGTCACCGTCGGGCACCCGCACCGAGGTGGCCGCCGGTGCGGTCCCGCCCGAGCTGGACCGCACCGGGATCTGGAAGGTGCACCTCGCGGACGGGGTGGTGCGCCGCGTCGTGGTGAACCCCCCGGAGCGGGAGACCCTCCTCGAGCCCCGGGACGGGCTCGCGATCCCGGGGGTGTCCGGCGGGCTCGACGGCGACGGGGCGCCCGTCCGCCGCTCGCTCCTGCCGTGGCTGCTGTGCGCGGCGCTGGCGGTGCTCGCCGGCGAGTGGTGGGCGACCGCCCGCCGGCGTGGGGTGGCCAGGCGGCAATGGACGGCGGCACGGGTCGCCCGGGGCGCCATGTGCGCGGCGCTCGTCGCGGCCCTGGTCCTGCCCACCTTCGACCGGCGCAGCAGCTCCGTCGCGGCAGTGTTCGTGCTCGACGTGTCCGACTCGACCGCCGGGGGTCGGGAGGCGGCGCAGCAGGTGATCCGCGACGCGCTCGACTCGATGCCCGCCGGCGCGGCAGCCGGGGTCGTCCTCGTCGGCGCCGGGGCGAAGGTCGACGCGGCGGTCGACGAGGCGCTCGACTGGGCCGGGCCCCGGGTGCGCGTCGACGGGTCCGCCACCGACCTCGCGTCGGGCGTGCGCATCGCCGCCGCGGTCGCTCCTGCCGACCACGCCCGCCGCATCGTCCTCATCTCCGACGGGCAGCCGACCAGCGGCGACGTCGACGCCGAGGTCACCCGCCTGCGTCGAGCCGGCATCCGCCTCGACGTCGTGCCGATCACGACCAGCGCCGGCCCCGACGTGCTGGTCCGCGCCGTGGACGTCGCCGCCCGCGCCCGCACCACCGACGAGCTCGCCGTGCGGGTCCGCATCTCGGCCACGACCCCCCAGCAGGTCACCGTGGTGCTGCACCGGGACGGCGTCGAGGTCGACCGCCGGCTGGTCGACGCCCCGGCCGGCGAGTCGGAGGTCACCTTCCTGCAGCCGGCCGGACCGCCCGGCACCGTCCGGTGGACCGCGACCGTCGCCGGCCCTGCCAACGGCATCGTCGAGAACGACCGTGGGCGCGCGTCCACGAGGGTGGAGGGGCGTCCGCAGGTCCTGGTCGTCGAGGGCGCGCCCGGCGGGTCCGCCCGGCTCGTCGAGGTGCTGACCGCCTCCGGAGCGGCGGTCGAGGTCCGCAACCCCGAGGACCTGCCGGACCTCGCCGGCCTCGGCACCGTCGACGCGATCGTGCTGGTCGACGTCCCTGCCTCGGCGCTGTCCGGCGCGCAGGTGGCCACGCTCGTCACCGCGACGCGGGAGCTGGGCACCGGGCTGGTGACCGTGGGCGGCACGGCGAGCTACGGACCCGGCGGCTACCTGGGTTCCCCGCTCGAGGAGCTCCTCCCGGTCACCAGCGAGGTGGACGACGACCAGCGGCGCTCCCGGGTCGCCCAGGTCTTCGCGGTGGACGTGTCGGGCTCGATGGGCGCGTGCCACTGCGCGGAGGACGGCAGCGCCGAGAACTCGCGGCTCCCCGGCGGCGTGAAGAAGACCGACATCGCGCGCGAGGCGGCGCTGTTCGCCCTGGAGGAGATCCGTCCCGACGACGAGCTGGGGGTCCTGGCACTCGACTCGTCCCACCGGTGGCTGGTCGACCTCGGCCCCCTCGGCGACGGCAGCGCGGCACGGAAGGGCCTCGCGGGGGTGCGCCCGAGCCCGCAGGGCTTCGACGGGTCCACCCGCCTGGAGGTGAGCCTCTCGGCGTCCGCGGCGCGGCTGCGGCGCTCCGACGCCGGGTTGCGGCACATCGTGCTGTTCACCGACGGCTTCGAGGACCCGGACACCCTCGAACGGCTCGCGGACGAGGCCGCCGAGCTGCGCGAGGTGGACGGGATCACCGTGTCGGTCATGGGCACCGGTGAGGGGTCCGCGGTCGAGCTGCGTGCGATCGCGGACGCCGGCGGCGGCCGCTTCTACCCGGGACGGGACCTGCAGGAGCTGCCGAGCTTGTTGCTCGAGGAGACGAGGGTCGTCGCCCGCCAGCTCATCGTCGAGGGCGAGTTCCTGCCCGAGGTGACCTCCTCCGCGCCCGTCGTCGCCGGGCTCGACTCGGCGCCGCCGGTGCTCGGCTACGTGGCGACGACCGTGCGGCCGACCGCCACCCGGCACCTGCAGGTCGGCGACAACGGCGACCCGCTGCTCGCGTCGTGGCAGGTCGGCCTCGGGCGCGTCGCCTCCTGGACCAGCGACGGGGGTGGGCGATGGGCCACCGGGTGGACCTCGTGGGAGGGGGCGCCCGACTTCTGGGCGGGACTGGTCCGGTCGGTGTTCCCCGAACCCGCCGGCAGCCTCGCGGTGCGGTTCGACGGGGTCGAGGCGACGATCACCGCGACCTTCGACGGACCCGTGCCGGACGGCGCCGAGGTGCGGGCCCTGGTCAGCACCCCCGGCGGTGGGTCCGAGCGGGTGCTGCTGCACCGCGTCGACGAGCGCACCTTCGAGGGGGCGGCGGTCACCGACGTGACCGGCACCTACGGCGTCGGGGTCACCGCGACGGTGTCCGGCGAGGTCGTCGCCGCGGTCACCGGCACCGCCGAGCAGGGCTACTCCCGCGAGTACGGCGGGGAGGGGGCCGACGTGGAGCTGCTCGAGGACTGGAGCCGCACATCCGGCGGGCGGGGCAGCGTCACCGCCGCGGAGGTGTTCGAGCCGTCGGGGCTCGAACCGGGGCGCCGCAGCGTGGACCTGGGTCCCTGGCTCGTCGGGTTCGCCCTGCTGCTGCTGCCCTGCGCGGTGGCGCTGTCGCGACTGCGGTTCGCCTCCGGGCCCGACGCCGTCCTCGGGCGGGAGCGCGCCGGCCGGGTCGGTGCGGTCGCGGACGCGGTCACGAGGGTGCGTCCCGAACGCCGCCGCGAGCCCCGACCTCAGGACGCTCAGCCGGGGGACGCGAGCGCACCTGCGGGATCGGACGCCGCCGGGGCCCGCTCCCCGGGCGCCCCGCCCTCGCCGGGCGGCGGGTCGACGCTCGACTCGCTGCTCGCCGCCAAGCGCCGGCGGCGCGACTGAGCCGCCCCGAGCATCCCGACGACGCACGCCGACCCACCGGCCCACACCCACGGGAGCCCGGGGTGGTGACGCAGCTCCACGACCACCCGGTCCCCGCGCACGTCGGTCACGACGAGCTCCGTCTCCGCCACGGCGTCCACGAGCCGTCCCGGGCGCGCCCGGGTCCGGGCGAGGTCCGGGTGGTCGAGGATGGCGGCGGTGGCCCGCCGCCCGTCGACCGCCGCGACCGCCTCCAGCCGGACCAGGTCGGCCCGGTGCTCGACGACCCGGACCGACTCCACCACGACCGTGGATCCATCCACCTGCGCGGGGGTGCCGACCTGCAGCACGGCGCGACCCGTGGAGCTGCCGACCGAGCCCACGACCCCGGCCGCGAACACGACGGCACCGGCGTGCGCCACGAACGTCGCCCAGCGGTCACCGCGGCGGAAGCCCAGCACGAGCACCCCGAGCACGAGCAGGACCCCCACCGGCGCGACGAGCCGCGCGAGGGCGGCCCCGTCGACCGCCGCGGGCGGTTCCCGCACGCCGAGGACCGCCGCGGCGATGCCGCCGGCGGCGACGACGACCAGCACCCAGCCCACACCCCAGCGAAGCAACCACTCCGCCCAGCGGGCGCGGCGCGACGGCGCCCGCCCCGCGGGTGCGGCACGCCCGTGACGGGCCGCGGCGGCGGTGGACGCCGCCGCGACGAGCGCCGCGAGCGCGAACAGCGCCGCCACCGCGGCGCCGGACGAGAACGCGTGCACCGAGTCGGGGAGCCCCGACCGGGTGAGGGCGATCCCGGCGAGCACGGCCACCGTCGCGACGCGGCGCCACGTGGCTGCCGCCCGGTCACCGGTCGCGTGCAGCGAGGCCAGGAGCGCGACCAGCGGCGCGAGCGCGGTGTTCTCGACGGGGTCCCACGCCCACCAGCCACCCCAGCCCAGCTCGTCGTGCGCCCACCAGGCACCCAGCAGGCTGGAGGTGGTGAGCAGCCCCGCGGCGAGCGCGGCGCGTCGCCGCCCGGGCGACCGGTCGGCGAGCGCTGCGGCGAGGACCGCCGCCTGGGCCGCGTAGAGCAGCGGCGGGTGCACGAGCATCATCGGGTGCTCCAGCACCGGCGACAGGCCGGTCCCGCGCAGCACCGGTTCCGCGACCCGGTCGAACGGTCCGGCCAGGACCAGCACGGCGAGCGCGCCCACCGCCGAGGCGGCGGCCACCACCCGCCGACGGGTGCCCTCGGTCGCCGCGGCGGTCACGGCCAGCGCCACCGCGAACCACAGCAGGGCCGAGCCGGCCGGTCCTGCCCACGTCCCCGCGAGCCGCAGCGGCCAGGGCACCTCGTCACGGGTCAGCGCCGCGACCTCCGCGAGCCGCAGGTCGACGGAGACGAACCGCCACGCCAGCACCGCGGTCGCCGCCCACCACGCGGCGACCGAGCACGCGAGCAGCGCGCGGTGCGCCGTGCCGCGGTGTCGCGGGGCGAGCGCCGACGCAGCACCCGTCACCGACGCGACCACCAGGGTGCCGGCGCCGACCGGGTCCATCGGGCTCAGCCGCCCGCGGGCAGCTGCTCGCGCGCCCAGGCGACCTGGGCGGCGACGCCGGCGGCCCGCGGGGTCGACGGCGCCCAGCCGAGCAGGCGTCGGGCCAGCTCGGTCGAGCCCCCGGT
>CBFGTJ010000048.1:0-18325 GCA_965651815.1 uncultured Microthrixaceae bacterium | reverse complement strand
CGAGCGTCTCGATGTTCTGCATGGCGAGCATCTGGAAGATGTACTCGTTGCCCGAGCGGCGGGCGGGGTCGCCGGTGCAGTTCTCGGCCGGGCCGAGGATCGAGAAGCTGACGTTCGCGCGCTGCAGCAGCTTCGCAACCGCCTGGGTGACCTTCTTGTTCTTGTCGTCGAAGGACCCGGCGCAGCCGACCCAGTAGAGGTACTCGGACTCGAGCGGATCGCCGCCGTCGATGATCTTGATGCCGTCGAGGTCCTTCGCCCAGTCCGCACGCTCGGACTGGCTCATGCCCCACGGGTTGCCCGAGTTCTCCATGCCGCGGAAGGCGCCGCCGAGCTCGGTCGGGAAGTCCGACTCCATCAGCGTCAGGTAGCGGCGCATGTCGAGGATCTTGTCGAGGATCTCGATGTTCACCGGGCAGTTCTCGTCACAGGCCTTGCAGCTGGTGCAGGCCCAGACCTCCTCGGGCGTGATGCGCTCGAACAGCGAGGTCGCCGAGATGGTGATCTCCGGGTCGACCCCGATGGGGGGCGACACCACGGGCGTGCCGGTCGCGGCCATCACCTCGCCGGTCTTCAGCACGATCTCGCGGGGGTCCAGCGGCTTGCCGGTCGCGTGCGCCGGGCACACCGAGGTGCAGCGCCCGCACATGGTGCACGCGTCGGTGTCGAGCAGCTGCTTCCAGGTGAAGTCCTCCACGACCGAGGCGCCGAACGACTCGAGCTCGGTCTCCATGAGGTTCGGCATCGCCTTCATGGCGCCCTTGGGGCGCTCGCGATCCGACAGGTACATGTTGAGCGGCGACGTGAAGATGTGCCGCAGCATCGTGGTCGGGAGGATGACCAGGAACGCGATGAACGTCGCCACGTGCGCGATCCACATCGCCTGGTGCCACCCGGAGATCGAGCCGAGGTCCTCGACGAGCGCCGAGAGGGGGTAGCCGATGAAGGACCACTTCTCGAAGTCGGGCCGGCCGTCGAGGGCGATGCGGAACATCTCGGCGAGGTGGCCGGTCACGCCGATCGCGAGCAGCGTGCCGAGGATGACCGCGTGCTCCGGCTTCGACTTGATGCGGATCCGGTAGGGCCGCTGGACGTAGCGGCGCACGATCGCCCACACGACACCCGCGGTGAACACCACGCCCGCCAGGTCGCCCACGAACGCGTACGCCTTGTAGACGTCGCCGTGGAGGAACTTCATCGACTCCGGCAGCTGGTGGTTGATCTCGAGCACCGAGGTGACCGCGAGCAGCACCAGGAAGCCGAAGTAGATCATCGAGTGCATGACGCCGGCGGCGGGGTCCCGCAGCAGCGTCTGCATGTAGAGGCCGGCACGCAGGCGCTCGAGGCGCCGCTTGGCGTTCTTCGGCGTGAGGTCGCGCTTGTCGGGCCCACCCCGCTGCCAGTTGCGCACCCGCCACGAGAACACGACGGCGCCGTACACGAACAGCACGGGGATGATCGTGTAGAAGGCCAGCTTCAGCGGGCCGGGGACGTTGCCGAAGACCTCCCGCTGGATCGGGCTGTCGTCGTGGAACTGGAACACCGTCGCCGCAACGCCGGAGAGCGCCACGACCACGGCGATCGCGACGCCGATGATGATCGCGATGTGGTTGGGTCGCAGCCGCTTCGGCCCGTCCTCGGCGGTCGTGTCCGTTGCGTCGGGGGTCTGGGTGGCGCTCATAGCACCCGGGAACATACTCCGGGGTTCACTTCGGAGCGACCCCCGCAGCCGCCTCAGGGTCGGTCCGTGCGTCGAGGGCGAGCCGTGGGGTTGAATGGCCCCGGTCCGCCGCCGGCGCGGACCGACGGGAGTTCCGGATGACGAGCGAGCTGGGGAACCGACGTTGAGGGTCGTGGCGGTCGCGGGTGCCAAGGGTGGTGTCGGCAAGACCGCGGCGGCGGTCAACCTCGCCGTCCTGGCCGCCGCGAGCGGTCGGCGGACGCTCCTGTGGGACCTCGACCCCCAGGGCGCGGCGACCCACTGCTACCGGGCCCGGGCGAAGGTCAAGGGCGGCGCCTCGCGGCTGCTCGGCGGCAAGCGCGACCTGCACTCCTACGCGCGGCACACCGACTACCCGGGGCTGGACCTCCTGCCCGCGGACCCGTCGTTCCGCGTCGTCGACACGATCCTGTCGACCCGTCGCTGGCCCGACCGGGTCATCCGCAAGCTGTTGCGGCAGGTCGACTCGACCTACGACCTGGTCATCCTCGACTGCGCGCCGGGCCTCGGCGTCGTGACCGAGTCGGTGGTCGCCGCATCGGACCTGGTGCTCGCGCCGATCGTGCCCGCGCCGTTGTCGGTGCGGAGCCTCGACCAGCTCTCCGACTTCGTCGAGGAGCACCGGCCCGGCCTGCCGGTGCTCGCGTTCCTGTCGATGCTCGACGACCGCAAGGTGCTGCACCGTCAGCTCGTCGACCAGGTGCGCACCGACCGCCGCTTCGCGCTCTCCGCCGTCCCCGTGTCCTCCGCCGTCGAGCGGATGGGGATGGAGCAGGTCCCCGCGATCGTCGCCTCGCCGCACAACCTCGCCGCGACCGCCTACCGGCGCCTGTGGGCCGAGGTGGAGGACCGGTTGGACCTCGGCCCGGGCCGCAACCCGGTCATCGACCTGACCGCGCCACCCGTTCTGTTCGGCGAGCGTCGAGGAAACCCTTGACCCTCGCCGAACGGAACCGGGCGGGGATGGACGGACGGTCGGTGGGGGAGCGTCAGCCGCCGCTGGCCTGGCGGGCGACCGCCTCGGCCTTCGCCGCGACCTCCGCGGGGTCGGCGAGGTAGCGCTCGCTGACCGGGATGTCCCGGGTGGGCCGGAAGTCGTCGCCCAGCTCGTAGCGCAGCGGGATCCCGGTGGGGATGTTGAGCTCGGGGATCTCCTCGTCGGAGATGCCGTCGAGGTGCTTGACCAGCGCTCGCAGCGAGTTGCCGTGGGCCACGACGAGCACCCGGCGGCCGGCCTCGAGGTCCGGGACGATCGCGTCGTACCAGTAGGGCAGCATCCGGGCGACGACGTCCTTCAGGCACTCCGAGGCGGGGACCAGCTCCGGCGGCAGGTGCGAGTAGCGCTCGTCGCCGTTCGGGTTGTGCTCGTTGTCGGGCGCGATCGGCGGCGGGGGCACGTCGTAGCTTCGCCGCCACACCTTCACCTGGTCCTCGCCGTACTTCGCCGCCGTCTCGGCCTTGTTGCGGCCGGTGAGGTCGCCGTAGTGGCGCTCGTTGAGCCGCCAGTGCCGCCGCACCGGGATCCACAGGCGCCCCATCCGGTCGAGCGCGGTGTTCGCCGTGCGGATCGCCCGCAGCTGCACGCTGGTGTGCACCACGTCCGGCTCGAACCCGGCGTCGCGCATCATGTCGCCCGCCGCGCCGGCCTCGGCGACGCCCGCCTCGGTCAGGTCGCAGTCGTACCAGCCGGTGAACAGGTTGAGCTTGTTCCACTCGCTCTCGCCGTGGCGGAGCAGCACGAGTTGGTGCACGGAGACCTCCTGTCGAGCCGTCCCGATCGTGCCCCAGCGCCCGACGGGTGCGCCAACGACGAGCGCCGCCGACGAGGCCCGCGAGCGCCCGCCGGGCGCGCCACCCCAGCGTCCGACCGCGGGCCGGGACGCCGGGAGGGGAGGTGGCGTACCCTGCCGCCGTGCAGGTCTCGGTGGTGATCCCCTGCTACAACTCGCTGCGCTACCTGCCCGAGACGCTCGCGTCGGTGCTCGACCAGGACCTCCCGCCCGAGCTCGAGGGCGCCTACGAGGTGGTGCTGGTCGACGACGGCGGCAGCGACGACCTCGCCGGCTGGGTCGAGCGGCTGGGCGACGAGCGGGTCCGGGTCGTCCGCCAGGACAACGCGGGTGTGGCCGCTGCCCGCAACACCGGCATCCGCAGCGCGAAGGGTGAGTTCGTGGCGTTCTGCGACTCCGACGACCTCTGGGAGCCCACGACGGTCGCCGAGCTGTGGCGCGCGTTCGGCGACGACCCCCGCGTCGGCCTGACCTACGGCGGCTACGACGTCATCGACGAGGAGGGCCGTCCGACCGGACGGGCGTCGATCTGCGACTGGCAGGGCGAGGTCTGGGAGCGACTGATCACCGGGAACCGCATCTCCGCCTCCGTGGTGATGCTGCGCCGGGAGGTCTTCGACGACGTCGGCTACTTCGCCGAGAACCGGCACCGGTTCCCGGTGGACGTCGAGGACTGGGAGCTGTGGCTGCGGGTCGCAGCGCGCTGGCGGGTCGGCGTGGCGCCGAGGGTGCTCATGCACGTCCGCCGGCACGGCGAGAACGCGACGCTGGACATCGAGTCCCTCGAGGCGGCCTACGCCAACCTGCTCGAGGTGGCCTTCGCCGACGTCTCCCCAGAGCGCCGGGCCCTGCGGCCGGTGTGCGCGGCCAACATCGAGGTGCGGATCGCGTCGATGTGGCTCAACGACCGGAGGGACGCCCGCACCGCGCTGGAGCACCTCCGCCGGGCGCGCCGCGAGTGGGTAGGTGTGCGGCGTGACCCCGAGTACTGGAAGCTCGTCGGCTCGGCGGCGGCGTTGAGGCTCACCGGTCCACGTGGCTTCGAGGCGCTGCGCCACTCGAGCCGGTCCGCGCGCCGTGCGCTGCGCCGGCTGGACGACCGCCGGCGGCAGCGAACCTGAGCGTCCCCTTCGCGTCCGGGGCCCCGGATCCGCCAATCCTTACAACACCACGCTCAACTTTGTTATCATCGACACCGTGCATCGGTGGGGTTTCCCGCCGATCCTGCCGTACGCTGGGCGTACGGGCTGGTGGTCGCACGCAGCGCGAGGCCCCGTCCGCCCCCAACCCGAACACAGCTGCGGGCGTCGCCCGCGAGGAGAGTGAGCCCCCATGGCAAAGGCTGTCGGAATCGATCTCGGAACCACGAACTCGGTCGTCAGCGTCCTCGAGGCTGGTGAGCCGGTCGTCATCCCCAACGCCGAGGGTGCCCGGACGACGCCCTCGGTCGTCGCGTTCGCGAAGGACGGCGAGGTGCTCGTCGGCGAGGTCGCGAAGCGCCAGGCCGTCACCAACGCGGACCGGACGATCCGGTCGGTGAAGCGCCACATGGGCACCAACTGGAGCACGGAGATCGACGGCAAGAAGTACACGGCGCAGGAGATCTCGGCCCGCACCCTGATGAAGCTCAAGCGCGACGCCGAGGCCTACCTGGGCGACACGGTCACCCAGGCGGTCATCACCGTGCCCGCCTACTTCGACGACGCGCAGCGCACCGCCACCAAGGAGGCCGGCCAGATCGCCGGTCTCGAGGTGCTCCGCATCATCAACGAGCCCACCGCGGCCGCGCTCGCCTACGGCATGGACAAGGAGGCCGAGGACCAGACGATCCTGGTGTTCGACCTCGGCGGCGGCACCTTCGACGTCTCCGTGCTCGAGATCGGCGACGGCGTCTTCGAGGTGAAGTCGACCCACGGCGACACCCACCTCGGCGGTGACGACTGGGACCAGCGGATCATCGACTGGCTGGTCGAGTCGTTCAAGAACGACCACGGCGTCGACCTCTCGAACGACAAGATGGCCCTCCAGCGCCTCAAGGAGGCCGCGGAGAAGGCGAAGATCGAGCTGTCGCAGGTCACCCAGACGCAGATCAACCTTCCGTTCATCACGGCGACCGACGCCGGTCCGCTGCACCTCGACTACACGCTGACCCGCTCGAAGTTCCAGGAGATGACCGAGGACCTCATCGAGCGGTGCCGCGTCGCGTTCAACCACGCGGTCAAGGACGCCGGGCTGAGCACCGGCAGCATCGAGCACGTGATCCTCGTCGGTGGCTCCACGCGCATGCCCGCCGTGCAGGAGCTCGTCCAGGAGCTGACCGGCCGCGAGCCCCACAAGGGCGTGAACCCCGACGAGGTCGTCGCGATGGGCGCCGCCATCCAGGCCGGCGTGCTGAAGGGCGACGTCAAGGACGTGCTGCTGCTGGACGTCACGCCGCTGTCGCTCGGCATCGAGACCAAGGGCGGCGTGATGACCAAGCTCATCGAGCGCAACACGACCATCCCGACCCGCCGCTCGGAGGTGTTCACCACCGCGGAGGACAACCAGCCCTCGGTGGAGATCCACGTGCTCCAGGGCGAGCGCGAGATGGCGCAGTTCAACAAGACGCTCGGCAAGTTCCAGCTGGTGGACCTGCCGCCGGCCCCGCGTGGCGTGCCGCAGATCGAGGTCACCTTCGACATCGACGCGAACGGCATCGTGAACGTGTCCGCGAAGGACCGCGCCACGGGCAAGGAGCAGTCGATCACGATCACCGGGCAGTCCTCGCTGTCCAAGGAGCAGATCGAGCAGATGGTCCGCGACGCCGAGGCGCACGCCGAGGAGGACCGCCGGCGCAGGGAGGCGGCCGACGCCCGCAACCGTGCCGACACGCTCGTGTACCAGACCGAGAAGCTGCTCTCCGAGCAGGGCGACAAGGTGCCCGCGGACGACAAGGCGTCGGTCGAGTCGGCCCTGTCCGAGCTGAAGTCGGCCCTGGGCACCGACGACCTCGACCGGATCAACTCCGCCGCGGAGGCGCTGAGCGCCGCCACCCAGAAGCTGTCGCAGGCGCTCTACGAGCAGGCGGCGGCGCAGGCGGACACCACCCAGGCGGGCGGCGGTGACGGCGCCGCGTCGGACGGCGGCGACGACGACGTCGTGGACGCCGAGATCGTGGAGGACGACAAGTGAGCGACGTCGACCCGGCGGCCGGCCGGCCGCCGGGGGCGGAGCCCGGATCCCCCGACGAGCCGGTGGAGCAGCCCGCCGCCGAGGCGGACGCGTCGGTGCCGTCGGGTGACCAGCCCGCTCCCGGCGAGGGGACCGAGGTGGCCGAGGAGGACGCCGAGCTCGTCGAGGCGGTCGACCTGGCGACGCGCCTCGAGCGCGAGCGCGACGAGTACCTCGACCTCGCCCGCCGCGTGCAGGCCGACTTCGAGAACTACAAGCGCCGCGTGGAGGCGCAGCGCGACGAGCAGCGCCAGCGCGCGGCGGAGGACCTGGTCCGCGAGCTGCTCCCCGTGCTCGACGCGGGCGAGGCGGCGGTCGCGCACGGCTCCGAGGACGCGTCGCAGCTGCACGCGCAGCTGCTCACGATCCTCGAGAAGTCGGGCCTGACCCGCGTCGCGGCCGATGGCGTCGAGTTCGACCCGAACGTGCACGAGGCCGTCTCCCACGAGGAGGGCGACGACGAGAGCCCGGTCGTCGTCGAGGTGATGCGGACGGGCTACCTGTGGAACCAGCGGGTCCTCCGACCCGCCATGGTCAAGGTGCGAGGCTGACCCCGCAGCGAGGGGGAAAGGAGGCAGCGTGCAACGGGAGTGGTTCGAGAAGGACTACTACGCCGTGCTCGGCGTGCCCGAGACCGCCTCGCAGAAGGAGATCACGAGCGCCTACCGCAAGCTCGCGCGCGAGCTGCACCCGGACGCCAACCCCGGTGACGAGCAGGCCGAGGACCGCTTCAAGGAGGTGTCCGCGGCCTACGAGGTCATCGGCGACCCGGAGCAGCGCAAGAAGTACGACGAGGCGCGCAAGCTGGGCCCGATGGCCGGCGCGTTCGGCGGTGGGCCCGGTGGGCGCGGCGGCGGCTTCGGGCCGGGCGGCATCCGGTTCGAGGCCGGCGACATCTCGGACCTGCTGGGGAACCTGTTCAGCCGGGGCCGCGCCGGTGGTGCCGCACCGCCGACGGGGCCGCGGCGCGGGGCGGACCTCGAGGCCGACCTCCACCTCTCCTTCGAGGACGCGATCCGCGGCATCACGACGACCGTCAACGTGGTCTCGGACGTGCGCTGCCCCGAGTGCTTCGGCTCCGGGGCGGCGCCCGGCACCGCGCCGCGGACCTGTCCGACCTGCCACGGCCGGGGCGCCATCGACGAGGACCAGGGCTTCTTCTCCTTCAGCCGTCCCTGCACCACCTGCGGTGGCCACGGCCGCCTGATCGACCAGCCGTGCTCGACCTGCGGCGGTGCCGGTGCGGTGCGCCGGCCGCGGCAGGTGCGCGTGCGCATCCCCAAGGGGGTGCGCGACGGCCAGCGCATCAGGGTCAAGGGCAAGGGCGGCGCCGGGGCCAACGGCGGACCCGACGGCGATCTCTACGTGCAGGTGCACGTCGGGCCGCACCCGCTGTTCGGCCGCTCCGGCGACAACCTGACCATCACCGTTCCGATCACCTTCCCGGAAGCTGCGCTCGGGGCGGACGTCGCCGTGCCGACGATGGACGGCGACCCCGTCACCATCCGGGTGCCGCCGGGCACGCGCAGCGGGCGGACGTTCCGCGTCCGCGGGCGTGGGGTCCAGGGCCGCAAGGGCACCGGCGACCTGCTGGTGACCGTGGAGGTCGCCGTGCCCCAGCGCCTCTCCGAGGAGGAGCGCGCCGCGCTCGAGGCCTACGCCGCGGCGACCAGCGAGTCACCACGGGCGCACCTCGGGGTCTGAGACGATGGGAGGGAGGTGACACACCGTGCCTGACTTCCACCAAGCGGTCTACGTGATCTCGGTGGCCGCCGAGCTCGCGGGCGTGCACCCGCAGACCCTGCGGATCTACGAGCGCAAGGGCCTCGTCGAGCCCGACCGCACCCGCGGGGGCAGCCGGCGCTACAGCGACGCCGACATCGCGCTCCTCCGCCGGATCCAGGACCTCACCAACGAGGGGCTCAACCTGGCCGGGGTGAAGAAGGTGCTCGAGCTCGAGGCCGAGCTGGAGCGCACCAAGAAGAAGGTGCGCGAGCTCGAGCAGCGTGCCGCGGAGGACCTCGATCGCGTGCACCGCCAGTACCGGCGCGACCTCGTGCCGGTGAACCAGGCGATCGTGCTCTACCAGGACGAGCGCCGGCGGGGTCGGTGAACCGGACCGGCTCGCCCCAGGTGCCGTGACCCGGCTCGCGCACCGGGCGGCGCTGGCGCTGGTCCTGGCGGCCGCGCTGTGCCTCACCGCCGGTCCGGGCGCGGTCGGGCAGGAGGCCGTGCGGGAGGACCGCCGGGTCGTGGTCGTGAGCGACAGCATCCTCCTCGGTGCGCGGGTCCCGCTGGAGTCCCGGCTGTCCGATGCCGGATGGTCGGTCACCTTCGACGGCGAGCAGAACCGCACCACCTACGCGGCGGCCCGGGTCGTCGCGTCGCACCGGGGTGCCGGCGCCGGCACGTTCGTGCTGAGCCTGGGCGCGAACGACGGGTCCGACCCCTCGACCTTCCGGCAGCGCGTCGCGTCGGTGCTCGCCGAGCTGTCCGACGTGCCCCGGGTGTACTGGTTGTCCCTGCACGAGGTGCGCGACGGCTACGCGGAGGCCAACCGGGTGCTGCGCGAGGCCGAGGCGGCGCACCCCAACCTGACGGTGCTCGACTGGCACTCGTTCGCGGCCGCGGACGGGTCGCTCACCGCCTCCGACGGGCTCCACCTCCGGCCGCAGGGCGCGTCGGCGATGGCCGAGCTGGTCGCGGCGGCGGTCGCGGCCGACCCGGGTGGGGAGCCGGCAGAGCACGCCGGGGGCGCCGACGACGTCCCCGCGCCCCCGCCGGAGGCCGGCGGGCCGATCGACGCCCCGGCGGCCACCGCCCCGTCCGGGGAGGCGGAGGGTTCCGAAGGGGCGCCGGCGGTCGGCGCCGACCCGTCGTCGGCGGTTGCGGCCGCCGACGCTGCCGTCATCGAGGGGGCCGCCGGCGCCGAGCGCACCGCGGACCCCGCCGGCACGGCGCGGCGCGACGGGCCTCGCAGGAGCGCCTGGTGGCGGAGCCTCGCCGGGTGGACCGCGGCCGGGTTCGCGATCGTGCTCACGGCGCTGCTCGCAGCGGGTACGTGCCTCGGCGTGTGGTCGTGGTGGACGACGCGGCGGGCACCCGCCTGGGTCGAGGCCAGGGTGCCGTCGGAGAACCACCCGGCCGTGCGCGCCCAGCAGCGGGCGGCACGGATCGCCGCGGCCCGGCGAGCGGCCGAGGAGGCATATCGCGCACGAGGAGAATAGAAAAGTTGAGTCAGGTGTTGGCAAGTAGGTGGTAGGCTGGTCACCGCGGCCGGCGACGACGTGAGGAGTGGAAGCAGATGGCGCTCGACCCGAACACCTGGACGCACAAGACGACCGAGGCGGTGAACGCCGCGCTCGAGGCGGCGAAGCAGCGCAACAACCCCGAGGTCACCCCCGACCACCTCCTGATCGCCCTGCTCGGCCAGGAGGACAGCCTCGTCCTGCCCGTCGTGCGCAAGGCCGGCGCCAACCCCGTCAAGCTCCGCGACGCCGCGCAGGAGGCGCTCGTCTCCCTCCCCACCGCCTACGGCACCGAGACGCGGCCCGGGCGCGAGTTCCTCGCCCTCTTCGAGGCCGCGGACGCCGAGCGCAAGGAGCTCTCCGACGACTACCTCTCCACCGAGCACCTGCTGCTCGCGCTCGTCGCTGCCGACCAGGACCGGCCGCTCGGCGAGCGGCGCATGGGCGAGCTCACCCGCGAGCAGATCCTCGCCGCGCTCGCTGACGTGCGCGGCTCCCGGCGCGTGACCTCGCAGAACCCCGAGGACACGATGCAGGCCCTCGAGAAGTTCGGGCGCGACCTGACCGAGGAGGCCCGCGCCGGCAAGCTCGATCCCGTCATCGGCCGCGACGAGGAGATCCGCCGGGTCATCCAGGTCCTGTCGCGCCGCACCAAGAACAACCCGGTCCTCATCGGTGAGCCCGGCGTCGGCAAGACCGCCGTCGTCGAGGGCCTCGCCCAGCGCATCGTCGCGGGCGACGTCCCCGAGTCGCTGCGCGGCAAGCGCGTCATCGCGCTCGACATGAGCGCGATGGTCGCCGGTGCGAAGTACCGCGGCGACTTCGAGGAGCGGCTGCAGGCCGTGCTCACCGAGATCAAGGACTCCGAGGGCGAGATCATCACGTTCATCGACGAGATGCACACGGTCGTCGGCGCCGGCGCCACCGGTGAGGGCGCGATGGACGCGGGCAACATGCTCAAGCCGATGCTCGCCCGCGGCGAGCTCCGCATGGTGGGCGCCACCACGCTCGACGAGTACCGCAAGTACATCGAGAAGGACCCCGCCCTCGAGCGCCGCTTCCAGCAGGTCTACGTCGGCGAGCCCTCCGTCGAGGACACCATCGCCATCCTGCGCGGCCTGAAGGAGCGCTACGAGGTCCACCACGGCATCACGATCCAGGACCCCGCCCTGGTCGCCGCCGCGGTGCTCTCGGACCGCTACCTCACCGGGCGCTTCCTGCCGGACAAGGCCATCGACCTCGTCGACGAGGCGGCGGCCAGCCTCGCCATCGAGGTGAAGTCGGTCCCCACCGAGATCGACGTCGTCGAGCGCCGCATCCGGGGGCTCGAGATCGAGAAGGTCGCGCTGGAGAAGGCCGAGGACCCCGCGTCGCGGGAGCGCCTCGCCGCGCTCGAGGAGGAGCTCGCCAACCTGCGGGAGCAGGCCGACTCCCTGCGCGCCCACTGGCAGGCGGAGAAGGACGCGATCGACCACATCAACGAGCTGACCGGACGGCTCGAGCAGCTGCGCGCCGAGGCCGAGCGGGCCGAGCGCGACGGCGACTACACCCGGGCCTCGGAGATCACCTACGGCCACGTGCCGGTGCTCGAGCGCGAGGTCGAGGCCGCCAACGCCCACCTCGCCGAGCTGCAGTCGACGCAGCGGATCCTCAAGCAGGAGGTCGACGAGGAGGACATCGCCGCGGTCGTGTCGAAGTGGACCGGCGTGCCCGTGTCGCGCCTCATGGAGGGCGAGATGGCCAAGCTCGTCCGCCTCGAGGAGGTGCTGCACGAGCGCGTCGTCGGCCAGGACGAGGCCGTCGCCGCCGTCGCCAACGCCATCCGGCGGAGCCGCGCCGGCTTGTCGGACCCGAACCGGCCGATCGGCAGCTTCCTGTTCCTCGGCCCCACCGGCGTCGGCAAGACCGAGCTCGCGCGCAGCCTCGCGGACTTCCTGTTCGACGACGAGCGGGCGATGGTCCGCCTCGACATGAGCGAGTACATGGAGAAGCACTCGGTGAGCCGCCTGGTCGGTGCGCCCCCGGGCTACGTCGGCTACGACGAGGGCGGCCAGCTCACCGAGGCCGTCCGCCGGCGCCCCTACGCCGTCGTGCTGCTCGACGAGGTCGAGAAGGCGCACCCGGACGTGTTCAACATCCTGCTGCAGCTCCTCGACGACGGGCGGCTGACCGACGGCCAGGGCCGCACGGTGTCGTTCACGAACGTCGTGCTCATCATGACCTCGAACCTGCCGGGGGACCCGAGGGACTTCTTCCGTCCGGAGTTCATCAACCGGGTGGACGAGATCGTGCGGTTCCGCACGCTCGACGAGTCCGACATCGCGCGGATCGTGGACATCCAGCTCGCGCGGCTGCAGGAGCGGCTCGACGAGCGCCGCATCACCCTCGAGGTGACCGACGCGGCCCGGGCGAAGCTCGCGCACGACGGGTTCGACCCGGCGTTCGGCGCCCGTCCGCTCAAGCGGGTCATCCAGAAGCAGGTGGGCGACCGCCTGGCGATGGCGATCCTCGAGGGCAAGGTCGCCGACGGGGACTCCGTCACGCTCGACGTGCGCGACGGCGAGTTCGAGCTGCGCTGACCCCCGCACCCGCCCGCCGGGCGTCCACGCGCCCGGCCCCGACACGGAGCGGCGCGCGGGCCGGTTGACGCCCGGCGGGGTCACCGTCGTAGAGTCCCACGGCGGGAGGAGGAGCCCCTGTGGCTCGGAAGGGGGACCGGGTGATCAGCTGGAGCCGGCGGGACCCTGAGCCTCGGCGTGCCTCGGTGGTGGCGCTCGCGGTCACCGTGCTGCTGGTCGTCGTGGTCGGGACGCCGAGGTTCGCGGAGTTCCGCGACGTCGACCCCGACCTCGTCGGGCTCACGGACCGCTACAACGGCTGGGACATGTCCTACGAGGGCGACCTCGACCGGGACATCCGGGCCGTGTCCTTCGACGTCTACTCGTACCACGCGTACGTCGAGCACTTCCGCGGCGAGTTCGACCGCTACCCGATCTTCGGCCCGTGGCGGTGGCGGCTGCTGCCGTCGTGGGTCGCGGCGTGGCTGCCCATCGACAACCCGGCGGACGCCTACGCCACCGTGTCGATGGCGTTCCTCGCGATCGGGGGCGCGGCCCTGGTCGCCGCCGCGGCGCGCCAGGGGTTCGGGCCCAGGCAGCAGCTGGCCACGGGCGCCCTCTACGCGGTGTCGTTCCCGATGCTCTGGTACGGCACCTCGGGCTACGTGGACGGGTGCGTGGTCGCGGCGATCTGCGTGGGCCTCTACCTGGTGCAGTCGCGCCGATGGTGGCTCTTCCTCGCGTTCCTGCCGATCGGCTTCCTCGTCAAGGAGACCTACCTGATCATCGTGCCGGTCGCGGCCACCTACCTCTGGACACGCGCGCGGAGCCGTCGTGACTGGGTGCCGTTCACCGCGGCGTCGGTGGCGGTCGTGCTCGTCGCGTGGTTCGGGGTGCGCGCGCTGCTGCACACGCCCCGCACGCTCGACTGGCTCCCGAGGTGGTCCGCCTTCTCCTGGAACACGTCGCGGCCCGAGGCGATCGGCAGCTTCGTGCTGACCTGCGGTGTCGCCGTGCCGCTCGCCGTGTGGTTCGCACGCCGCCTCGTGCGTGCCCGCGACGACGAGGCCGGAGGTGGCCGGGAGGCCTTCGCACGCAACCTGCACCTGATCGTCGGGCTCGGCATGGGCGTCGCGGTCGCGCTGCACGGATTCGCCGCCGCCTACGCGGATGGGCGGCACGCATGGACGACGTACCCGTTCGCGACGATCCTCGCCGTGATGGCCGTGCCGGAGCTGCTCGAGCGCCGGCGCGCGGTCGCGCGGCAGGAGAGCACGACCCAGTGAGGTGCCCGACGTGACCGCCGAGACCGATCTGCGCGGCGACCCGCCGACCTCGACGAGGACCATGGTCCGCGTCGGCCTGCTGCTCAGCCTCGTGGTGCTGCTGCTGGGCTCGGTGCGCTTCGCCCGCTACGACTGGACCGGGCTCCCGATCGAGCGGGCACCGCTCAGCACGGAGCGGCAGGTGAGCCCCGAGTGCCTGGAGCAGATCGGCACGTACACGACCGAGTCCGGCCGGGTCGTCGAGCGCGTCGTGGTCGACGAGCAGCAGTACATGGCGCTCGTGCAGTACTTCCGCGGCGTGCCGGAGTCCGAGCTGCAGTGGACCTGCCTGTACGACCCGTTCTCGTACCGGTCCGGGGTGTCGTGGCTGGCCCACTGGCTGCCCTTCGACGAGGCGCTCTCCCTCGCCGTCACCAACGTCGTGCTGCTGCTCGCCTCGGTCTGGCTCGTGCTCGCCACGCTACGGGCGTCCGGGGTCACCCCGAGGGTGCTGCTCGCCACGGGCGTGCTCTTCACCGTCGGGTGGAACACCTTCTACTTCGGCTCAGGGCTGCTCGTGGAGACGGGCGTGCTCTTCGCCGTCGCGCTCGGCTGGTACCTGATCGTCACCAGACGGGCGATGGCGAGTCGTCCCGCTGCTCGCGCTCGCGTTCCCGTTGAAGGAGACCGTCGGCATCCTCGTGCCGGTCATGCTCGCCTGGGCGTGGCGCGAGCACCGCGAGCGCCGCGACGGCGGCCACCTCGCGTGGGCGCCCGCCGCCGCGGCCGCGGTCGCGTTCGTCGCCGGCGTGGTCGTCTGGCGGGGCCACCTGCTCCCCACGCCCGACGCGTCGTGGCAGGTCACGCCCAGCCTCACGAACACCACCCACAACCTGACCGACGTCGTCAGCCTGTTCTCGTTCGCGGTGGGCGTCGGCCCCCTCTTCATCCCCGCGTTCCTGCAGTGCCGGCGCATGGCCCGGGAGGACGGGTGGTTCCGGGTCCTCCTGCACCCCGCGGTCGTGGGGGTCGTGCTGACGCTCGGCATCAGCGCCTGGTCCTTCATCACCGTCGACCTCACGCCGCGACTCATGTGGATGGGCTTCCCGTTCGCCGCGTCGCTGGCCGCCGACTGGTGGGCCGAGGGTCGGCCCCGGGAGTGGCTCGAGTCGGCACCGGTGCCCGGGGCGCTCAGGTGACCCCGGGAACCCGCCCCCTGCCGGTGTGCGCGCGAGCAGCCGCCGCGCCGGCCATCGACCGGTGACCGCCGTCCGCCGCGACGACGGCGGGATCATGGAGCGCGTCGGGGCGCTGGACGGGATCCGCGGCCTCGCGGTGCTGTTCGTCCTGCTCTACCACTCCGGTGCTGCCGTGCTCGGCGGGTTCCTCCTGCAGAGCGGCGTCGACCTGTTCTTCGTGCTGTCCGGCTTCCTGATCACGACGATCCTCGTGAGGACGAGGGACCGGTCGGACTACTTCCGGCTCTTCTACCTGCGCCGTGCCGTGCGCATCTTCCCGCTCTACTACCTCGTGCTCGGGGCGATGGTCGCGGGCGCAGCGCTCGCCATCGCCGCGGGGGTGCACGCGAACCTCGGCTACCCCGAAGCCCAGAACCTCCTCGACAACCAGGGATGGGGATGGCTCTACCAGGTGAACAACCTGATCGCGTTCGAGGGGCCGAACGCCTTCCCCGCGATGTCGCACCTGTGGTCGCTCTCCGTGGAGGAGCAGTTCTACCTGGCGTGGCCGCTCGTCGTGTTCTTCGTCCCGCGGCGCCACCTCTTCTCGGTGTGCGTCGGCCTGGCGGCCTTCTCGATGGTGTTCCGCTCGGTGAGCTACGTCGTGATCGAGCGCGACTTCGCGTACCACTTCACGCTCTGCCGCTTCGACGGTCTCGCCCTCGGCGCCGCCGGAGCGGTCGTGCTCCTCACTCCGTCGCTGCGCACGCGCTTCGGGCCGTGGATCGACTGGTTCGCACGTCGGTGGTGGATCGTGCTGGTGCTGCTGATCATGCCGGAATCGCTCGCGCTGCTGCCGGGCTTCACGATCCTGTCGCTCGCCTACCTCGGCCTGGTGCTCAGCGCGAAACGAGGGCCGACTCGAAGGGTTCCCGAAGCGCTGCTTGCACAGCGCCTTCCTCGCCCACCTCGGGAAGTACTCCTACGCGTTGTACATCATCCAGTTCCCGATCACCCGAGCCGTCCTGCCGTTCACGCCGACCGAGGTCGTGCTCGTCGACACGATCTTCCACGTCGTCGTCATCGGTGGGGCGTCCTACGTGTTGGCCCGCGTGTCGTGGGTGTTGTGGGAGCGCCCGTGGCTGAAGCTCAAGGGCCGGTTCGCCTACGGGTGAACGCGGGTTAGCATCGACGGTCCCCTGAGAGCGATCGAGGAGAATCCGCGTGCCGGCGACCGTCGTGGTGGGCACCCAGTGGGGTGACGAGGGCAAGGGCAAGCTGACCGACCTCGTCGCCAAGGAGATGCAGGTGGTGGTCCGCTACCAGGGCGGCCACAACGCCGGCCACACCCTGGTCGTGAACGGGGAGTCGTTCGCGCTGCAGCTGATCCCCTCGGGCGTGCTCTACGACCACATCGTCCCCGTGATCGGCAACGGGGTGGTCGTCGACCCCGTCGTGATGCTGGACGAGATCGACGGGCTGGAGGCGAGGGGCGTCGACTGCTCGCGGCTGCGGGTGTCCGGCAACGCCCACCTGATCCTCCCGTACCACCAGGAGCTCGACCGCCTGATCGAGCGGCACCTCGGCAAGAACAAGCTCGGCACGACCAAGCGGGGGATCGGGCCCGCCTACGCGGACAAGGCCAGCCGGGTCGGGCTGCGGGTGCAGGACCTGCTCGACCCGGGGATCTTCCGCGAGAAGCTCGCGGCGGTGCTCGCCGAGAAGAACCTGGTGCTGGCGAAGGTGTACAACCGCCTCGGGTTCGACCCCGACGAGCTGGCCGACCGGTACCTCGAGGAGGTCGCGCCCCGGGTGGCGCCCTACGTCGCCGACACGGTCTCGCTCGTCCACGAGTCGCTCGAGCGGGGCGAGCACGTGCTGCTCGAGGGCGCGCAGGCGACCTTCCTGGACCTCGACCACGGCACCTATCCGTTCGTGACCTCGTCCAACCCGATCGCGGGCGGCGCGTGCGTCGGCGCCGGGGTAGGGCCCCGCGACATCGACCGGGTGATCGGCATCGCCAAGGCGTACGTCACCCGGGTGGGCTCCGGCCCGATGCCCACCGAGCTGTTCGACGAGGTGGGTGACCTGCTGGTCGAGCGGGGCCACGAGTTCGGCGTCAACACCAAGCGCCGGCGCCGCCCGGGCTGGTTCGACGCGGTCATGCTGCGCCACGCCGTGCGGCTCAACTCGCTCAGCGAGCTGGCCATCACCAAGCTCGACATCCTCGACACGCTCGACACCCTCAAGGTGTGCGTCGCGTACGAGGTCGACGGTGTCCGCCACGAGCACCTCCCGTACCACCAGTCCGACCTGCACAAGGCCGTCCCGGTGTACGAGGAGCTCCCGGGCTGGAAGACCGACCTCTCGCAGGTCACCGAGCGCCGCGACCTGCCGGCGAACGCGGTGACCTACCTCGAGTTCCTCGAGGAGCAGGTCGGTGTGCCGATCTCGATCGTCGGCACCGGGCCCGGCCGCGACCAGTACGTCCACTTCTCCGCCTGACCCCCCGAACCACAGGAGCCGCCACATGACCGTCGTGAAGATCAACGCGATCGAGGTGCCCGAGGGCGCCGGACCGGAGCTCGAGGCACGCTTCGCCGCGCGGGCCGGGGCGGTGGAGCAGTCGCCCGGCTTCCAGGGCTTCCAGCTGCTGCGCCCGGTCGAGGGCGAGGACCGCTACTTCGTCATGACCTGGTGGGAGTCGGAGGAGGCCTTCCAGGCGTGGCTCGGGAGCCAGGACTTCGCGAAGGGCCACGCGAACGCGGGTGGCGCCGCGGCGGCGTCCGGCGGCCATCCCGGTGGGGGTCATCCCGGTGGGGGCCATCCCGGCGGCGGGCAGGGGCCGGTCGCCACGGGCTCGTCGTTGCTCTCCTTCGAGGTGGTCGAGCGCGTCGACCCACCGTCGTCGTGAAGGTCTGCGTCGTCGGCAGCGGTGGCCGCGAGCACGCGCTCGCCCACGTGCTCGGGCGCAGCGCCGAGGTGGTGGTGACGCCCGGCAACGCGGGCATCCCGGGCTCGGTGTCGACGCCGCCGGAGGAGGTCGAGGCCGACCTGTTCGTGATCGGCCCGGAGGCCCCGCTCGTCGACGGGCTCGCCGACCGACTGCGTGCCGCGGGGCGGCTCGTGTTCGGGCCGGGTGCCGACGGCGCACGCCTGGAGGGGTCCAAGGCGTGGATGAAGGAGCTGCTCGTCGAGGCGGGCGTGCCCACGGCCCGCCACGGCACCTTCACACGCGCCGAGGAGGCGCACGCCTTCCTCGACTCGATGGCGCCGCCGTTCGTCGTGAAGACCGACGGCCTGGCCGCCGGCAAGGGCGTGCTCGTCACCGAGTCGCTCACCGAGGCGCACAACGC
>CBFGTJ010000047.1:0-18852 GCA_965651815.1 uncultured Microthrixaceae bacterium | reverse complement strand
GCGTCCGGACGTCCGTGGGATGATCGTCACGTCGGCCTCGTTGCTCACCGGTCGATGCGCCGATCGGGCAGCGCGCGCAGCGCGTCGGACAGGCGACTGGCGAGCTCGACGGATCCCTCGGGGCCGACGTCCGCGGCGAACAGGAACGGCAGCTGCAGCTGCTCGAGCGGCAGGTCTCGCCGCAGGCGTTCGACGTGCCGTTGCTGCATCCTCCGGCGCTGCAACCGGAACCGCGCCGAGTCCCTCAGCGGACCGGTGGCACCACCCTCACCCGCCGCATCGCAGGCTTCGAGCGCGTCTTCCAACCCGGGGATCTCGTCGTACAGGCCGTTGACCACGATCGGGCCGAGGCGCACGCCGACCTCGTCCTCCAGGGCGTACGCGGTCTCGACCAGCTCGTTGACCGGCGTCTCCTCGGGCAGGGTGACGAGCACGACGCGGCAGCGCGCCGGGTCGCCCAGCAGGTCCAGCACGTCGCGGGCCTGGGCGTGCACCGGTCCGACCTTCACCGCGTCCGCCAGGCCGGTCGCGGAGCGCAGGAACGTGACCGCGTGCCCGGCCGCGGGGGCGTCGAGCAGGATCACGTCCTGCCCGCCCGCCCGCTCGAGCTGCTTGACCTTGCCGAGCACGAGGATGTCCCGGATCCCGGGCACCGCGGTGGCCACGATGTCGAGCGCGCCGCTCGCGATCAGCCGGTTCCCGAGGCGGTGCATCCCGTGCTCCCGCAGGTAGTCGATCAGCGCGTCGTCGGGCGTGAGCGACCGTGCCACCACGCCGCCGTGGCCGCCGCCGGCGGGGACCAGCTCCTGCTGCTCGTAGGCGAGGTCCTCCGAGTCGAACATCGCCGCCAACCCGGCCTTGCCCTCGACCTCGACCACCAGCGTCCGCAGCCCCACCGAGGACGCCGCGACCGCCATGGTCGCGGTGACGGCGGTTTTGCCGACTCCGCCTTTCCCGGCGACGATGATCACCCCGGATGCAGTGAAGAACTGCTCAGGATCCACGCTGTCCCTTCGGAGGCCTTGCGGTGCGCACACTACCCAGCCGTCTCCGTGCGCTCGCAGTGGTGCTGCTGGTGCTGGGCGCCGCGTCGGCCCTCGCGTCGCCGGCGGCCGCGCAAGGCAGCGGGTGCGGCGAGGACGGGTGCGTCGACGTCGTCGCCGTGGAGGGCGTGATCGACGAGATCGAGGCCGACTTCATCGTCGAGAGCGTACGTTCGGCGGCCCGGGCCCCGGACGTCGTCGGGGTCGTGTTGCAGATGGACAGCCCCGGGGTCGCGGTGCGCCCCGCACGGCTCGACGAGGTGGCTCGGGCGATCGAGGGCTCCGGCGTCCCGGTCTCGGTGTGGGTCGGCGCGTCGGGCGCGGAGGTGCTGGGCGGCGCGGTCGAGCTGGTCCAGGTCGCGGCGTCGAGCAGCATCACGCCCGGCTCGGTGATCGGGAAGGTCGGCTCCCAGCGGCTGTCGGAGTCCGAGTTCGGGCGGCTGTTCGCCGGCGACCGGGTGAGGGCGCTGACCCGGACCTTCGAGGGCGAGGACGCGGTCGAGGCGGAGCTGGTCGACCGCTTCGACGCGACGCTCGTCGACCACATCGGCAACCTCGACTGGGTCGAGACCGAGGTGACGGAGGTCGACGGCGAGGAGCGCCGGGTGCCCGTGCCGCGGGTGCGCTTCTCCAAGCTGCCGCTGGGCACGCAGCTCCTGCACACCGCGGCCAGCCCGTCGGTGGCCTACCTGCTGCTCGTGATCGGACTCGGGCTGCTGATGTTCGAGTTCTTCACCGCCGGCATCGGCGTGGCCGGCGTCGTGGGCGCGGGGTTCGCGATCCTCGGCGCGTACGGGGTGGCCGCGCTGCCGTTCCGGACCTGGGCCCTCGTGCTCCTCGTGCTGTCGATGGTCGGGTTCTCGATCGACGTGCAGACGGGCATCCCGCGCCTGTGGACGTGGATCTCGATGGTGGCGTTCACCGTCGGGTCCGTGTTCCTGTTCACCGACTTCCGCCCGACGTGGATGGCGCTCGCCGTCGGCGTCGCCGGCATGGCGGCGACGGCGTTCTCGGGCATGCCGGCGATGATCCGCACCCGCTTCGGCACCCCGACGATCGGCCGTGAGTGGATGATCGGCGAGATGGGCGAGGCGGTCGGCCGGGTCGACCCGGACGGGTCGGTGCGCATCCGCGGCGCGGAGTGGCGTGCCCGCACCAACCGGGCGACGCCGATCGACCCCGGCGAGCGGGTCCGCGTCGTCGCGATCGACGGCCTGGTGCTCGAGGTCGAGCCCGAGGTGGGCGGCGCCGTGGACTACCGGGAGCTGCGCGAACAGCGGCGGCGTGGCCAGGGCACGGGCGACGCCACGGACCCGGACGACGCCGCAGGCCCCGACCGCGCCGACTGAACGTCCGTCCGGCGCCCCCACCGCCGCGGCGGCGGCCTCCGGAACGGGTGCTCACTACTGTTCGCACCCTGCTCGCGAATTCATCCTTGTCGAGCGCAGAGGCCGTGCCTAACGTGCGGCGCACACCGAACCGGGGGGTTGAACGGTGAGCGCACATCAGTCTCCGACCGCGTGGCAGGCCAAGGCGGCGTGCCGAGGACCGCAGGCAGCGGTGTTCTTCCCGCCGCCGCAGTTCGAGCGCAAGGCGGACCGGCTCGAGCGCGAGCGACGTGCGAAGGCGATCTGCCAGGAATGCGTGGTCCGCGAGGAGTGCCTCGAGTACTCCATCGAGATCGCCGAGCCGCACGGCATCTGGGGCGGCCTCAACGAGCACGAGCGCAGGGCGCTGCAGGAAGCCAGGGCCTGAGGCCCACCCGCCCACGCGGCACCCCCTGCCCGCGCGGGCACGGGGCGGGGCGATGCCCGGCCCCTCCGCAGGGCACCTAGCGTGGGTTCGATGTTCCCGGTCGCCGTCGCACTGCTCCTGCTCTGGCCCTTCCTCGAGCTCGTCGCAGTCGTCGCGGTGGCCCGCGAGGTGGGCGTCTTCGCGACGTTCGTCGCCCTGCTGCTCGTCTCCGTGGTCGGAGCGGCGCTGGCGAAGCGAGCCGGTGTCTCCGCGTGGCGGCGGGCGCAGGCGGAGCTCGCGGCGGGACGCCCGCCGGCCAGGTCGCTGCTCGACGGGGCCCTCGTCCTCGTCGCGGGGATCGCGCTCTTCGTCCCCGGCTTCGTGAGCGGCCTGCTCGGCGCGCTGGTGCTCCTGCCCCCGGTGCGCGCGGTGCTCCGGCCGCTGCTCGTGCGCTGGATGGGCCACCGGGCGGCGCGCGCCGCCCGCTCGGGCCGGCTGTCGGGCGTGGTCATCGACACCGTCGTCGGCCCCGACGGCACGGTGCGCCGGCGGACGCGCGGCTTCGGCGACGTCATCGACGCCGAGGGCTGGGACGCGGCGGACGACCCGCCCGAGCTGCGGCCCGGCCCGATCGACCCCGGCGGCCCCGGCGGGACGGAGGGCGAGCGTCGGAGGATGGCTGCCGTGATCAACGCCACGCATCCCGACCCCGAGTCGGTCCCGGTGCGCGACGCCGCGACGGTCATGCTCCTGCGTGACGGCGACCGCGGCCTCGAGGTCTGCATGCTGCGGCGCAACCTCAACTCCGACTTCGTCGGCGGGGCCTACGTGTTCCCCGGCGGCGGCGTGGACCCCGAGGACGGCGACGACGACGTGTGCACCGTGTGCCACGGTCGGACCGACGAGGAGGCCTCGCGGGTCGTCGGCGTGGAGCGGGCGGGGCTCGCGTTCTGGGTGGCGGCGATCCGGGAGTCGTTCGAGGAGGCGGGCGTGCTGCTCGCCCGGACCACCTCGGGTGAGGTGGTGTCCTTCGAGGACCCCGAGGTGGCCGAGCGCTTCCGGCACCACCGCCACGCGGTCGACTCCGGCGCCCGCCGGCTCGTGGAGGTCTGCACCGAGGAAGAGCTGCAGCTCGACGTCGGCGAGGTCCACTACTTCTCGCGCTGGGTCACGCCGCTGGGCGCCCCGCGCCGCTACGACACGCGCTTCTTCGTCGCCGCCGCGCCCGAGGGCCAGGTGCCCCTGCACGACGACCGCGAGGTCATCGCCACGCGCTGGATCACCCCCGCCCAGGCACTGGAGGACCACGCCGCGGGCCGGATGACGATGATCTTCCCCACCGTGCGCACGATGGTCGCCCTCGCCCGGTTCGAGAAGGCCGCCGATGTGCTCGGCCACGCCGCCGCGCAGGGTCGCGTCGAGCCGATCGTGCCGATGCTGCGCGACGTGGGCGGTGGACTGCGCCTCGTGCTGCCGGGCGACCCCGAGGGCACCGGCGGCGTGTACGACCCCGTCTCCGGCGAGCCGCTCACCGGCGCCTGACCGTCCCGCGGCCCGCCCGCGCCCACGACGAGGCGCCCGGGTTCGTTCCACGGCGCACGCGGCCGCCGCGTCTGGTTGCATGTGCCCGGGACGTCGCCCACGAGGCCCGACCGGGGAGGACGCCGATGCGCGCGTTGAGGCTCACCGCTTGGCAGGAGGAGGCGGAGCTGGCCGAGGTGCCCCAGCCCGACCCGGGGCCGGGCGAGGTGCTCGTCCGGATCGGCGGGGCAGGGGCGTGCCACTCCGACCTGCACCTGATGGACGACTTCACCGAGGGCGTCGTGCCGTGGGGCCCGCCGTTCACGCTCGGCCACGAGAACGCCGGCTGGGTCGAGGCGCTCGGGCCCGGCGTCCAGGGCCTCGAGGTCGGCGAGGCCGTCGCGGTCTACGGGCCGTGGGGGTGCGGGACGTGCCGGCGGTGCCGCTCGGGGGCCGAGAACTACTGCGAGCGGCAGGGCGAGCTCGCCGCCGCCGGGGGAGGGCTCGGGTTCGACGGCGGGATGGCGCCCTACATGCTCGTGCCCCGGAGCAGGTGGGTGGTCCCCATCGGCGACCTCCCACCGGCCCAGGCAGCCCCGTTGACCGACGCCGGCCTCACCCCGTACCACGCGGTGAAGCGCTCGCTGCACCTGCTCGGGGCGGGCTCGTTCGCGGTCGTCATCGGCGCCGGAGGACTGGGCCAGATGGGCGTGCAGGCGCTGCGCGCGCTGAGCGGCGCGGTCGAGATCATCGCCGTGGACACCCGCGACGCGGCGCTCGACATGGCGCGGCGCTGGGGAGCCGACCACACGGTGCGCTCCGGCGAGGACGCCGCCGCGGAGATCCGCGACCTGACCTCGGGCCGCCTCGCGGACCTCACGCTCGACTTCGTCGGCGTCGACGCGACGCTCGCGCTCGCCGCGTCGGTCACGAGGACGATGGGGCACCTGACGATCGTCGGCATCGGTGGCGGCACGCTGCCGCTGTCGTTCTTCTCGGTGCCCTACGAGGTCTCGGTCGCCACGACCTACTGGGGCACGCTGCCCGAGCTGCTGGAGGTGATCGACCTGGCCCGGGCCGGGAAGCTCCGCGCCGAGGTCACGACCTTCGGCCTCGAGGAGGCGCCCCAGGCCTACCGTGCGCTGCGGGCCGGTGAGGTCGTCGGTCGAGCGGTCGTCGTGCCCTGAGCCCTCGAGGGAGGAGGATCCGGATGCCGGAGCAAGGAGAGGTCCCGGTCGTCGCCTGGTTCACGGACCTCGGCGTCGACGACGTCGCCGTCGCGGGTGGGAAGGGCGCCAACCTCGCCGCGCTGACCGCAGCCGGGCTGCCGGTGCCACCGGGCTTCGTGGTCACCTCGGCCGGCTACCACCGCGCGATGGAGCTCGCGGGCGTGCGCGACCGGTTGCGGGACGAGCTCGCGCATGCGCTGCGCATCGGCGGGGACAGCCAGGAGCTGCGGGACCGCACCGCCCGGATGCGCGAGCTGGTCGGCGGCGTCGACATCCCCGACGAGGTGGCGCGCCCCGTGCTCGACGCCTACCACCGCCTGGGCGACCGCGTGCCGGTCGCGGTCCGCTCGTCGGCCACCGCCGAGGACTCCGCGGGCGCGTCGTTCGCGGGAATGCACTCGTCGTTCATGAACGTCGTGGGCGACGAGGCGCTGCTCGACGCGCTGCGGAGGTGCTGGGTGTCGCTCTTCGGCGACCGCGCCATCGCCTACCGGGCGAGCAAGGGGCTCGACGAGGAGGCCTCGATCGCCGTCGTGGTGCAGCGGCTCGTGCGCTCCGACCGGGCGGGGGTGATGTTCACCGCGGACCCGGTCACCGGCGACGACGGCGTCGTCGTGATCGAAGCCGCGCAGGGCCTCGGCGACGTCGTCGTGGGCGGGCAGGTCCAACCGGACACCTACGTCGTCGCGAAGGACGGGCCGACGATCCGCTCGGTCAGCGTCGGCGTGCAGTCGCACCGGCTCGACCCCGCACCCGACGGCACGGTCGTCGAGGTCGCGATGGACGAGTCGGAGGGCGCCGCCCGCGTGCTCAGCGACGACGAGGTCCTCGAGCTCGCGCGGCTCGGTGCCCGGGTGCAGGAGCACTACGGCGAGCCGCAGGACACGGAGTGGGCGATCGAGGGCGACACGATCCACCTGGTGCAGTCGCGGCCGATCACCACCCTCGGGGACGCGTCGGACGGGGAGGACGCCGGCGGGTCGGACGACGACGAGCAGGTGCTGCTCGAGGGCCTCGCCGCCTCCGCCGGGGTCGGGTCGGGGAGGGTGCGGATCCTGCACGACCCGCACGAGGGCCACACGATGGCCGACGGCGAGGTGCTCGTGGCTCCGACGACGAACCCGGACTGGGTGCCGACCCTGCGCCGCGCGGCCGCGATCGTCACCGACGCCGGTGGCATGACCGCGCACGCGGCGATCGTGTCCCGCGAGCTGGGCATCCCCTGCGTCGTCGGCACGCGCACCGCCACCCGCGACCTCCACGACGGCGACGAGGTGACCGTCGACGGGTCGAGGGGCGTGGTGCTCGCCGGCGCACGCCCGACCCCCACCGCCGGCGCGACCATCCCGGCCGCGGTGGCCGCGACCCCGGCGGCGGTGGGGCCGGCCGCGGAGCCGGTCGAGAGCCTCGGGACGCGCATCTACGTGAACCTCGCGATGGCGCAGCTCGCGCCGCGGGTCGCGGCGCTGCCCGTCGACGGCGTCGGCCTGCTGCGCGCCGAGTTCATGGTCACCGACGCCCTCGAGGGGGTGCACCCCAAGGAGCTGGTCGCCCGCGGCGAGGGGCACGTGTTCGTCGAGCGGATGGCCGCGTCGCTGCTGGAGGTCACCCGGGCCTTCGGCGACCGGCCGGTCGTGTACCGGACCATCGACTTCCGCACGAACGAGTTCCGCGGGCTCGAGGGCGGCGAGCGGTTCGAGCCGGTCGAGTCGAACCCGATGATCGGGTACCGCGGCTGCTACCGCTACATCAAGGACCCGGAGCTGTTCGGCCTGGAGCTGGAGCTGCTCGCCCGGGTCCACGAGGAGACGCCGAACCTGCACGTGATGATCCCGTTCGTGCGCACCCGTTGGGAGCTCGAGGCGTGCCTGGAGCTCATGGACGCGAGCCCCCTCGGGCGGCAGCGGGGCCTGCAGCGGTGGATCATGGCCGAGGTGCCCTCGGTCGTGTACTGGCTGCCCGAGTACGCCCGGATGGGCATCGACGGGGTGTCGATCGGCTCGAACGACCTCACGCAGCTGGTGCTGGGCGTGGACCGCGACTCGGAGACCTGCGCGGAACTGTTCGACGAGGCCGACCCCGCGGTGCTCGACGCGATCGAGCAGATCGTGCGGACCTGCCGCGAGGTCGGCCTGAGCTCGTCGCTGTGCGGCCAGGCGCCGAGCAACCGGCCGGGGTTCGCGGAACACCTGGTCCGGTTCGGGATCGACTCGATCTCGGTCAACCCGGACGCGGTCCCCGCCGCGCGGCGCGCCGTGGGCGCCGCCGAGCGCAAGCTGCTCGTCGAGGCGGCGCGGCGTCAGTCCGCGGGTGCGATGGACGCGAACGCCCGGGCCCGGTCGAGCGCGGCGAGCCGCTCGGCGTCGTCGGCCCGGCCGACCAGCACGTAGTCGTCCGCGTACTCCGGCAGCATCTCACCCTGCTCGTCGACGAGCCACGGCAGCGCCAGGCGGCGCGGCACGCGGACCTTCCCGGGCGCCTCGTGGGTGCGGAACACGTGGTCCCACACCGGGACGGTGACCCCGTGGTTCGCCATCGGGTGCCCGAAGTGGTGGTGGAAGTGGTGGCGCCGCAGCCAGGCGCCGTAGCGGTGGCGCGGGGCGTGCAGGTGGGCGGCCATGTGCTGGTACTCGTAGAAGAAGTAGCCGACCGCCCAACCGACGGCGAGGGCCACGCCGCCGGCGACGCTCGACAACCACCACCCGAGGGGGAACCACAGCACCGCGCCGACGAACAGCATCCCCGCCCAGCTCATCAGGTGGGTCACCGAGAACGACCACGAGGAGTGCACGTGGTGCTCGAGGTGCTCGCGGCTCATGATTCCCCTGCCGCGCAGGTGATGCATCGCGAACCGGTGGAGCAGGTACTCCGCGAGCGTCCACGCCGCCCAGCCCAGGGCGAACGGGACGACGAGTGACAAAGCCGTGATCATCCTGACCTCCTGGTCGCGTCCGCCATGGCGGCGGCGAGCTCGCGTGCGGTCCGCAGCTCCGACGGATCGGCCCCCCACCCGGCGAGCAGCGTCGCGGTGAGCTCCTCGCCGAGCGCCTTGCCGGTGGAGGGCAGGCCGGTGCGGAGCGAGTCGACCATCAGCGCGCCGTTCATCGCGACGACCCACGCGAAGGTGCGCAGCAGGTTGCCGTCGATCGGCTGGCCGAGCGGGTCGGTCGGCTGCTCGTGCTCGTCGAGGGCGCCACGGTCGGTGGCGGCGGCGAGCAGCTGCCGGGGGATCTCCAGCACCGCCATCGCGCTCGGCACGACCGTCGCGGCGTCGGCGGTGTCCTCCGCGCCGGGCGTCACCAGCAGCTGCTGCTGGAGGCGGAACTCCCTCGGGTGGTGCTCGGGCGCGGTGAGGAACAGCTCGGAGAAGGCCAGCAGCCGGGCGAGCGCGTGCACCCGGGCGCGTCGGTCGGGTGGCTCGCCGTCGCGCCCGGGATCGGCGTCGAGGACCGCGTCCCAGGCGGCGAGGTGATCCCGCGCGACCTCACCGAGGGTCGCGAGCGCCCGCTGCTGGAGGGCGGCGAGCAGCGCGCTGCGGGACGAGAAGTACGTGTAGAGCGAGGCCGGCGCGTAGTCGGCGGCCTCGGCGAGCGCCGCCATCGTGACGCCGTCCACGCCGTGCTGCTCCACGAGGTCGGCCGCGAGGTCCAGCAGGGCATCGCGTCGGGCCGCCCGCTTCCGGGTCCGTCGATCCGTCGGTGCGCCGATTTCCGAATGCACGTCGGAAAACGTAGGGCGATCGGGGATCGATGGCAAGCGCGCGGCCGCCAGCGCCGCCGAGCACCGGCTGCCGGGCGCGCCGAAGCCCGGCGCCGCACGGCGCCGGGCGGGCTCGAGATCTCCGGTTCCGCCGCGCTCGGGAGGGTCGCCGCGGGCGCGTCAGGCGCGGGCGGCGCGCTCCGCGCGACGACGCTGCGCCACGTCCGCCCAGCGGGCGATCAGGCCGTCGAGCTCGCTGCGGTTGACGAGCGCCTCGACCACCTCGTCGAGGCACACCCGACGCTCGTCGTCGTCGAGGTGGGCGAGCCACGGCAGGTGCGCTGCAGCGACCCTCGCGGCCCGGTCCTGGTCGGTCTCGGCGAGCTCCTGCGCCCGTCCCGAGATGATCCGGTGGGCCGCGGTCGCGTGACCCGGATGGATGGTCGGCTGTGCCATGTGGATGATCCCTCCCCGTTGAGGGCTCTACGGCCGCCCCGTTGCGGCCACCCATAGGTGTATCGGAAACACACCTACCCGTGCTGAGCTTCCAGTGGTCGAAGTCCCTCCGGGCTGGGGAGCCGTTCAGGCGGGGGTCCCGGGCGCCAGCGCCGCGCGCGCCGCCGGCGGGCGTCCACGACGCGCACCGCGCCGCCGGCGCGGCGTCCCGCGTCGGCCAGCTCGGGGCGGCTGGTGACGAAGGCCACCGGCGCGGGGAGCTCCGCTGCGACCAGCGCGCCCACCACGTCGAGGGCGTCCTCCGCGTGCAGGTCGACGGTGGGGTCGTCGACGACGACCGCGGTCGCCGTCGTGGCGCGGCCGGGATCCGCGACCTCGGCCGCACGCCGCCGGACCAGGGCCAGCAGCGCGTCTCGCCGCCGCGCCACGTCGGCGTGGGTGTACCCCCGCTGCTCGGCCGAGGCCGCCGCACCGGCGGTCCGCGCGACCTGCGCCTCCGCCTCCTCGAGCGCGGCCTCGAGCTGGCGGACCTGCTCCGCGGCGAACGTCGCCCGTGCGGCGGCTGCCGCGGCTTCGTTCCTGGCCGCTTCCTCGGCCGCGGCGGCGTGGCGGCACTCCACGTCGAGGTCCCGCAGCGCCGCCGCACGCTCGTTCGCGGCCGCCTCGACCGCGTGGCTACGGCCCCGGAGCTCCTCCACGGTGCGGTCCGCCCCCGCGGCGAGCGCCTCCAGCGCGTCGATCGCGGACTGCACCCCTTCGGGCACCTCGTACAGGCCGGCGACGGTCTGCTCCCAGTCGGGACCGCAGCCGGGCACCGACGCGGCCGCGGTGCGCTCCAAGTCCTCGCGCTCGCGCCGGAGCTCCTCGTGGCGGGCGCGGCTCGCCTCGACCTCGTCACGGAGGCTCGACGTGGCTCGCTGGATCCGCTCCTGGCACGCCTGCCGGCGGGTCTCGGCCAGTGCGCCCGCACCCGTGGTGGACATCGCGACGCGGAAGTCGAGCATCGAGTCGAAGCCGACGAGGCCGAGCGCCTCGGCCTCCGCGGCCTTCGCGGCGGCGAGCTGGTCGGCGTCGACCCGTCGACCCTGCTCCTCCAGCTCGACCCTCGCCGCGTGCGCCGCTTCGATCGTCCGGCGGAGGCGTTCGCCGAGGTTGCCCGAGCGGGCCTGCGACTCCAGCTGCTCCCAGGCCTCCTGGCTCGCGAGCAGCTCCTGGCGCGCCGCGAGCACGCGGACATCCGCCCCCGGGTCGCCCGCGCCCGCCTCGGCCCACCGCCGGTCCAGGTCGGCGGCCCGGTCGAGCAGCGCGCGTGCCGCCGGGACGAGGGCAGCGCTGCCGGACTCGAGCTCGTCGGCCCACCGCGCCAGCTGGCGCGCGGCGTCGCCGAGCCCGAGCCCGTCCGCACCCTCCGCCTCGCGACGCAGCCCCTCGGCCACCTGGCGACGCGACGCATCGTCGAGCGGGCCCGAGCGCACGGCTGCGACCAGCCCGGACGCGGACGTCCAGCGCTCACGCGCCCGCTCGGCGTGCACCGCCCACTCGCCGAGCGCGCGCTGCACCTCCACACGCTCGCTCATGACCTCGCCGAGCCCCGTGCGCAGCTCCGCCGCGCGGGCGGTGCCCGCCGCCAGTCGGGCCGCGGCCTCCTCGGTGTGGGACTGCTCGCGCTCGACGAGCGCGGTGAGCTCGTCGAGGTGGTCGCGCGCCGTGGCGAGCCGCCAGACGGTGGCGTCGCGCGCCGTGACCGCCGCGTGGTGCCCGTCCGCGGCAGTGGCGACGGCGGTCCGCAGGTGGCCCGGGAGATCGGGCGGAAGGTCACCGCGCGTGATCGGTTCGGCGCCCACCGCTTCGGCGATGGCGGCGACCGCCCGAGCCTGTCGGTCCTTGGATGACATCGGATCGCTCCCCGGCGCCCCCTTCCCCGGCTGGCGCCTCGTCGATCCCTGTCGGCAGCGAGCGTCCCGGTTCAAGGGAACCCGCGAGGTGCCCGCCCCGGCGCGTGGGCTCAGCCGCCGGGTGCCGGACCCCCGGCCCCGTCATCGGGTGGGTCGAGCTCGTCGCCATCCTGCCCGGGGACGGCGCCGGACACCGTCGAGCTGGTCCCGTCGTCCCCCTGGTCGGGGACGTCCCCCTCGCCGATGTCCGCGGTCGGCTGGGGCTGCATCGTCGTGATCGTGCTCGTCGTGTCGCCGTCGGCGGTCGTGGTGCTCGTGCCGTCGTCGCCACCGTCGTCGTCGCCGCAGCCGGCGAGCACGGCGAGGCCGACGGCGGCGGTCACGAGGCCTCGTCGGGCCCGGGTGCCAGGTCGGGTGCGGGTTCGGGATCGTGGGGCCACGGTGCCTCCAGGTCGGGGGTCACGCGGCCGTACCCGGTCGAGCGGGCGGACGAAACCCCCGGCCTGGGCCGGCGTGCGCGGACGTCGTCGCTCCGTTTGCGCCGACGCCGGCACGGGTACCGCCGCGGGACCCCCACACCGGAGCAGCACATCGATGACGTCGTTCGGATTCGCCCTGTCCAGCGAGGAGCACGGCCCGGCCGAGCTGGTCGAGCTCGCCCGCCGCGCGGAGGGGGCGGGCTTCGAGTTCTGCTCCGTCTCGGACCACTTCCATCCCTGGGTGACCGCCCAGGGACACAGCCCGTTCGTCTGGTCGGTGCTCGGCGCCATCGCGAACGCCACCGAGCGCCTGCGGGTCGTGACCGGCGTGACCTGCCCCATCGTGCGCACCCACCCGGTGATCGTCGCCCACGCCGCGGCGACGACCTCCCTGCTGTTCGGCGGCCGCTTCTCCTTCGGCGTCGGCACCGGGGAGGCGCTCAACGAGCACGTGCACGGGGACCGCTGGCCCCGTCCCGAGGTCCGCCTCGAGATGCTGCGCGAGGCCGTCGAGGTGATCCGACGCATGTGGACCGGTGACACCGTCGACCACGAGGGCCGGCACTATCGGGTGGAGAACGCCCGGCTCTTCGACCCACCGGACGAGCGGCTGCGGCTCCTCGTCTCCGCCTACGGCGACAAGGCGCTCGAGCTCGCGGGAGAGATCGGCGACGGGCTGTTCAGCCACGGCAGCGACGACCACGCGGTGGCGGCCTACCGCGCCGCCGGGGGTGATGGGCCCCGGTACGCGCAGCTCAACCTGTGCGTCGGCCCCGACGAGGCGGCGTGCCTGGAGACCGTGCACCGGCAGTGGCCCAACACCGCCATCACCGGGCAGCTCTCCCAGGACCTGCCCACCTGGAGCCACTTCGAGATGGCCGCCGAGATGGTGCGCCCCGAGGACGTGGCGAGCGTGCCCCACGGTCCCGATCCCGAGCCCGTGCTCGAGAAGGTCAGGACCTTCCTCGACAACGGCTTCGACCACGTCTACTTCCACCAGATCGGTCCCGACCAGCGCCCGTTCCTCGAGGCGTGGGAGGGCGACCTCGGCGAGCGGGTCCGCGCGCTGGCGGCGTGACCGGGCCGGGTCGTCCCCGCCACGGTGCGGGGCCGCCAGACTGGCCCCATGACCGAGCTCTGGCAGGCGGTGTGGGACGCGCCGCGACCGTTCGTGCACCCGCTGCGCACCCGGGCGGGCGCGGTGCTGACGGTGGAGGCACCCGCCGACCACCCGTGGCACCACGCCCTGTGGTCGACGATCAAGTTCGTCAACGGCGAGAACTTCTGGGAGGAGTACGGCGAGTTCGGGCTGCTGCGCACCACCTCGGTCGATCGCGTCGATGGCCCGGGCGGCCCGGTGGAGTCCGCGATGATCGAGTGGGAGCGCCCGGGCGGGGCGGGTGTCGTGATCGACGAGCGGCGCACGATCGCCCACGTCGGGCTCGCGGACGACGCCTACGCCCTCGACTGGGTCGTGGAGCTGCGCCCCCGCGTCGACGTGGAGCTGGACCGCACGCCGTACACCACCTGGGGCGGGTACGGCGGGCTGACCCTCCGCGGCGCGCCCGATTGGACCGACACCGCACTTCAGCTCGCGGACGACCCGGCCACCCACGAGCAGCTCCGGGGCGAACCGGCCCGCTGGTGCCACCTGCAGGGCCGGGTCGGGCTCGACGCGGGGCCCGCGGTCGCGGGCGTCGCGATCCTCGACCACCCCACCAATGCGCGGCACCCGACCCCCTGGTACGCGAGCAACCGGGCCGACACCTACGGCGAGGGCTGGGCCAACTTCTGCAACGCCGCGTTCCTCTGGAACGCACCCCTCGAGGTCGCGGCGGGCGACGTCCTCACCCTCCGGCACCGCGTCGTGGTGCACGACGGCGAGTGGGACCCGGCACGCGTCGAGGCGGAGTGGCAGGGCTGGACGAGCTCCGCCGGCTGAGCCCGGCCCGCGAGGTGCCCGCGACGACCTCGAGGTCGAACGTGACGGTCAGCCGGTCCCCGGCACGTGCCGTCGATCAGGCGATCCGGTCGAGGTCGGCCGCGGTGACGGGGTACCGGGGCGGCAGGCCGGCCACGTGGCGCTCGACCTCCTCCACCGCGAGGTCGGCCAGGCGCGTCAGCTCGGTGCCGGCCGCTCCCGCGACGTGCGGGGTGACGAACACGTTCGGCAGGCGGAGCAGCTCGTGGTCCACCGGGAGGGGCTCGGGGTCGGTCACGTCGAGGATCGCGGCGATGCGCCCGGAGCGCAGCTCCGCCTCGAGCGCCCGGGTGTCGACGAGCGCGGGGCGGGCCGTGTTGATGAACGTGGCGCCGTCGCGCAGCAGCGAGAGCTGGCGTGCCCCGATCATGCCCTTGGTCGCCTCGACGTCGGGTGCGTGCAGCGAGAGCACGTCCACCCCCGCGCAGAGCTCGTCGAGGTCGGCGACGAGCTCGACGCCGAGCGCGGCCGCGTCGGCGGCCGACAGGTACGGGTCGTACACGGCCAGCGACAGGTCGTAGGGCGCGAGGCGCTCGATGACGAGGCGGCCGACGTGGGAGGCGCCGACCAGCCCCACGCGCTTGCCGACGTTGCCGACGCGGGCGTGGTCGAGGGGCACCCCCGCCGATGGGTCGCGCTGGAGCTCGCGTGAGAGCAGCACGCCCTTGTTGGCGAGCAGCACCATGGCGACGGTGTACTCCGCGACCGGCACCGCGTTGGCGGCCGCGGCGGAGGTGACGACGATGCCGCGCTCCCACACGGCGTCGGTCACCTGCCACTTCACCGTGCCCGCCGCGTAGGCGAACAGCTCCAGGTGCGGTGCGGCCGACAGCACCTCGGCGGTGAGCGTCGGGCAGCCCCAGTGGCCGACCAGGATCCGGGCGCGCCCGAGGAGCTCGCGGGCCCGTTCGGTGGAGAAGTCCTCGAGCGGCGCGTCGTCGAGCAGGTCGCCGACCGCGCGCAGCCGGTCGAGGTGCTCGGGGGTGAACGCGTGCCCCGCGAGGCCCTCGAGCATCGCCAGCACGATGGCGGGCCGCTCCCCCTGCCGTCGCCCGCCCGTCACCGCCGTGCCCGCCGTCGCCACCACGGCGACATCTTCGCACCCGGCCACCGGAGAAATCCGTTGCTTCATGCAACCCACCCACCTAGAGTCCATTGCATGAAGCAACTCACTTGGAGGGGAGTCGCCACGGGGGGCTGGCGGCGCGATCCCGGTCCGGCCCCCGATCCACGGGTCGCGGCGGAGCTCGCCGTCATCGGCGAGGTGCGCAGGGCGGCCCCGCCCGAACCCGGGTCCGTCCGACCGGTGATCCGCCCGATCACCGCGCACGACGGCCCGGCCCTCGAGGAGATGGCGCTGCGCTGCTCCGCGGACACCCTGCGGCGCCGGTTCCACGGCCCGGCCCCCCGCGGCGGACCGTCGCGGATCGCGGGGCTCCTCGCGGCACGGGACGCGGAGGAGCACCTGGTCGCCGAGGTCGACGGCGCGATCGTCGGCATCGGCACGTTGCACCGGAGCCCGCGACCCGCCACGGAGGGGGAGATCGCGGTGCTCGTCGAGGACGCATGGCAGGGCACCGGGCTCGGCCACCGGCTCACGGGCCACCTGCTGCGACGTGCGCGCGAGCGCGGGATGGAGGTCGTCGTCGCCGAGGTGCTGCGCGAGCCGGCGTACGTGCTCGACCGGCCCAGCCACGCGGCCGAGCGCACCACCGTGGAGTACGACGGGCCCGTCGCGACCGTGCGGATCCCGGTCCGCGCGGGCGGTGCGGCGACGGCCGCCACGTAGGCTCGTGGGCATGCGACGGTCCTCCTTCGCCGACATGCACTGCTCGGTGGCGCAGTCGCTCGAGCAGATCGGCGAGTGGTGGACCCTGCTGATCCTGCGCGACGCGCTGCTGGGCGTCCGCCGCTTCGAGGACTTCCAGTCGCGGCTCGGCATCGCCCGCAACGTCCTGTCCGCCCGGCTCGACACCCTGGTGCGGCACGGGATCATGGAGCGGCGCGCCTACTCCGAACGGCCGCCGCGCCACGAGTACGTGCTGACCGAGAAGGGCAAGGACCTGTGGCCGGTCATGACGGCGCTGCGCCAGTGGGGTGACCGCTGGGCCTACGCGCCGGGGGAGCACCCCGTCGTGCTCGTGCACGACACGTGCGGCAACGAGACCCAGGCGGTGCCCACCTGCAGCGAGTGCGGTGAGGAGCTCACCCTCCGCTCGATCCACGTCGAGCCGGGACCCGGCGCGCAGCCGGGGTTCGTGCCCTCCCGCCCCGCGAGGCAACCGGCGGGCGAGTAGGCCCGCCGGCGTACCTCAGCGCCTCCCGGTGCCGGTGAGGTGCGCGAGGAGGGGCTCGAAGTGCTCGAGCGGGGGCACGCGCAGGCCGACGACCTTGCCGGCGTCGTCCCACTCCCGCAGCGCGAGCGCCTCCTCGAACCCGGGCGTGGCCTCGAGGGCCCGGCACTCCTCGGGCGAGGCCGGTCCGCCCTGCAGCTCGAGGCTGCGCCGCGATCCCGGCGAGAGCTCCGCGAGGCGGCTCGGGTCGGTGCCGCAGCGGTACCGCTTCGCCTCGACGTGCAGCGCGATCGGCGCGGTCACCTCGTCACCGAACAGCGACGACAGGTAGCGGGCGCCCACGTGCTCGTGGCGCAGGTCGACCGTGCGCTCGCCGTAGGCGCCGTCGGCCGCGGCCAGGTCGAGGAGGTGGCCGACGTCGTGGAGGAGTGCGGCGGCGACCAGCGCGTCGGCGGCGCCGTCGCGCTCGGCGAGCGCCGCGGTCTGCAGCGCGTGGTCGAGCTGGCTGACGGACTCGTCGTAGCGGTGCCAGGCCCAGCGGCGGTACAGCTCCACGACCTCGTCGACGCGGGTCGCCGGCTCGACCTCCGCCGGGGCGCCGGGGCCCCCGCTCACGCCGGACGGCCCTGGAAGTCGCCGATGAGCGACACGCCCGTGTGCTCGCCGGACGCGGCCCGCTGCGCGAACGCCGCGAGCTTCTCCCGGTAGTACTCCTCGCGCAGGTCGCCGAGCGACGCGGCGTTGTAGGTGGGGTACAGCGCCCGCCGCGCGTGCGGGGAGCGGTTGGGACCGCTGCGGTGCGGCGTGCGGGAGTGGAACCACAGGGTGCACCCGGCGGGCACCTCGACCGCCCACCAGTCCAGCTCCGCGGCGACGTCGGGGTGCACGCAGCCGACGTCGTCGGTGGGGAGCAGCTCGTGGTGCATCCCGGAGGCGACCTCGAGGCAGCCGTTCTCGACCGTCGCGTCGTCCACCGCCACCATCGCCGAGACGTGCGAGCTGATGAACGGGTAGGCGGGCGCGTCCTGGTGCGGGGCGTACCCGGCGCCACCCGGGAGCTTGTAGTTGACCTTCTCCTTGTAGAGCACCGCCGGCTCGCCGAGCAGCGCCCCGGCGATCTCGGGGAGGGGCCCCTCGGTCAGCAGCTCGCGCAGCCCGTCGTGGTGGGGCACGAAGTTCTCGCTGCGGCACAGCTTCGGGCCGTCGTCGGTCATCTCGCGGTGGTGCAGCCAGTCGCCCCCGTCGTCGGGCCACGACGCCACCTCGTCGACCCACGACCGCAGCGCCGCCACCGCGTCGTCGTCGAGCGTGCGGGTGAGCAGCCAGCCGTGCTCGCGGAAGTGCTCCACCGCCGCCGCGTCCGCCCGCTCGAACTCCGGTGCCTCCAACCGACGCATCACGGACGAACCCTACCGAGCGGAGCCCGGGCGTCCCGAGTCGATCTCCCGACGCACGGCGATCGCCCAGGACAGGTAGGCCAGCAGGCGGTCGGCGAGCTCGTCCGGGCGGGCCAGGGCGGGCAGGTGGCCGCCGTCCATCTCGTCCGGCGTGATGCCGAGGCGCTCGGCGGCGACGCGTCGCTGGAACGGTGCGGGGAAGAGCCGGTCGTCGCGGCACAGCAGGACGCGCGTCGGGACCTCGGGCCAGCCGGCCAGGGGCCACGGGTCCTCGAAGGGCCGGGCGGACTGCTCGCGCAGGTGCCGGACGGACTCGGCGGCCACCTCGGGCGGGACGTCGTGCAGGAAGAGCGTCTCGGGCGACTCGTCGTCGGGGTCGCGGCCCTCCAGCAGGGCGGCCGCACGCTGCGCCTCGGGCTGGCCGGTGTTGGCCCACCACTCACCGCCGGTCTCCCCCGGGCGCGGGATCATCGCCGCCACCAGCACCACCAGCTCGACGGGGACGCGGGTGCACACGAGCGGCGCCGTCAACCCGCCCATCGACTGGGCGACCAGCACCAGGTCCCGCCGGTCGCCGACCTGGCGGACCACCGCGTCCGTGTACGCCTCGAGCCCCGCGCGGTCGTCGTCGCAGGGGAGGTCCACCGTCACCACCTCGTGCCCCGCCGCCTCGAGGCGCGGTGCGACGAGGTGCCAGTACCAGCTGTCGGACCCGGCGCCGGGGATCATCACGAAGGTCGCCATCCCGCTCCCGTCACTCTCGCTCTGGTCGGTGTGGTCGGAACCTCGGACGCCGCCCGGGCGCGGAACTCATCGGGGTGCGCGTGTCCCGCGGCGTGCCACCATCAGGGGCATGGCCGCTCCGTGGTGGCACTCGGCCACCGTCTACCAGGTGTACCCGCGCTCGTTCCGCGACTCGAACGGCGACGGCATCGGCGACCTCGAGGGCATCGTCGAACGCCTCGACCACCTCGTGGACCTCGGCGTCGACACGGTGTGGGTCTCGCCGTTCTTCGCGAGCCCCCAGGAGGACTTCGGCTACGACGTCAGCGACTACTGCGGCGTCGCGCCCGAGTACGGCACGTTGCAGGACGCGGAGCGCCTGATCGACGAGGCGCACCGCC
>CBFGTJ010000046.1:0-18875 GCA_965651815.1 uncultured Microthrixaceae bacterium | reverse complement strand
CCCCCCCCCCCCCCCCCCCCCCCCCCCCCCCCCCCCCGCCGCCCCCCCCCCCCCCGGCGGGCCCGGCGGGCGCCTGGGCCCAGGCGCCGTAGCCGCCCAGCAGGTCCGAGACGTCGGTCGCTCCCAGGGAGCGGAGCAGGCTCGCTCCCGCGGAGGAGCGGTAGCCGCCGGCGCAGTACACGACGATCGGTCGGTCGAGGTCGAGGGTCGTCGCCTCGTCGCGCAGCCGCGCGAGGGGGATGACGGTCGCGCCGGGGATGGTGCCGAGCGCGGTCTCCCCGGGGTTGCGGACGTCGACGACCTGCACGTCGTCGGACCGCACCGCCCGCTCGAAGGCGCGGACGTCGAGGCGGGAGGCCCGCCGCGCCAGCTCCGGTCGATCGGCGAGGCGCTGGATGCCGCCGTCGAGCACGCCGAGCACGTCGTCGAAGCCGATGCGGGCCAGGCGCAGCTTGCTCTCCTCCTCGGCGCCGGGATCGGTGACGAGCACGATCCGGCTGCCGGGCGTGACGACGGACCCGACGTACTCGGCGTACCGGCCGTCGATGCCGACGTTGATCGACCCGGCGAGGTGGCCGGTCGCGAACGCTGCCGCGTCACGGGTGTCGAGCACGACCGCGCCCTCGGCCCGGGCGGCGAGGACCTCGTCGAGGTCCATCGCCCGCGGCGCCGAGTCGTCGAGCAGCTGGCGGGCCGCCTTGTTGAGCCCTGCGTTGAACCCGAAGTAGCCGGGGGCGCTCGGCTGGCCGTCGGTGACGGTGCGGACGAACTCGTCGACCGTCATGGGCTGCAGCGCGTAGTTGGTCGCGCGCTGCTCGCCGATGGTGGACACGGTCTCGGTCGAGAGCTGCTTGCCGCACGCCGAGCCGGCCCCGTGGGCGGGGAAGACCTTGGTCGAGTCGGGCAGCGTGAGCAGCTGCTCGTGGAGGGAGGCGTGGAGCTCGACCGCGAGCTCCTCCGCGGTGACGCCCACCGAGGCGAGGAGGTCGGGGCGCCCCACGTCCCCGATGAAGAGCGTGTCGCCGGTCAGCACGCCGAACGGCTCGGGGTCGTCGCCGCGCTCCCACACCACGACGCTGATCGACTCGGGGGTGTGGCCCGGCGTCTCACGGAACTCGAGCACGACGCCGGTGCGGGGGTCGCCCAGGGCGATGCGCTCGCCGGTGCGGACCCGGCGGATCGGGAACTGCGCCTCCGCGGCCCGGCCGAACACGATCTCGGCTCCGGTCGCCTCCGCGAGCTCCAGGTGTCCGGAGAGGAAGTCGGCATGGAAGTGGGTCTCGATGACGTACCGGATGTCGAGGCCCTCCGCCTCGGCCTCGTCCAGGTACGCCTGGATGTCGCGCCGCGGGTCGACGACCGCTGCCACGCGGGTCTCCTCGTCGGCGACCAGGTAGCTCGCGTGCGAGAGGCAGTCCAGGTAGTGCTGCGTGAACTTCACGTCTCCGCCCTCCTCGTCGGGGATGGCGGGGACCATATACCCCCAGGGGTATGTGGTCAAACCCCCTGGGGTATGCGGTAGGGTGGAGGCGGCCCTCGCGGCGCCGGAGGGCCGGGAAGGAGGCGTCACCGATGGAGCTGCCCGACGAGGTGGTGAGCGACGTGCGCAAGCGCCTGCGGCGTGCCGCGGGTCAGGTCGCCGCGGTCGAGCGCATGCTCGACGAGGGGCGTGACTGCAAGGAGATCGTCACGCAGCTCTCGGCGGCCACCCGGGCGCTGGAGCAGGCGGGGTTCAGGCTGGTCAGCGCCGGGCTCGTCTACTGCCTGTCCGATCCCGAGCGCGCCGAGGCCGAGGGCTACCCGCTGGCCGAGGTCGAGAAGATGTTCATGAAGCTCGGCTGAGCGCCGGGCCGATGGATCCCCGTCAGGCGAACGCGGAGATCCCCGTGATCGCCTGGCCGAGGATCAGCGTGTGGATCTCGTCGGTGCCCTCGTAGGTGAACACCGACTCGAGGTTGTTCATGTGGCGGATCACCGGGTACTCGGTGGTGATCCCGTTGGCGCCGAGCACCGAACGCGCCGTCCTCGCGACCTCCAGGGCGCTGCGCACGTTCTGCATCTTGCCGAAGCTGATCTGGGGCGTGGCGAGCGTTCCGGCGTCCTTCATCCGGCCCAGGTGGATCGCCAGCAGCGTGCCCTGCTGCACCTTCACCATCATCTCGACGAGCTTGCGCTGGGTGAGCTGGAAGCCGGCGATCGGCTGGTCGAACTGGTTGCGCTCGAGCGAGTACGCGAGCGCCGCCTCGTAGCAGGCCCGCGCCGCGCCGCACGCGCCGAAGGCGATCCCGAACCGCGCCTCGTTCAGGCACGACAGCGGCCCACGCATCCCGGTCACCCCCGGCAGCACCGCGTCGGCGGGCAGCCGCACCCCGTCCATCACCAGCTCCGAGGTCACCGAGGCCCGCAGCGACACCTTCCGGTGGATCTCCGGCGCGGAGAACCCGGGCGTGTCGGTCGGGACGACGAAGCCGCGCACCGCACCCGCGTCCGGACCGTCGGGGTCGGTGCGGGCCCACACGACCGCCACGTCCGCGATCGACCCGTTGGTGATCCACATCTTCGTGCCGTCGAGCACCCAGTCCCCACCGGGCTCCTGCCGGGCGGTGGTGCGCATCGACGACGGGTCCGATCCGGAGTCGGGCTCGGTCAGCCCGAAGCAGCCGACCAGGTCGCCCGCGGCCATGCCCGGCAGCCACCGCTGCTTCTGCTCCTCCGAGCCGAACGCCCAGATCGGGAACATGGCGAGCGAGCCCTGCACCGACACGAAACTGCGCGCACCGGAGTCACCGGCTTCCAGCTCGAGGCACGCGAGCCCGTACGCGGTCGCGGAGGTGCCGGCGCAGCCGTAGCCCTCCAGGTGCATGCCGAGCAGCCCCAGCGAGCCGAACTCCTTGGCCATCTCCCGGGGGAACACCCCGCGGTCGAACCAGTCGCCCACCTCCGGCAGCACCTTGTCGCGCACGAGCTGGCGGACGGTGTCGCGCAGGAGGCGTTCGTCGTCGGAGAGCAGCGAGTCGATCGCGAGCACGTCGTGGGGATCGACGTGGCGGGGGAGCGGCGCGTGTCCGGTCATGGGGGCGAGGCTACCCACCGGCGCCGCCGGGCACCGTTGGGGGATCCACCCGGTTGTCGGCGTGCACGGGCACCCCGTACGCTGCCCCCCGATGGCGGACGTGGGGGTGGCGGCGCCGAGCTTCGTCTCGCAGGCGCCGAAGCTCGGGTTCGTGGGCGGGTTCGACGGCGTCCGGGGCATCGGCATCATGCTCGTGCTGGCCCAGCACGCCTACCCGCTGCTGTTCCCGAGCGTCGCAGGCATCATCGACGTGTTCTTCGTGATGAGCGCGTTCCTCATCGTGAGCCTGTTGCTCCAGGAGCACCGGAGCCTCCACGACATCAACATGCGGCGCTTCTACGCACGCCGGGCGTTGCGGCTCCTGCCCTCCGCGTACCTGTGCCTCCTGGCCTGGGTGGTCGTCAGCCTGCTGTTCGACCGGGACCGCCTCGTGTGGGTGCTGCAGGACGCCGCCGCGGCGGTGACCTACGTCTACAACCTGGTCTTCCCGGTGGGCATCGAGGCGGTCGACCCGCAGGCGGCCTCGCAGCGGTCGATCGACCAGTTCTGGTCGCTGGCGGTGGAGGAGCAGTTCTACCTGATGGTCGCCGTGACGGTGCTGGTGTGCATCCGGAAGCGGTGGATCACCCAGCTCGCCGTCGTGATGGTGGCGATCGCCACCTACATCGGGCTGGCGCGCCTGTTCGGCCAGACCGGGCCCTGGCCCGGCGGCCCGACCAACTCCAGCGTGCCCGCCCGGGGCCTGAGCCTCCTGTGGCTGTCGCGACCCGACTCCCTCATGTGGGGCGTCGCGCTGGCGGTCCTCAACGCCCGCCTCCCCGACCCGCTGCCGGAGAAGTGGCGGGTCTGGCTGCCCCGTGCCGGTGCGGTTGGCCTCGTCGTCGCCGGGACGACCATGCTGCTCGGCAGCCCCTTCCTGCACGACCTCGCGTCCCGCGCGAACGTGCCCCACCTCTTCTTCCCGATGGCCCCCCACGACGGCGTCGACGACGGCGCGCTCTACTGGATCAAGTTCGGGCACACCCTCACGGCGCTGGCGTGCATGCCCGCGCTCTTGGCGATGGTGCGGACCAAGGACTGGTGGGGGAACCGGGGCCTGTCCTGGAAGCCGCTGCGCTTCCTGGGGCGCATGTCCTACACGCTGTACGTGTGGCACACGCTCGTGTACTTCCTCGTGCTGCACGTGCTCGGCGGCAACGACGTGCTGGGGCAGAAGTGGCGGGTGCCGATCCTCATGGTCCTCGCCGTCGTCGCCGGCCTGCCCGTCTTCTTCTGGGTGGAGCAGCCGCTGATGCGGGCCAAGCTCCGCTTCGCCTCCGAGAAGGAGGTCGTCGACCTCAACACCGGCAAGGTGATCCACGTCGACGACCTGCGCGCCGCCTCCGTCGACGGGGCGCGGGGAGGCCGCCGGTGACGGTGCTCGACGCCCCCCGGCCCTTCACCACCCGCGCCCCGAAGCTCGGGCTCGTCGGCGGCTTCGACGGCATCCGGGGCATCGGCGTGTGCATGGTGCTGGTCGGCCACGCGCTGTTCGAGTACGTCGAGTCGTGGGTGACGATCGTCGACACCTTCTTCGTGCTGAGCGGGTTCCTCATCACCACGCTCCTGCTGCAGGAGGTCCGCACGACCGGCACGATCAGCCTGAAGAAGTTCTACCTGCGTCGTGCCACCCGCCTGCTGCCCTCGGTGTGGCTGTTCGCGACCGTGTGGATCCTCATCAGCCTCGTGGCGACCGCGGTCGGGTTCGAGCCGCTGCACCTGCGGAACGTCGGCGCGGACGCGCTCGCCGCGGTGGCCTACGTGTACCACGTCGTGTTCCCGAACGGCCTCTACGTGATCGAGCCGGCAGTGCAGTCGGAGCGCACGATGTGGCACCTGTGGACCCTCGGCGTGGAGGAGTGGTTCTACATCGTGATCGCCGGCACGGTCCTGATCTGCGCCCGGCGGCGATGGGTGCTCCAGCTGGGCGTCGCGATGGTCGCGATCTTCGTGGCGATCGGGCTCGCCCGCTGGTTCGCGTTCACCGGCTTCTTCCAGGACGACGAGGGCATGATCCCCGGCGTGCGCATGGCGTTCCTCCAGCGGCCCGACGCGCTGGGGCTGGGCGTCGCCATGGCGGCGTTCAACGCGTACGTCACCGAGGAGCACGCGCAGCGCTGGCGCCGCCCCGTGCTGTGGGCGTGCAACCTGGCGCTGGTCGTCTGGCTGGTCATGCTGAACCTGTCGAGCGGGCTGGTGCGCAAGCTCGGCGGTCCGTACCTCGACTACCTCCCCTCCGGTCCGAGCCAGTTCTCACGCCCGCAGATGCTCGACAACCTGTACTGGTTCCGCTTCGGGCACACGATCGGCGCACTGGCCTTCGCCTTCATCCTCGTCGGCCTCGTCCGCTACCGGGACTGGTGGCTGGCTCGGTGGTGGTCGTGGCAGCCGTTCCAGTGGATGGGGCGCCTCAGCTACACGCTGTACGTGTGGCACGCGCTGCCGTTCATCATCCTGATGGCGGTGATCGGCGGAGACGACCCCTCGCTGGGCGTCCAGCTGCTCCGCACCCCGATCCTGATCGCCGCGGCGTTCCTCGTCTCGATGCCCGTCTACTACCTGGTGGAGCTCCCCGTGCTGCGCATGAAGCTCCGCTTCTCGGCCGAGCCGGAGGCGCTCGACCTCACCACCGGCAAGATGGTGCCCACGGGCGAGGCGGCCGAGGGCGACGGTGCCGCACCTGCGCCCGGACGCGACGGAGCCCCGGGCGAGCCCGGGGCCCCGACCGGCTGATCCGGCTCCCGCCGGTCAGTCGCTGAGCGTCTTCAGCAGCTTCTGCAGCTCGCCGCTGGGATCCTCCGGCACGATGTAGCCGGTCTCGTCGCGGATCTGGTCGAAGTTGTCGCGCACGTCCTCGGCGGTGTGCCCCTCGGAGTACCAGCCCTGGGTCAGCCCGATGAAGTAGCGGGCGACCACACCACCGGCGACGGAGTAGATCTCGCCGTTGACCGGGCAGTCCTCGTGGGCGAGGTACACGACCGTCGGGGTCACCTCCGACGCCTCGAGCTTGTCGCCGAGCGGGCCGAGCAGGTCCTCGGTCATGCGGGTCTTCGCGACCGGCGCGATCGCGTTGACCTTGATGCCCTTGGACTTGCCCTCGTTCGCGAGGACGCGGGTGAACCCGACGAGGCCCATCTTCGCCGCGCCGTAGTTGGACTGGCCGAAGTTGCCGAGCAGCCCCGAGTTGGAGCTGGTGTTCACGACGCGGCCGTAGCCCTTCTCGCGCATGATCTTCCACGCCGGCTGGGTGACGTAGAACGCACCGAGCAGGTGCACCTGGATGACCGGCTCGAGCAGCTCCGGGGTCAGGTTGTGGAACGTCTTGTCCCGCAGGATCCCGGCGTTGTTGATGACGATGTCGACGGTCTCGAAGTTGTCGAGCGCGGTCTGCACGATCGCCTCGCCGCCCTCGGGGGTGGCGACCGAGTTGTGGTCCGCGACGGCCTCGCCGCCGGCGGCGACGATCTCGTCCACCACCTTCTGCGCCGCGGAGGCGCTCTCCCCGGTGCCGTCCACGGAGCCGCCGAGGTCGTTCACGACGACCCTGGCGCCACGCCGGGCGAGCTCCAGGGCGTGCGACCGGCCGAGGCCGCCGCCGGCGCCGGTCACGATCGCCACCTTGCCGTCGAATCCAAGATCAGCCATGGGGTCCCCTCATTCGCTGTCGATGCTGCGGGTGTCGGCTGCAAGTTACCGACGGCCCATCGGGCGGACGAATCAGGCGGGGCGGGGGCTCAGCGGTCGTCCCACCACCGCTGCCGGTAGGGCGCGAGGGCCGACCCGATCGGTGAGGGAGCCGGGCGTGCGCGGTCGCGGCCCACCGCCGCGAGGCCGCCGGCGAGCAGCAGGCCGCCGCCGAGGACGAGCACGACGGCGCGCTCCCACGGCCCGGTCCTGGGCAGCAGCGGCTGGGCCGGGTCCAGCTCGACCACCGCCGGGGGAGGGGGCGGCGGTGGTGGCGGCAGCGTCGTGGCGGTCGTGCCCGCCACGGCGTCGCACGCGGGGCGGTCGCCGACCCCGCAGGTCACGGCGCCCGCGACCGGTCCGTCGCACCCGCCGACGGCGCCGGTCGCCACCGTGGTCCCGTCCAGCTCCACGGCGACGGTGACCGCGCCCGCAGGCGGCAGCTCGAGGGTGCGCTGGACGAGCCGCTCGGGTGACATGGCCGCCCGGTGCACGATCGAGTCGCCGAGCCGGATCGCGACCTCCGACGCGGGCGGGCTGCCCGCCCTGGCGTGCACGACCGCCTGCCGCGCCGCGCATCGCTCGAGCACGACCGCCGCGGGGCCGTCGAGGCCGCAGTCGGGCTCGACCGTGGCCTCCGCGACGACGAAGTCGCCGGAGGACACGCGCACGTCGCTGGGGCGGCCCTCGAGCAGCGGCACGATCAGCTCCGCGGTGCCGGCCGGCTCGAGCCGGACCTCCCGGACCGGCACCCCGTCGCTCGCCACGGTGGCCGCGTGCGGGTGCTCGCCGGTGTTGCGCAGCTCGACGAGCGCGCCGCCCGCGGCGCAGTCCCCGGTGACCGTCGCGACGACCGGCTGCTGGTCACAGCCCTCGGGCAGCTCCGCCCTGCTGAACCTGGGGGCGCCGGGCGGGTCGCCGTCGGCCCGGGTGCCCCACGGCTCCAGCGGGGTGACCCGCAGGTCCACCGAGTCCGCGCCCTCGGGCAGCCGGAAGGAACCGGAGAACTCGAAGCCGCCCACCGCGTCGAAGGACCCCTCCGGCCCCGCGGGCGTCCACTCCTCGAGCGGCTCCTGGCCCCGGGTGGCACGACGCTCCACGAGGACCCGCCGGTTGGTGCGGTCCTCGTCGCTGCCCTCGCTGGATGCCGACGCCGTCCACGTGACGGTGCGGTCGCAGGTGATGCGGGCGCTCACCCGGCCGTAGTTCGCACCGACCGGGGGTGCCGCCAGCCCGAACAACACGATGGCGAGGCCGGCGAGCACGGCGAGCCTGGCGGGCCAGCCCGCCCGGTGCCGAGGTGCACGGCCCCTTGCCCACACGCGTGCCACGACCCGCTTCCTCCCGCCGTGCCGGGTGCCCCAGCGGCGTCCCGTGGGCCGATTCTGCCAGCGTCGGGGCCTACGCGTCGATGCCGAGCTGCTCGGTGGCGAAGCGCTTGAGCCGCTTGTAGTCGACCTTGCCGTTGGGGGCCCTGCCGATCGTGTCGATCGGCAGGACGTGCTTGGGGGCCTTGTACGCCGCGAGCTGGCCCTTCACGTGGGCGATGAGCTCCGCGGGGTCCAGGGTGGCGCCGGCCTCCGGCTCGACGACGGCGGTCACCGCCTCGCCGAACTTGTCGTCCGGGACGCCCACCGCGACGGCGTCGAGCACGTCGGGGTGCGTCTTGAGCGCCTCCTCGACCTCCTCGGGGAAGACCTTCTCCCCGCCGGTGTTGATGCACACCGAGCCGCGGCCGAGCAGCGTGATCGTGCCGTCGGCCTCGACCGTCGCGTAGTCACCCGGCATCGAGTACCGCACGCCGTCGCGCTCGATGAACGTCGCGGCGGTCTTCTCCGGGTCCTTGTAGTACCCGATCGGCTGGTGGCCGGGGACGGCGACGCGGCCCTGCTCGCCCGAGCCGGGCTGCACCTCGCGCCCGTCGTCGGTGAAGACCTTCGCCCCGTTGCCCAGGCTGAAGTGCGCGGTGCGCTTCTCGGCGCCCGCCGCGGACACGGACTGACCGAGCCCGATCGCCTCCGAGGAGGAGAACGAGTCGAGCAGCAGCATCCCGGGGTTGTGGTGCAGCAGGCGCTGCTTGGTGGCCTCGGACCACATCACCCCCGAGGAGGTGATGAGCTGCAGGCTGGAGATGTCCCACTTGCCGGGGTTGGCGTCGAGCGCCTTGACGATCGGCTTCGCGAACGCGTCGCCGACGATCGTCATCGCCCCGACCGCCTCGCGTTCGATGGTCGACAGGAGCTCCTCGACGTCGAACTGCCGGCTCTCGAGCAGCACGAGCGACCCCGCGGTGGTGAGGTACAGGTTGGCGGTGAACCAGCCGGTGCCGTGCATGAGCGGGCAGGCGGGGAGGCCCGGCGCACCGGGCTCGGCGATCGACTCGATCGGCGCGTCGAAGCCGACCTCCTCGGGATCCTCGCCGTAGACGGGGTTCGCCACCGCGATGACCGCCCGGATGAGGTCGTCCTGGCGCCACATGACGCCCTTCGGCATCCCGGTGGTGCCGCCCGTGTAGATCATGAGGATGTCGTCACCCGAGCGGCCCCACGGCGCCACGACCCGCTCGGTGGCGGTGGCGGCGGCGTCCTCGTAGGACTCCGCCCAGTCCGGCTTCGGGCCCGAGCCGTCGTCGACCCACAGCCAGTGCCGCACCTTGGGGAGGCGCCCCCTCACCGCGTCGACCCGGTCGGAGAAGCAGCCGTGGAAGATCACCGCGACGGCGTCCGCGTTGTCCCACAGGTACGCGAGCTCGTCGTCGAGGTAGCGGTAGTTCGTGTTGACCGGCACGAGCCCGGCCTTGAACGCCGCGAACGCGCCCTCCATGTACTCCGGCGCGTTGTAGAGGTACAGCGCGACCTTGTCCTGGTGCTGGGCGCCCCCGTCGAGCAGGTGGCGCGCCAGGCCGTCGGCGCGGCGGTCGAACTCCCGCCAGGTGAACCGACGGCTGCCCTGGACCTGGGCATCCGCGTCGGGGAAGCGGTCCGCGATCCGCTCCCAGAGCTCGGCGAAGTTCCACCCTGCCATCGATTCCCCCTAGCTGCGTCGACCCCACGTCGCGTGTCGGAGCGCGCAGTGTAGGACAGCGCGAACGTGACCGATCGCACTCCGGCCCCGTCGGGCGCTCCCTACACTGCGCCCGTGGACTTCGAACTGCCCGGTGAGGACGATCCGCGACGCGTCGAGGTGCGGCGCTGGCTGGAGGAGCATCCGAACCCGACGGGGGAGCAGCTCGCACGGGCGGGCTACGTCGCCCCGCACTGGCCGAAGCCGTGGGGGCTCGAGGCCGATCCGGTGCACCAGCTGATCATCGACGACGAGCTGCGGCGCGCGGGCGTGCGGCGCCCCCAGAACATGATCGGCATCGGCTGGGCCGGGCCGACGATCCTGGCCGCGGGCACCGAGGAGCAGAAGGAGCGCTACCTCATGCCGCTGCTGAGCGGCGAGGAGATCTGGTGCCAGCTCTTCTCCGAGCCGGAGGCCGGCTCGGACCTCGCCTCGCTGGCGACGCGTGCGGTGCGCGACGGCGACGAGTGGGTCGTGAACGGCCAGAAGATCTGGACCTCGCTCGCGCACCACTCACGCTTCGGGATCCTCATCGCCCGGACCGACCCCGACGCCCCGAAGCACCGCGGCATCTCCTACTTCATCTGCCCGATGGACGCGCCGGGGGTCGAGATCCGGCCGATCACCGAGATGACGGGCGAGCACACCTTCAACGAGGTGTTCCTCACCGACGTGCGGATCCCCGCCGAGAACCTCGTGGGCGAGGTCAACGACGGGTGGCGGCTCGCGAAGGTCACCCTGTCCAACGAGCGGGTCTCGCTGTCCTCGGGGGGCTCGCTGTGGGGCCAGGGCCCGACCGCGGAGGACCTGCTCGACCTGGTGCGCGCACGGGGCGGCACCGACGACCCGCTGCTGCGCCAGCGGCTCGCCCGCCTCTACACCGAGTCGGAGATCCTGCGGCTCATCCGGCTCCGCACCGTGACCGCCGCGATCAAGGGCCACGAGCCGGGCCCGGAGGCCTCCGTGCGCAAGGTGCTCGCCGACGAGCACGGCCAGCACGTCATGGGCCTCGCGAAGGACCTCGCCGGCGCCGGCGGCATGCTCACCGACGTCGGACCGATGGGCGGCGACGTGGGCGTGTGGCACTACGGCTTCCTCTTCTCGACCGCCCTGACCATCGGGGGCGGCACGGGCGAGGTGCAGCGCAACATCCTCGGCGAGCGGGTCCTCGGCCTGCCGCACGAGATCGACGTCGAAGAGGGCCGCACCTGGGCGGAGACCCGTCGCGCCGCCGCGGGCTGATCCGGTGCGGGCCCTCGTGACCGGGGGAGCCGGGATGGTGGCCGCGCACCTGTTGCGGACCGCCCCGGAGGAGGTCGAGCTGGCCGTGACGTGGCGCACGGCGCCGCCGCCGGAGGGCGTGCCGGCGCACCGGGTCGACCTGCGCGACCCGCAGGCGGTCGACCGGCTCGTCGCCGACGTGGCGCCGGACGTCGTGGTCCACACGGCGTACTCGATGGGGGAGCGCAGCGACATCGTCGACGCCGCGGTCGAGACCGCCCGCGCCTGTGCCCGCCACGGCGTGGCGCTCGTCCACCTGTCGAGCGACGTGGTGTTCGACGGCGAGCACCCGCCCTACTCCGAGGGGGACCCGGTCGGGCCCGTGAGCGCGTACGGGCGCTGGAAGCTGGCCGCCGAGCAGGGTGTGCGGGAGCTCGTCCCCGACGCCTGCATCACCCGCACGTCGCTGGTGGTGTCGCTGGAGCCACCGGACCGCGGCACGGGCTGGCTGCTCGACGCCGTCCGTGCGGGGACGCCGCCGACGCTGTTCGCGGACGAGGTCCGCAGCCCGATCCGCGCCGTCGACCTCGCCCGGGCGATCTGGTCGCTCGTCGGGCGTGACCGCTCCGAGCGCGCCGGGGTCTGGCACCTGCCGGGGCCCGAGGCGATGTCGCGCTGCGAGCTGGGCCGGCGGATCCTGGCGGCGGCCGGGCTCGACCCCTCCGCCGTGGTCGAGGGGTCGCTGCGGGACCACCCCGAGCCACGCCCGCGGGACCTCACGCTGCGCAGCGTCCGACCGTGGCCGGGCCCGGAGCCCTCGCCGGTGCCCTGAGCCGGTTCCTGCCCGCGACGGCGTCGTTGGTACGGTGTCCGCCGATGTTCAAGAAGCGACGTGGTGACGAGCTGCGGGTCCACGACAAGGTGGTCGCCGCCGAGGACCTCCCCGGCGTCCCCGCCGGCACTCCGGGCAGGGTGACCCTGGTCAACGGGTTCCGCTGGATCCGCTACCGGGTCCTCTTCGACAACGGCGAGGACATCGGTTCGCTCGACCGTGCGCAGCTCGCCCTCCCCGCCGAGTGGGAGCGGCGCCAGCGCACCGAGCGCGGGGAGCCGGAGGCGCTCGAGCCGGCCTGAGGGGCCGGGCCGGGGCGTCCCCGGCCCAGCGGCTACGGTGCGGCAACCGGTCGCCGCCAGAGGGGGAGTCGTCATGAAGCTCAGCATGCAGATCGGCTACGCCGGTGGCTTCAAGGAGTCGGTGGAGCAGGTCCAGGCGCTCGAGAAGGCCGGGCTCGACATCGTCTACGTCGCCGAGGCGTACGGGTCGGACGCGGTCAGCCTCATGGGCTACCTGGCGCACGCCACCGAGACCGTGCAGATCGCCTCGGGCATCCTGCCGATCTACACCCGCACGCCGACCCTCCTCGCGATGACGGCCGCGGGCGTCGACGAGCTGTCGGAGGGCCGCTGCATCCTCGGCCTGGGCGCTTCCGGGCCGCAGGTGATCGAGGGCTTCCACGGCGTGCCCTACGACGCGCCGATCCAGCGCACCCGCGAGATCATCGAGATCTGCCGCAAGGTCTGGCGCCGCGACGAGCCCGTCGTGCACGACGGCGCCAAGTACCAGCTGCCGCTCCCGGCGGACCAGGGCACCGGGCTCGGCAAGCCCCTCAAGATCATCACGCACCCCCGCCCCGACATCCCGATCCACGTCGCGTCGCTCGGGCCGAAGAACGTGCGGATGACCGCGGAGCTGGCCGACGGCTGGCTGCCGATCCTGTTCCACCCGGGGCGCGCCAAGGAGGTCTGGGGCGCGGACCTCGAGGCGGGCCGTGCCCTGCGCGACCCATCCCTGCCTCCCCTCGACGTCATCGCGGGCGGCCTCCTCGCGATCGGTCCGGAGTCCGAGGTGGCCCCGCTGCGCGACCTGGCACGCTCGATGGTGGCCCTCTACGTGGGCGGCATGGGCGCCAGGGGCAGGAACTTCTACAACACCCTCTTCACCCGCTACGGGTACGAGGCCGAGGCGGCCGAGATCCAGGACCTGTACCTGTCGGGCAGGAAGGACGAGGCGGCCGCCGCGGTGCCGGCGAGCTTCCTCGAGGAGACCTCGCTCTGCGGCGACGAGGGCTACGTGCGCGACCGCATCCAGGAGTTCAAGGAGGCGGGCGTGACCGTGCTCAACGTGACGCCGATCGCGAAGGACCTGGCGGCGCAGCAGGAGCTCATCGCCAAGGTCAAGGAGCTCGCGGCCTGACCCCGGGTCCCCGTCGGGGACCCGGCCCCCTGCTGCTCAGCGCAGCGCGGCCACCCGGTCGAGGACCTCCTCGGCCTCCCGGACGAAGCGCTGGACCAGCTCGCCGGCGGGCACCAGCTCGTCGATGGCACCGACGCCCTGCCCCGCGGGCATGAACTCGCGGTCGGGGTCGACGCCCTCGGTGGACTCGTCGCCCCCCAGGTGGTTCGCGCCGTCCTGCAGCGACTTGAGGAACTGGCCGGGGAACGGTTCGGCGACGCCACCGGCCATCTCGAACTCGTCGGTGTAGGAGTTGCGCAGCACCCGGCAGGTCTTGCCCGTGTAGGCCCGGGTGACGACCGTGCCGTCCTCGCCGGTGCGGAGCAGGCGCTCCTTGTACCCCCGCACCGCCCGCGCCTCGGGCGTCGCGATGAAGCGGGTGCCGACCCACACGCCGTCGGCGCCGAGGTTCAGGGAGGCCGCGAGCCCGCGCCCGTCGAAGATGCCGCCGGCCGCGACGACCGGCACCCGGTCACCGACGGCATCGACGATCTGCGGCACGAGCGCCATCGTCGCGACCTGCCCGGTGTGGCCGCCCGCCTCGGTGCCCTGGGCGACGACGATGTCGCAACCGGCCTCCACCGCCCGGACCGCGTGGGCGACCTTCCCGCACATGTTCACCACGAGCACGCCCGCGTCGTGGCACTGGTCGATGACCTCGGCGGGCACCCCCAACCCGGCGACGAACACCGAGGCGCCGCCGTCGATGATGTCGGCCACCTTCGCCGACATGTCCTGCGGGGCCGCGGTGAGCAGGTCCACCCCGAAGGGCTTGTCGGTCAGCTCCGCGGTCCTGCGGATCTCCTCGACCATCTCCTCGTGCGACATCGTCGACGCGCCGAGGCAGCCGAAGCCGCCCGCGTTCGACACCGCCGCCACGAGCTCGTGGTAGGAGACGCCCCCCATGCCGGCGAGCATGACGGGGTGTTCGATGCGGAGCATGTCGGTGAGCCGGGTGCGCATGCCGGCATCGTAGGGGTCCGCGCCGCGCGGTCGCGCCGTCCCCGCCGGCGGCCTCCGCTCAGCGACCGACGAACGCGCCCGGCCGGGACACCGCTCCCCGCCGCCAGCGCCGCGGGGTCGCGACGAGCGCCCGGGGGTAGTCCTCGAAGAGCCAGCGCGCGAAGTTGCGGCGCGTCCAGTCGTTCGCGTCCGCCAGGGCGAGCGCCCACTCGGCACGCCGGACGGTGCTGAGGCCGTGGACCAGCAGCGCCGACATGCGGTGGTCCGCGAGCAGCTCCTGGTGCAGCGCTCGCTCGTAGGTGCGTGCGGCGTCCCCCGAGGGGCCCGCGTCGCGGATCGCCTCGGCGGCGCGCAGCCCGCTCGCGAGCGCCTGCCCGATCCCCTCGCCGGTGAGCACGTCGCAGGCGGCGACGGCGTCACCGACGAACAGCGCCCGGCGCGTCACCGCACGGGCCTGGTCGACCCGGGCCGGGATCGGCCACGCCCGGTGCGTCCCCTCGAGCGCGCTGTCGGGGCCCAGCAGGTCCCTCACGTGCGGACGCTCGAGGAGCTCGGGCCAGAGGCGCTTCATGTCGCGGGTCCGGTACCGCCCGCCGCGCTGGATGCCGAAGCCGACGTTGGCCCGCCCGCCGGGGAGGGGGAAGGACCAGAAGTAGCCCGGCAGCAGGTCCTCCTCGAAGTAGACGACGAAGTCCCTCGAGGCGATGGGCCCGACCCCCGACGCGTACTGGCGGAACGCGTGCCACTCGCCCAGGTAGCCCTCGACCGACGCCCCGAGCTGCCGTCGCAGCGGTGACCACATCCCGTCCGCACCGATCGCCCAGCGTGCCCGGATCGTGCCGACCCCGGCCACCTCGGCGGTGACGCCGCCGTGGTCCTCGGCGGCGCCGGCCAGCGCATGGCCCTCCAGCACGTCCGCACCGGCCTTGCGGGTGAGGTCCACGAGCGCCGCGTCGAGCTCGAAGCGGGGAGCGACCGCGACGTAGCGCCCCCTGCCGCGGGGGAGCTCGAACCGGGCGGTGCGCCCACCCGGTGTGCGGACCCAGCAGGTGTCCACGTCGGTCCACGAGGCGATCTCGGACGGATCCAGGCCCAGGTGCTCCAGCGACCTGAGGGCGCTGGTCGTGAGCCCGTCGCCGCACACCTTGTCGCGCGGGAACGTCGCCTTGTCGATCACGACGGTGTCGATGCCGGCACGTGCGAGCGTGATCGCCGCGGCGCAGCCCGCGGGGCCTGCGCCCACCACGATGACGTCCACGGTTCGCACCGGGGGAAGGCTACGGGTCACCGCCGCACACCTCCATTCACGGGAGCCGGGGCTCAGTGTCACAGGTCGTCGGTAACGTCCCAAACGCATGTTCGAGGGGGCTGTCGTCGACGATCTGCAGCAGTGCCTGGCAGCTGCTGGCCGTGGGCTCGCCGGAGCCGCACGGTTCGACGCCACCACGTCCGACCGGCGCGAGCTCTGCGAGGCCGCGCTCGAGCTCGAGCGCCTGCGCCGCCTGCTCGACGCCGCGCAGGGCCGGCTGCTGGCCGAGATCCACGGGCGGAACCTCTCCCTCGGCGCGCACGCCCTTCGCACCTCACGGTGGCTCGCGAGGGACGGCAAGCTGCCGGCCGGCGTCGCCCGGAAGCGGGTCTCGACCGCGGTCCGGGTCCACGAGCTCCTCCCGGACGTCGCTGAGGCGCAGGCACAGGGACGCATCGGCTTCGACCACGCCCGGGTGTTCGCCGACGCCGTCAACGAGCGCAACGCCGACGCGCTCCACGCCGCCTCCGCCCGGTTCGTCGCCGCGGCGGACCACACCTCCTTCGACCGGTGGCGCAGGGACGTCCGGGCCTTCGCCGACGCGATGGATCCCGACGGCGCGCACGACCCGGCGGCGGACCTGCTGCGCAACCGGCTGACGCTGTCCCGGTCGAACGGGTTCGCCCTGCTGCGCGGCGAGTACACCGAGGAGTACGCGGTCGTCGCCGAGGAGCTGCTCGAGGCCAAGGCCGACGAGCTGTTCCACCGCTTCGCGTCGGAGCGCGAGCAGTTCCCGGACCAGCTGGTGCCGCCCCGGGCGACGCTGCGGGCGCTGGCGTGGATCGAGCTCGCCCTCCAGGGCCAGGGCGTCGACCCCGTCTCGACGCGAGGTCCGCGCACCGCCGCGACGGTCGTCGTCCACGCAGACCACGCACCGGACGATCCGGCGAACCCTCCCGAGACCGAGCACGGCTCGCACGTGGTCACCACCGCGGCCGGCGCGCGCGTGTCGCGGTCGGTCGCCGAGCTGATCTGCTGCGACGCCCGCCACCGGGTGCTCACCGCCACGCCCCACGGCGTGGTGTGGGACCAGTCCGAGGTGCACGACCCCAACCGTGCCCAGCGCCGCGCGGTGCGCCACCGCGACGGCGGCTGCACGTTCCCGGGGTGCGGCGCCCGCCCCCGGTGGTGCGACGTGCACCACGTGGTGCCGTGGCCCGAGGGGCCGACCACCTCGGCGAACCTCACCACCCTGTGCCGACTGCACCACGGCTACGTGCACCGGCACGGTTGGACCGTCGTCCTCACCGGCGACGGGTGGACCCGCTGGACCAGCCCCGGCGGGACCACCCGCTGGGGCCAGCGCCACGGCGTGATCCGTGCCGGCCCCGTCGGACCGCAGGGCGGTCAGGCCAGGTCCAGCACCTCTTCGTACGCGGTGCGGAGGTGCTCCATGAACACGTCCACGTCCGGCACCGCCGCGGGGTCGACGTTGACGCCGATGTTGAGCTCGTCCTGGTAGCTCAGCAGCGTCACGTTCACCGCGGACCCCGCCAACGGCCCGAACGGGAACACCGCGGCGACCCCCGCGCCCGCGAGGTAGAGGGGGATCGGCGCGCCGGGCACGTTCGAGGTCTGGAAGTCCTGGCCGCGCATGAGCGTCCCGAACAGCTGCGTGAGCACCGAGGTCGGCAGCCGGTTGAGCAGGTTCGCGACCGGTTCGACGAGCTGGTTCGCGGGCTCGTCCCTCGCCGCGCGGACCCGGTCGTGGATCGCCTGCATCATCTCGAGCGGGTCGTCGTGGTGCACCGGGACCTCGATGCGTGCGGGCACGAACGAGTTGCCCGGGGTCGAGGACCCCGCGGTGCGCGTGTTGATCGGCATGCCCATGCGCAGCTGCGTCGGGAACGATCCGTGGTGGCGGTGGTACCGCTGCATCCCCCGCGCCGCGCCGGTGACGAACGCGTCGTTCAGGCTGCCGCCGATGCGCTTCGCCGCGGCCTTCGCCGCGTCGAGCGGCATGGACAGCACGTCCAGGTGGTTCGACAGCGACCGGCGTCGCATGATCGGCGACAGCGGCGAGGTCACCGGTCGCAGGATCCTGGACACCGAGGACGCGAGCTCGCTCGAGGCGATCACCGAGCCGTTCGGGTCGGCCACCGCGTTCCGCAACCCCTCCACCCCTGCGGCGGCGGCCCTGCGGGCCAACCCCAGCTGGCGGCGCCGCTCGTGCTGGAACGCGTCGACGAAGCGCGCCGTCTGGTTCAGGACCTGCGCCGGCGGCTCCGGCGGCATCGGGCGCTCCGGTGCGTCCTCGCTCAGGTCGAACAGCTCGAGCATGAGCTGGACACCGCCCACCCCGTCGGTGATCGAGTGGTGGAACTTCAGGATGATCGCGCTGCGGTCACCGGCGAGCCCCTCCACCACCGTGGCCTCCCACAGGGGGCGGGCCCGGTCGAACCCCTGCATGGCGATCGGCGCCGCCATGCGCAGCAGGTCCCGCATCGTGCCCGAGCCGATCGCCCGCGCGGGTCGCAGGTGGTACCGGAGGTCGAAGTTCGGGTCGCCCTCCCAGCGGGGCGGCGCGAGCGACAGCGGGTTCGACTGCACGCGCTGGCGCAGCCGCGGCACGACCCGGCTCGCACGCTCGAAGGTGCGGTGCAGCAGCTTGCGGTCGAGCGGGCCGTCGAGCACGACCGCCGTGGTGACCGTCGAGCGCAGCATGGGGTCCTTCTCGATCGCCCACATGAGCGCCTCGGAGTCGCTCATGCGGTCCTCGAACTCGACCCCCTCCGACTGCTCCGGAACCGCCGGAGCATCCCGTCCCTCGTCCACAGCCACGCCCGCATGTTAGGGGCGCGTCGTGCGGGCTGATCAGTCGCAGTCGTAGTTCGCGTGGAAGGTGTCCTTCTCGACGCGGCCGTCCACGTAGACCCGGGTGCGCTCCGTGGTCACCTTGCCGCACCCCGAGGTCCGGCTCTGCCCGGTCTGCTCGCCCGCGACGTACCTGGTCGACCACAGCTGCACGGTGATCGACGTGCCGGTGTAGGTCGGCCAGATGACCACGCCGTGGGGCGTGTTGTTGCGGATCTTGAGGTCGACGCTCGGGTAGTACAGCGTCGCCTCGCGGCCGTAGGGGTACCGGCTGATGTACTTCGAGTGCGCCTTGTACTGCGGGATGTCGAGCCCGCCGAAGAAGGCCGCGTTGAACAGGGTGGTCGCGTACTGGCTGACCCCGCCGCCGATGTCGGTGGTGAACTCGCCGTCGACGATGACGCCGCCCTCGGCGA
>CBFGTJ010000045.1:0-18935 GCA_965651815.1 uncultured Microthrixaceae bacterium | reverse complement strand
GGCGAGGCGGATCTCGCGCAGGACCTCGTCGACATCGGACTCGGAGAGGCGACCCTTGCCCCGCAGGCGGGTGAAGATCCCCTCGAAGCGATCGCTGAGTGACTCGAACATGGTCCCACGAGGCTACAGGCGCCGCGGCGCCGGTCCCGAACGCCTCAGTCCCGCGCGAACAGGGCCTCGACGAACTGGTCGGCGTCGAAGTCCACGAGGTCCGCCGCCGACTCGCCGAGTCCGACGAGCTTCACCGGGATGTCGAGCTCGGAGCGGATGGCGAACACGATGCCGCCCTTCGCGGACCCGTCGAGCTTGGTGAGCACCACGCCGGTGACGTCGGTCGCCTCGGCGAACTGCCGCGCCTGCTGCAGGCCGTTCTGGCCGGTCGTCGCGTCGATGACGAGCAGCACCTCGGTGACCTTGCCGGCGCCCTTGTCGGCGACCCGCCGGACCTTGCCCAGCTCCTCCATGAGGTTGGTCTTCGTGTGCAGGCGCCCCGCGGTGTCGGCCAGCACGAAGTCCGCCCCCTTCGAGGCGGCGGACGCGACGGCGTCGAAGATCACCGACGAGGGGTCCGCGCCCTCGCCGCCGCGCACGATCGATGCGCCGCAGCGCTCGGCCCACGTCGCCAGCTGCTCGGCCGCGGCCGCCCGGAACGTGTCGCCGGCCGCCATGACGATGTCGTGGCCCTCGTCGGCCAGGCGCCGGCCGACCTTGCCGATCGTGGTCGTCTTGCCGACGCCGTTGACGCCGACGAAGAGCCAGATCGTCGGCCCCTCGTCCGCGGTGGCGAGCTCGACGGGCCCGGCGAGGCGGGCCTTCATCTCCTCCTTCACCACCTCGATGAGCTGCTCGGGGGTGGTGATGCCGCGCTCCCTCGCCGTCAGGCGCACCGAGTCCAGCAGGGCCTGCGTGGGGCCGATGCCCACGTCCGCGCGGATCATGGCCTCCTCGAGCTCCTCCCAGGTCTCCTCGTCGATCCCGCTGCGGGACAGGATCGAGCCGAGGTAGCCCGAGAAGGTCGAGCGTGCCCGGGTGAGCCGCTCCCGGAAGGTCGGCCGGACCGCCGGCTCGAGCAGGTCGACCTCCTCCGCGGCCTCGGCCTCCTCGGCGAGCGCGACGTTCTCGGCCTCCTCCTCCTCGGTCAGCTCCGGGCCGGCGACGACCACCTCGGGCGGCAGGACCCCCGAGAGGTCGTCGCGGACCTCGACCTCGGGCTCGGTGAGCTGGTCCGGCGGGGCCTCGTCGACCGGCGTGCGGGGCGGGGCGACCGGCCCCCGGGCGGGGCGCTCCGCGGCGGGCGGCGGCTCGAGCACCTCGCCCCGGTCACGGCGCCGGACCGACACGAAGGCGACGACGACGGCCGCCAGCGCCAGCACCGCGATGGTGATGAGGATCAGGGGGACGACGAAGGAGTCCATGGTCCGCCGAGCCTACAAGCGCGTCCGCGGCCGCCTCCGCGGCGGGCGCGCTCGTCAGTTGGTGCAAGCTGTGGGACCCTGACCAGCAGGGGCAGACCTGACGCCGACAGCGAGGCCGAACCGAGAGATGGACCCGTCCAGCCCAACGACCGCGACCGCTCCCACGACGGGACTCGACGGCTCGGCGCACCGCCCTCCGGCGGAGGCGGCGACGCTCGAGCGGCTGCTGTTCGAGATCAAGAAGGTCATCGTCGGCCAGGACCGCGGGATCGAGCGGATCCTCGCCTGCCTGGTCGCCGGTGGGCACTGCCTGCTGGAGAGCGTCCCGGGCCTCGCGAAGACCCTCACCGTCGAGACGCTGGCCCGCTCCGTCGGCGGCACGTTCTCCAGGGTCCAGTTCACCCCGGACCTGCTGCCCGCGGACGTGGTCGGCACCCGCATCTACCGCGCGTCGAGCGAGACCTTCGACGTCGAGCTGGGACCCGTGTTCGCGAACTTCCTCCTCGCGGACGAGATCAACCGTGCGCCGGCGAAGGTGCAGTCCGCGCTGCTCGAGGTGATGGCCGAGCGCCAGGTCACGATCGGCGGCACGACGCACGACGTGCCCTCCCCGTTCCTCGTGCTCGCGACGCAGAACCCGATCGAGTCCGAGGGCGTGTACCCGCTGCCCGAGGCCCAGCGCGACCGCTTCCTCATGAAGGTCGTGCTGGACTACCCGACCCCCGCCGAGGAGGTCGAGATCGTCCAGCGCATGGGCACCGCCCCGCCGCGCGCCGAGCAGGTCGTCGACCTCGCCGAGGTGGAGCAGCTCCAGCGCGCCGCCGAGGAGGTCTACGTCGACCGCAGCGTGCTCGAGTACGCGGTGAACCTCGTGCTGTGCACCCGTGCGCCGGAGAACTACGGCCTGCCGGAGCTGCGCACCTACATCGAGCTCGGGGCCAGCCCCCGCGCCTCGATCGGCCTCGTCCGCGGCGGCAGGGCGCTCGCCCTGCTGCGCGGGCGCGGCTACCTCACGCCCCAGGACGTCTTCGACGTGGCACCGGAGGTCCTGCGGCACCGGCTCCTGCTGTCCTACGAGGCCCTCGCCCAGGACGTCGACGTCGAGCAGGTGCTGAACCGGGTGCTGTCCACCGTCCCGGCGCCGAGGGTGAGCCCGGCGCAGGGCACCAGCGCCCCGGATCCGTACCTCGGTGTCGCGAGCGACGCCCGGCCCTGGGGAGGCTGAGGGGTGGCCGGGCTCTCCCGGACGCTCGGCCTCGTCGGCGAGCGGCCGGCGGAGGAGATCGTGCGCCGTCTCACCCTGGACGTCGACCGGCGCCTCGACGGCATGCTGCACGGTGACTTCATGGGCATCGTGCCCGGCAGGGGCACCGAGCCCGGCGAGACGCGCGAGTACGAGCCGGGCGACGACGTGCGCCACATCGACTGGAACGTGACCGCCCGGATGCAGTCGCCCCACATCCGCCAGACGATCGCGGACCGCGAGCTGGAGACCTGGCTGCTGGTCGACCGCTCCCCCGGGCTCGACTTCGGCACCGCGAGCTGCGAGAAGCGCGACCTGGTCCTCGCCGCGTCGGCCGCCGTGGGGCTGCTGACCGCCCGCGGCGCGAACCGGGTCGGCGCCGCGCTGCTCTGCGCCGATCGGGTCACGACGGTGCCGCCACGCCAGGGCCGGCGGCACCTGCTCGGCATCCTCGACCGCATCCTCTCCGCACCCCGCGCGGATGGCGCCGGGCACTCCAGCCTCGGCACCGGCCTGCGGCGCGTCGGGGCGATGGCGCCGCGGCGCGGCCTGGTGGCGGTGATCTCGGACTTCCTGCGCGACCCCGACGAGTGGCGCACCGCCCTCGGCACCGTCGCGCTCCGCCACGCGGTGCTGTGCCTGCAGGTCCTCGACCCCCGGGACGTGGAGCTGCCGCCGGTGGGGCTCCTCCACCTGACCGACCCCGCGACGGGCGCGACGAGGGAGGTCAACACCGACGACCCCCGCCTCCGCGCCCGCTACGCCGAGGCCGCCGCTCGCCAGCAGGCGACGATCGCGCAGGCGATCCGCGGCGCCGGGGCCGACCACCTGGTGCTGCGCACCGACTCGGACTGGCTGCTCGACCTCGCGCGCCACGTCAAGGGCAAGCGGCGGCGTGCCGAGATGGCGGCGGGACGGCGGACGCGATGAGCGACTGGTTCCTCGAGCCCTCGCGCCTGTGGCTGCTCGTGGTCGTGGCCGGCCTCGTCGCGCTGTACGTCGGCCTGCAGTTCACCCGGCCGCGCTACACGGTGCGGTTCTCCAACCTGGAGCTGCTCGACAAGGTCGCCCCGAAGCGGCCCGGCTGGCGGCGGCACTTCGCGGCCGCGGCGTTCGTCCTGGCCCTCGCGTCGATGGTCACGGCGTTCGCGCAGCCGGTGATGACGGTGCGGGTGCCGACCGAGCGCACCACGATCGTGCTCGCCATCGACACGTCGTTGTCGATGGCGGCCGAGGACGTGGCGCCGAACCGGCTCGAGGCCGCGCAGGCGGCCGCCCGCGAGTTCGTCGAGAGCCTCCCCGACCGCCTCAACGTCGGGCTGATCGGCTTCGCCGGCACGGCGCAGCTGCTCGTGCCCCCGACCCAGGAGCACGAGCGGGTCACCACGGCGATCGACCGCCTCGAGCTCGACAAGGCCACCGCGATCGGCGACGCGGTGCGGCTCTCGCTGGACGTGATCGCGGACCAGGCCCGCGGCCTCGACGGGGAGTCCCCGGACGCGGCGGTGGTGCTGATCTCCGACGGGGAGACCACCGTCGGCCTGCCCACCGAGGAGGCCATCCCGCTCGCGGTGGAGGCGGGCGTGCCCGTCTCGACGATCGCGTACGGCACCCCCGACGGGCAGATCATGGTGGACGAGGACGGCGACGGCATCGGCCAGCTGACCGGCGTGCCCGTCAACGTGGAGGAGCTGCGGGCCCTCGCCGAGGGCACCGGCGGGACCGCGTACACCGCCGAGTCCGCGAGCGACCTCGCCGCGGTGTACGAGAGCCTCGGGTCGACGATCGCCTACGAGGAGGAGCCCCGGGACGTCTCCCACCGCTTCGTCGGCGCGGGCCTCGTCCTGATGCTGGTCGCGGCCGGCGCCTCGCTGCGCTGGTTCAGCCGCCTGCCCTGACGTCCGCGCAGCCCTCGGGTCAGCCCTCGAGGACCGCGGTCGCCTTCTCCGAGACGACCTTCGACGAGCCGCCGGGCTCCATCGTGACCCCGTAGAGCACGTCCGCCGCCTCCATCGTGCGCTTCTGGTGGCTCACGATGATGAGCTGGGCGGTGCGACGGAACTCGTTGACCAGGTCGAGGAACCGGTGCAGGTTCACGTCGTCGAGCGCTGCCTCGACCTCGTCCATCACGTAGAACGGGGACGGCCGGGAGCGGAACACCGCGAACAGGAACGCGAGCGCCGTGAGCGACCGCTCGCCGCCGGAGAGCAGCGAGAGCTTCCGGACGTTCTTGCCCGACGGCTTCGCCTCGATCTCGATGCCGGTGGAGAGCAGGTCGTTCGGCTCGGTGAGCTTGAGACGCCCCTCGCCGCCCGGGAACAGCGTCTCGAACAGCATCGTGAAGTTCTGGGTGACGTCCGCGTACGCCGCGGAGAAGACCTTGACGATCTCCTCGTCGACCGCACGGATCACCTTCGCCAGCTCACGGCGGGTCTGGCGGATGTCCTCGAGCTGGCCCTCCAGGAACGAGTGGCGCTCCTGCAGTTCCTCGAACTCCTGCAGGGCGAGGGGGTTGATCGGCCCCATGATCCGCAGCTCGCGCTCGAGCTCGCGGATCCGGGCGCCCGGGGAGACCCCCTCGGGCAGCGGCGGGCACTCGGCCTCGATCGCGGCATCGGGCTCGCTGTCGAGATCGTGGCGCAGCGTCTCGGTGGCCGCCTCGAGCCGCATCCGCGCCTCGGCCTCCGCGATCTCGGCCTTCTGGCCCCTCGCCCGCACCTCCTCGAGGCGGCGCTCGGCCTCGGCGCGCTCCCGACGCAGCGCGTCGAGACGGGAGGTGACCTCACGGGCCTCCTCGGACTGGCGGCGGCGCTCGTCGCGCAGCTCGGAGAGGTTCGCCTCGATGACCGAGAGGCGGGACCGCACGAAGCTGCTCAGCCGGTCGGTCGCCTCGGCCCGGGCCTCGAGCTCCACGCGCCGCTGCTCCGCGGCGTCGCGCTCGGCGACGTTGCGCGAGAGGCGCTCCTCGACCTGGGCGAGCCGCTCGGTGACGTAGCGGCGCCGTTCCTCCACCGCCGCGCTGCGCACCTCCAGGTCCGTGCGTGCGGCCGCCACCCGCGCCCGGTGCTCCTCCAGCGCTTCCCGGGCCTCGGCCATGGCCCTGGCCCTGGAGGACACCTCCGCCTCGGCCGCTTCGAGCTGCGGGAGCATCTCCGCCAGCTCCTCGGCGCGCGCACGGGTGCGCTCGAGGCGCTCGACCAGCTCGGTGAGGTGGTCGCCCAGCGAGTCGAGCTCGGAGCGAGCCTCGGCGGCGTCGCTGTCCAGGCGGCGCACCGTGTCGGTCAGGTTGCGACGGCGGGACTCGTCCGCGTCGCGCGCCCGCGCCGCCTCCTGCTCGAGGCGCCGCGCCTCGGCCAGCGCGGTCCTGGCCGACTCCACGCCACGGCGCGCCTCGTCGCGTGCGACCTCCGAGGACGAGGCGCGTGCGGTCGCCTCCTCGAGCGCGGCACCGGTCGCACCCGACCGTGCGGCCCCCAACCGCCAGCCCGTGGTGCCGAAGCGGTCCCCGGTGCGGGTCACGACCACCGAGCCCGGGTGCGCGGCCGCGAGGTCCGCCGCCTGCGCCCAGCCACCGTCGACGCACACCGCCGAGCCCAGCAGCGCGTCGAGCACGGCCTCGAGCCGGTCCACGGGCAGCGACGAGGCGGCGGTGCGCAGCGGGCGCACGTGCCGTCGCACGGGCTCGCCGACGGGCGGTGGGCCGGTGGGGACGGCGGTGGCACCGGACAGCGCCAGCACCGCGCCCCGACGGTCGCCCTCCTCGAGCGCGGCGAGGCAACGCCGTGCGACCGCGGTGTCGGTGACGACGACCGCGCCCAGGGCCTCTCCCGCGGCGGCCTCGAACGGCTGCTCCCAACCGGGGTCGACCTCGACCAGGTCGAGGAGGGTGCCGAGCACGCCGTCGAGCCCCGCGAGGTGCTCGGTGCCGGCGAGTTGGCGGGCCTCCTCGAGGGCGAGGGTGAGCGCCTCGACCCGGGCGGACCACGCCGAGTGCTCCGCCTCCGCGTCGGTCGCCGCCGCCTCGGCGCGCGCCAGCTCCTCCTCGGCCGCCGCCACCGCCGCCGAGCGGTCGGTGGCGCGCTGGGCCAGGGCGGGCGCCTGCTGCTCCGCGGCGGCCAGCTCCTCGGCGGCGGCGACCCGCTCCGCCTGCAGGCGCTCGACGCGCTCCGCGAGCCCGGCCCGGCGCTGCTCGAGCTGGTCGCGGTCCGCGCTCGTGCGCTCGACCGCGGAGCGCAGCGCGGCGAGCTCGCCGCGCACCTCGGAGGCCTCGCCGCTGGGGGCGGGCACCCCGTCGCCCCAGTCCTCGTCGAAGCGGCGGCGCCGCTCCTCGAGCTCGCCCTCGGCCTCGGTGAGCGCCTCTGCGTCGACGAGGAGCGCCTCGCCGTCGCGCTCGACCTGCTCCGCCTCGGCGCGCAACTCCGCCCGCTCCGACTCGAGCGACGCGATGACCGCCGCGTCGACCGACGAGGCGAGCTCGCGCTCCACCCCGCGGCGCCGCTCGGAGAGCAGCGCGAGGAGCCCGCGGCCCCGCTCGCGGAGCTTCTCGTAGCGCACGAGGGCGTCGCCGACGTCGCGGTGGCCGAGCGCGGAGAGCTGCGCCTCGGTCGCGGTGACCCGCGCGTCGAGGTCCGCGAGCGCGGCGCGCAGCTCCTGGTCCTGGGCCCGCAGCTCCGCCTGCTGGCGTGCGGACACCTCGAGCTGCGACCGGAGCCGGAGCAGCTCGCGGCCCGCGACGTGCAGCCGCAGCGCGGTGAGCTCGGCGACGAGGTCACCGTGGCGGCGGGCCGCGTCGGCCTGCCGCTCGAGGGGCCGGAGCTGCCGCCGGACCTCGCGCAGCAGGTCCTGGACGCGGGTCAGGTTCGCCTCGGTCGAGGCGAGGCGGCGCTCGGCGCGCTCCTTGCGGCGGCGGTACTTCAGGACCCCGGCGGCCTCCTCGATGATGAGCCGCCGGTCCTCGGGCCGGGCGTTGAGGACCCCGTCGATGTTGCCCTGCGAGACGATCACGTGCTGCTGGCGACCGACGCCCGAGTCCGACAGCAGCTCCTGGATGTCGATCAGCCGGCACGGGACCCCGTTGATCGCGTACTCGCTGTCACCCGAGCGGAACAGCAGGCGGGTGATCGTCACCTCGGTGAACTCGATGGGCAGCTGGCGGGCCGAGTTGTCGATCGTGAGCGACACCTCGGCGCGACCCAGCGGCGGGCGCTTGGCGGTGCCGGCGAAGATGACGTCGTCCATCTTCTGGGACCGCACCGTCGACGGCGCCTGGGCGCCCAGCACCCAGCCGATCGCATCGACGACGTTGGACTTGCCGGACCCGTTCGGTCCGACCACCACGGTGACGCCGGGCTCGAGCACGAGGTTCGCGGGCTCGGCGAAGGACTTGAAGCCCTTGATCTGCAGCGTCTTGAGGAACACGGGATCTCCCGTTCAGACCTGGGTCTGCTCGCAGAAGTAGGTGTAGCCGCCGCCGAAGCGGGCCTTGACGATCGGCCCGCGCGCCCGCGGGCTCATCTCTCCGTCGCGCTTGTAGACCGCGAGGTACTGCTGGTAGCCGCCCGGCTCGCCGTTGAGCCCGACCCAGCCGTCCTCGCCGAGCGAGGTGCCACCGTGCTTGATCGCCTCGTGCACGGTCTCGACGACGGCCCGGTAGAGGCGTCGGATCTCCTGGGCGGACAGCGAGGAGGTCGGCCGGTCGTAGCGGAGGCCGGCGTGGAAGAGGATCTCGTCGGAGTACATGGGGCCGATGCCGACCAGGAACGTCGGGTCCATCAGCACCGACTTCAGCTTGCCGTCGCGGCGCAGCAGCGCCTCGCCGAAGGTGGTCCAGGAGATGGGCTCGTCGACGGTGTCGAGGCCCAGCTCGGTGAGCTCGGGGTGGCGCTCCTCGAGCTCCTCGGCGGGGAGGAACTCGACGGCCGCCTCCTTCTTCGGGTCGATCAGCCGGAGCTGCCCACCCTGGGTGAAGGTGAGGATCAGCGCCGTGCCCGGGGCGACCTCGTCCTTGGCCGCGGCCCGCAGCAGGCGGCTGTGCTCCCCCAGCGACATGACCAGCAGGTGGGTGCCCTCCACGCCGAACAGCAGGAGCATCCCGCGCCGCGTGACACCGCTGAACTTCGCGCCCTCCAGCGCCGCGATGAGCCCCTTCTTGGTGGGGTGCTTGGCGACCCCGGCCACCGGGACCTCGACGGACTTGACCTTGCGCTCCCCGACCTCGCGGTCGAGGTCCCTGCGCAGGATCTCGAGCTCCGGAAGCTCAGGCATGTGGTTCTCCCTGCGTCGTACTCGTCGGGGCGCCGCTGCCGGCGCTGGACAGCTCCGCCGGCTCGTCGCCGGTGGGTTCGGGCGGCTCCTGCTCGAGGCGCTCGTAGGCGTGGCGGGCCGCGGCCTGCTCCGCCTGCTTCTTGGTGCGGCCGCTCCCCTCACCCCACGCCCGGCCGGCGAGCTCGACGCGGGCCCAGAACTGCTTCTCGTGCTCGGGGCCCTCGTCGCGCAGCACGTACCGGGGCAGCTGGCCGAAGCGGCGGGCGGCGAGCTCCTGGAGGCGGGACTTGTGGTCGCTCGCGAGGCCGCCGTGGAGCACCTCCTCGATCCGGTCCTCGAGCAGGTGGAGCACCAGCGTCGTCGCCGCGCCGAGCCCGCCGTCGAGGTACACCGCGCCGATCACGGCCTCCATGCCGTCGGCGAGGATCGAGGTCTTCTCCCGCCCGCCGGTCGCCTCCTCGCCCTTGCCGAGCGCGAGCGCGGCCCCGAGGCGGACGGACCGCGCCACCGCGGCGAGCGCGGCGGCGCTCACGAGCTCGGAGCGGTGCCGGGCGAGGACGCCTTCGCTCGTCTCGGGTGCGGCCCGGTACAGGTGGTCGGTCACCACCAGGCCGAGCACCGCGTCGCCGAGGAACTCGAGCCGCTCGTTGGAGGGAACGGCGCCGTTCTCGGCGCACCAGGAGCGGTGCCGGAGGGCGAGCTCCAGGAGCTCCGGGTCGGCGAACCGGTAGGCCAGCAGGTCACAGAGGTCGTCGCGGGGGTCGACGGCGGTGACCTCAGAGTCTCGCGACGACGTAGTCGACGGCATCCCGCACCGACTTCAGGTCCTCGAGATCCTCGTCCTCGATCCGGAAGTCCTCCCGGTGCTCGGCGAACTCCTGCTCGATCGCCTCGACGAGCTCGATCAACTCCAGCGACCCCAGGTGCAGGTCCTCGGTGAACGAGTCCCCCTCGCCGATGCCGGCGGCGTCGACCTCGAGGATCTCGGCGAGCTGCTCGCGGATGACGTCCAGCACGCGGTCTCGGTCGATCTTGCCCTCACTGGCGTCCGTCTCGGCTGGCACGGTGGATCTCGGTCTCCTGGGTCTACGGGGTGCGTGGACACCCCTGAACGTCGGTCACTGTACCGTTCGGGTGGTCGCGCCCCGGCGACCACCGGGCGCCACGCGAACCGGCGGGCGTCAGTCGACGTCGATCGCCTGGCGGCCGCCGTACCAGCCGCAGTTCCCGCAGACGACGTGCGGCAGCTTCACGGCGCTGCAGCGCGGGCAGGTGCTGCGCGGCGCCGGCTTGAGGGTCCAGTTCGCAGCGCGGCGGCTGCGGCTCTTGGACTTCGAGGTCTTCTTCTTCGGAACAGCCATTGGTCGTCTCTGCAGTCAGGAGTGGCGCGGCGGTCGGTCACGCCCGGTCGGGCGCCGAACGCGGGACGTCCGATCCTAGCTACTCGTCGCCACCGGAGTCGAAGCGGAGCTGCTCCAGGGCGGCCCAGCGGGGATCGATCGGCCGTTCCGCGGCCTCGTCCTCGCCGTCGGCGACCCCGTCGTCCGGGCCAGGGGTGCGGACCGGGAACTGCTCGGGGTCCGGACCCGCGCAGTCGGGCCCGCACAGCGGTGCGAGCGGCAGGGCCAGCACCGTCGCGTCGTGCACCACCGGGCCCAGGTCGATCGAGTCGCCCTCCACCGGGAGCGTCTCACCCTCGTCGGGCTGGTCCTTGTAGACCTCGTCGACGGACATCTCGATGACCCCGCCGGTGGGACCGAGGCAGCGGCGGCAGGCGCCCTCCCACGGCACCCGGACCACGCCGCGTGCCCGCACCCCGTCGGTGAGCGACTCGAGGGTGACCTCGACGACCACCTCGGCGTCCTCGGGCACCTCCGCGGTGGACACCGCGACGCCGCCGACCTCGACCACCCGCTGCACCTGCTGCTGGTTGCCCGGCCGGCGCCGCAGCTCGGCGACGCCGATGCGGAGCGGCGAACGCGTCAACGGTCCTGGTCGAACACGGGCGGCTTCGCCGCTGGCGTGGAACCGGTCCCGGGTTCCTCGCGCCCACCGAGCTCGGCCTCCTCGATGGTCGGCGCGGAGAGGCGCTGCCGACCGGCGGCCACGGTCTTGGAGATGCGGGCCAGCACGTTCTCGAAGCTGGCCAGCTTCTGGTCGCAGTAGTCCTCGGTCTCGCGCCGCATGCGCCGCGCGGCGGCCTCGGCGTCCTCGATGATCTGCGCGGCGCGCTGCTCGGCGGCCTTCACGACCTCCTGGCGCTGCACCATGTGGGCGACCCTCGCCTTGGCCTCGGCGATGAGCTCGTCGGCCTCGCGCCGCGACCGTGCGCGGAACTCCTCGCGCTCCTTGAGCAGCCACCGGGCGGAGCGGAGCTCGTCGGGCAGGCGGGACACCGCCTCCTCGAGCAGCTCGAGGACCTCCTCCTTGTTGACGCGCACCGACGCCGACATGGGCATGCCCGGCGAGCTGTCGATGATGTCGATCACCCGCCGGAGGATCTCCTCCGCCTCGGGCGCCCGGTACTGCGCATCGGGCGCGTCACGGCGCCGCTCGCGTGGCTGGCGCCCGCCGGACCGCTGGTCCAGCTCGTCGAAGGCTCGGGGACTCATTGGCTCTCCATGGCAGTGGTGCCCATCGCAGAGGTGCGCAGCGTCGTCAGCCGAGGTCCTGCCGGTTCGTCGGGTACTTCACCTTGAGTCGGTTGGCGACAGGGGCGGGGACCATGGTCGTCACGTCGCCCCCGAATCGTGCCACTTCCCGGATCAGTTTCGAGGCCAGGAAGGAGTTCCTCGACGCGGACGGGATGAACAGGGTGTCCACGCCGGAGATCGAGCGGTTCATCTGGGCCATCTGCAGCTCGGACTCGAAGTCCGACACCGCCCGGAGGCCCTTGATGATGAAGTGGGCGCCGACCTCCTTCGCGAGGTCGACCACCAGTGACGAGAACATCGTGACCGCGACGTTGTCGAGGTGCGCGAGGGAGTCCTCGATGAGCTCCTGGCGCTCCTCCAGGGTGAACAGCGGCTCACCCTTCTGCGGGTTCCGCATCGCCGCGACGACGACGCGGTCGAACAGGCGCGCCGCGGTCTCGACGATCTCGACGTGCCCGTTGTGGATCGGGTCGAACGACCCGGGGTACAGCACCACCGTCACGAACGGTCCTCCGCAGCGGTCTGGCCGTGTTCGTCACGGTCCGACTTCTCGATGATGAGGACCACGCTACCGCCGTATCGGCGCGACCTCAGAACCCGCCACCCCTCGGGCGGCTCGACCTCCCGGTCGGACTCCACGACGGCGGTGCACGCGGGCAGGGCGTCGAGCAGCTCCTGCCACCCGTCGAAGGCGTACGGCGGGTCGAGGAACACCAGGTCGGCATCGATCCCGCCGCGCCGCACGTGCTCCACCGCGTCCGCCCGGACCACGCTCGCCCGGTCGGCGAGCCCGCAGTGGTCGAGGTTCGTGCGGACCGCCTCGAGGGCGCGGGGTGAGGAGTCGACGAAGGTGGCGTGCGCGGCGCCCCGCGACAACGCCTCGATGCCGAGGGCGCCCGACCCCGCGAAGAGGTCGAGCACCGTCGCTCCGACGACGGCGTCCCTCGATCCGAGCGCGTTGAACACCGCCTCGCGCACGCGGTCGGTGGTCGGCCGCACCTCGGTGCCGGGCGGGGCGACCAGCCGCCGCCCGCGCGCGGAGCCCGCGACGACGCGCATCAGCGGCTCGGCCTCGCTCGGCGGAGCGTGCGCAGGGGTGCTCCACTCGGCTGTGGCGCGGTCACGCAGCGACTCTAGGGCCGTGCCGCACGACCACCGGAGGGACGACCCACCGCGGCGTAGAGTCGACGCGTGAACCTGACGACCCCCCGACGGTCCGTTCCCGCGCTCCTCGCCGCCGTCGCGCTGCTCCTCACCGGCTGCGGCGGCGACGACGAGGGCCGCGGCACCCCGGCTCGCGAGCCGGACGACGCGCCGAGCACCACCAGCCCCTACGGCGGCCACGCCCACCACGGGATGGGCGAGCTGAGCTCGGTCGAGGACGCGGCGGCGATCGGCCCCGGCCCGTCGGTGGGCGACCGCTGGGAGATCCCGGTCGGGATCAGCGTCTGCGGCCAGTTCATCGAGGCGCCCGAGGGCGGACCCGTCGACGGGGTCAGCGCCACCAAGGGCGGCAAGGCCGTGGTCGAGCCGACCGACGAGGCCGCCACGGGTCACGCCGCGACCCTCGGCAGCTACGCCGAGGCGATCGGGGCGACACTGCGCACCGGTGTGCTCCGCCTGCCCGCCGACGTCGTGCCGACCGAGATCGAGGTCGGCGACGAGGACATCGCCCTCGGCGGCCACACCTTCCGGACCGGCGACATGTGCGGCACCACCCCCGGGGCGGTCCAGGCCTGGGTCTACTCCGCGGATGCCGTGTCCAGCGGGAAGGGCATCCTCACGGTGGTGACCGACCCCGACCGCATCCCGTTCGCCGAGGACGGCATGGCGCTGGTCATCGCGTTCGCCCCGGACTCGTCGCTGCCGACGCTGCCGCCGTCGGCCGTCATCGGCTGAGCGCGGGCGTTCAGGACTTCGCGAGGAACTCGCGGTCCTCCTCGTCGAGCACCAGGTCGAGCTCCTCTACCAGCAGCGGGTGCGCCTCGAGCCCGGTGCCGTCGCCCACGAGCTCGACCGCGACCTCGCGGGCCCGCTCGACCCACTCCCGGTCGCGGCGCAGCGACGCGAGCTTCAGGTCGTTGCGGCCCTTCTGGCGCTCGCCCATCACCGTTCCCTCGCCGCGCAGGTCGAGGTCGACCTCCGCGAGCTCGAAACCGTCGGTCGTGCGCACCATCGCCCGCAGCCGCTCCTCCGCCTCCGCGGAGACCTCCTCGCCGGTCACCAGCACGCAGTGGCTCGCGTCCGCGCCGCGGCCGACCCGACCCCGCAGCTGGTGCAGCTGGGCGATGCCGAACCGGTCCGCGTCGAGGATGACCATGACGGTGGCCTCCGGCACGTCCACGCCGACCTCGATGACGGTGGTGGCGACGAGCACGTCGATCCGGCCGGCGCGGAACTCCTCCATGACCTGCTGCTTGTCCTCGGCGGGCACCCTGCCGTGCAGCAGACCCAGGTCGAGCCCGGCGAGCTCGCCGTCCGCGAGCTCCGCGTAGGTCTGCTCGGCCGAGGCGGCCTCCATCTTGTCGGAGTCCTCGACGAGCGGGCAGACGACGTAGGCACGCCGCCCCGCCGCCACCTCGGCCCGCACGAGCTCCCACGCCGCGTGCACCGCGGCCTCGTCGCGGGCCCAGGTGGTGCTGATCGGCGTGCGCCCCGGCGGCAGCTCGTCGAGGACGGTCACGTCGAGGTCGCCGTAGACGGTCATCGCCGCGGTCCGGGGGATCGGCGTGGCGGTCATCACGAGCACGTCGGGCACGGTGCCGTCCGCGTTGGTCGCGCGCAGCGCGGCGCGCTGCTCCACGCCGAACCGGTGCTGCTCGTCGACGACCACCGCGCCGAGGGAGCGGAACTCCACCGCGTCCTGGATGAGGGCGTGGGTGCCGATCACGATGTCCACCGTCCCGTCCGCGAGCCCCGCGAGGATGCGGCGGCGCTCCGCGGCACGGGTCCGCCCCGTCAGCAGCGCGACCGCGAGCGGGCGCTCGCCGAGGAGGCTGCCGGGCTCCGCGACCGTCAGGCCGTCGAGCAGCGCGCGCACCGACGCGGCGTGCTGCTCGGCGAGCACCTCGGTGGGTGCCATCAGGGCGCCCTGGTGGCCGCCCTGGACCGCGGCGAGCAGCGTGGCGACCGCGACCACGGTCTTGCCGGCGCCGACGTCCCCCTGCAGGAGCCGGTGCATCGGCACCGGTGAGGCGAGGTCCTCGAAGATCTCGCGCACGGCGCGCTGCTGCGCCCCGGTGAGCTCGTAGCTCAGCCCCTCGAGGAAGCGGCGGACGAGGCCGGGCGCGGCGCCCTCCTCCTCCCCGGTCGCCTGCACGATCCCCTTGGAGCTCCGCTCCAGCTCGCGCTTGCGTTGCACGAGGGTGAGCTGCAGCCGGAGCAGCTCGTCGAACACGAGGCGCCGGCGGGCGTCGGCCATGTGCGCCATCGACTCCGGCTGGTGGATGCCGCGCAGCGCGGCGCCGCGGGACGGCAGGTCCCAGCGCTCGAGGACCCACGAGGGGACCGGGTCGGCGAGCCCCCGGCGCGCGCTGCGCCGCAGCGTCTGGTCCACCCACTCCCCGATCTCCCAGGTCGACAGCCCGGACTTCTCGCTGAGCGGGTAGATCGCGACGATCCGCCCCGTTCGGTCCCCCACGAGGTCCACGACGGGGTTGGTCATCTGCCGGCGCCCGCGGAACGACTCGACCTTGCCGAAGAACGCCACCTCGCCGGAGATCGCCGAGAGCTGGCGCTCGCGCCAGGGCTGGTTGAAGAAGGTGACGCGCATCGAGCCGGTCGCGTCGCGCACCTCCGCGTGCACCATCACCCTGCGGTTGCGGGTGCGCTGCGCGGACACCGACGCGACCCGGCCGATCACCAGCGCCTCCTCCCCCACCCGGAGATCCGAGATGCGCGCCTCGCGGGTCCGGTCGACGTAGCGCCGCGGGTAGTGGGTGAGCAGCGCGTGGAGGTCCCCGATCCCGAGTGCGCGCAACCCCTCGAGCTTCTTGGGCCCGACGCCCTTCAGCACCGAGACGTCCTTGTCCGCCAGCTCGCCGAGCGTGATCGGGTCGGCCCCGACGTCCGCTGCCGGGGCGTCGGCCTGGCGGCCCGTCACGTCCCGGGCGCCACGAGCGCGATGTCGAGGTCGCGTGGCCGGCCGACGTCCCAGAGCGCCTCGACCGCGGCGCCCGGCCGGGCCGTGAGGACGCTGAGCCGCCAGCGCGGCGCGGACGTCTCGAAGGTCTCGACCTCGCCGAGCTCGTGCCAGGAGGACTCCAGCCACGCCGCGGCCTCGATCCCGCACCCGTCGTGGGGTTCGACGCGGCAGCTCACCCGGTACCGCGGCACCCCCTCGAGCGGGGCGCCCGCACCCGGCTCCCCCGGCCGCATCGGCGCCGCGGGGAGCGGCTCACCGGTCAGGACGCTGGCCAGCGCGTCGAGGACGAGCAGGAACCCCGCCGCCGCGGCGTCGACCACGCCGCGCTCGACGAGCGCCGGGTTGCGCAGCGGGCCGGACTCGAGCTCCGCCAGCCCGTCGTCGGCCGCGGCGACGACGACGTCCACGAGCTCCGCGCCCGCGTCCAGGGCGGAGAGCGCACCGTCCGCCGCGGCGGCGACCACCGCGGGCAGGGTGCCCGCGTGCGCGCCGTCGTCGCGCGGCGCCATCCGCTCGGCGGCGAGCTCGAGCCCGAGGGCGAACCGTTCGGCGTCGAGGCGGTCGGCGTTGCGCACCGACTCGGCCAGCCCGCCCAGCACCGTCGCCAACCCGCGCGAGGCGGTCGAGCTCGCCCGCCGCTGCGCACCGGCGACGAGTCGGTCACCCAGCTCCGGCAGGTTCGTGGTGCCCTCCGCCTCGGCGACCGCGGCGGCCAGCACCTCGGCCTGGTCCGACCCGGGGGTCGGGCCGGGCTCTCCCCCGTCCGTCTCGGCGTCCGCAGCGTCCGCACCGTCGCCGTCCCAGTCGACCGGGCGCTCGAGGCGGTCGAGCGCCGCCGCGTGGTCGGCCAGCACGCCGGCCACGTCCCGGAGGGCGTCGAGGAGCTCTGCGGTGGCGAGCGTCGCGGGAGCCGGCATCGGTGCCGATGCTACCGGCCGGGTGCCCGGCGCTCGGCGCCCGCTGGGACGGCGCGGGGCCGTGCGCTATCGTGGTCCGCTGGTCCGGAGCAGGACCCCGTCCCCCGAGCGCACGAGAAGAACCACCATGGCCGCCGTTTGTGAAGTCTGCGACAAGAAGCCGATCTTCGGCATGAGCCTCAGCCACTCGCACCGGCGGACGAAGCGCCGCTGGAACCCGAACATCCAGCGGATCCGCGTGCAGGTCGGCTCCACCACCAAGCGCATGAACGTCTGCACCCGTTGCATCAAGGCCGGCAAGGTGCAGAAGCCGGCCGTGCGCGCCCGCGCCGAGGCCTGATCCTCCCCCGCGGCCCGCTCGCCGCGGCTTTGCCGCGCCCGACCGCCGACGCCTACGCTGCCTGAGCCAGCCGAGGCGACCAGGAGCGATGCAGGTGCAAGGCGTGATCAAGTCCTACGACCCCGCGACCGGCGACGGCATCGTCGTGCGGGAGTCCGACTTGAACGAGTTCGACCTTGCGCCCGACGCGCTCGAGGGGTCGCTGTTCCGCATGCTCCGCCAAGGGCAGCGGGTACGTTTCGAGCTGGACACCGAAGGTCGTGCCACCGCGCTGAGCCTCGGCTCCGAGGTGGACATGGGGACGCCGGCGTTCCTGGGCCACGCCGAGCCTGCCCCGGAGAGCTGACCAAGGACGGGCCCGGACGGCGGCCGCACCGCGGCCACCGGTTGATCTCACCCGAGTGGCCGAGCGGTCGCGCGGTACAGAATCGAGGATCCAATGGCAGGAACCACCACCAACCAGAAGCTCATCGACTGGGTGAACGAGTGGACGGAGATCCTCCAGCCGGACGGCGTGGAGTGGTGCGACGGAACCGCCGAGGAGTACGACCGCCTCTGCCAGCTGCTGGTCGACCAGGGCACGTTCGAGAAGCTGTCCGAGGCCAAGCGGCCGAACAGCTACCTCGCGCTCTCCGACCCGAGCGACGTGGCCCGCGTCGAGGACCGCACGTTCATCGCCTCCGAGCGCGAGATCGACGCCGGCCCGACCAACAACTGGCGTGACCCGGCCGAGCTCAAGGCCGAGATGCTCGAGCTGTACCGGGGCGCGATGCGCGGCCGCACCATGTACGTGGTGCCGTTCTCGATGGGGCCGCTCGGCTCGCCGATCGCCCACATCGGCGTGCAGCTCACCGATTCCGCCTACGTCGCGGTGTCGATGCGGATCATGACCCGCATGGGCCAGGGCGCCCTCGACGTCCTGGGCGACGGCGACTTCGTGCCGTGCGTGCACTCGGTCGGCTACCCGCTCGTCGACGCGGACGGCAACACCCGCGAGGACGTGCCGTGGCCCTGCGACGCCGACAACAAGTACATCTCGCACTTCCCCGAGACCCGCGAGATCTGGTCGTACGGCTCCGGCTACGGCGGCAACGCCCTGCTCGGCAAGAAGTGCTTCGCGCTGCGCATCGCCTCGACCATGGCCCGCGACGAGGGGTGGATGGCCGAGCACATGCTCATCCTGGGCATCACCCCGCCCGAGGGCGAGAAGAAGTACATCGCCGCGGCGTTCCCCTCCGCGTGCGGCAAGACCAACATGGCGATGCTGATCCCGACGCTGCCAGGGTGGAAGGTCGAGACGATCGGTGACGACATCGCCTGGATGAAGCCGGGCCCGGACGGGCGGCTCTACGCGATCAACCCCGAGGCCGGCTTCTTCGGCGTGGCCCCCGGCACCTCGGAGAAGACGAACCCGAACGCGATGGCCACCCTGTGGGGCAACTCCATCTTCACCAACGTCGCGAAGACCGACGACGGCGACGTGTGGTGGGAGGACATGACCGACGAGCCGCCGGCGCACCTCATCGACTGGAGGGGCAACGACTGGACGCCCGAGTCGGGCACCCCGGCCGCCCACCCGAACGCCCGGTTCACCACCCCGGCGTCGCAGTGCCCGTCGATCGCCCCGGAGTGGGAGGACCCCGCCGGCGTCCCGATCTCGGCGATCCTCTTCGGTGGCCGCCGGGCGACCAACGTGCCGCTCGTGACCCAGTCGTTCAACTGGCAGCACGGCACCTTCCTCGGCTCGGTGATGAGCTCCGAGAAGACCGCTGCGGCGGCCGGCACCGTCGGGGAGGTCCGCTTCGACCCGTTCGCGATGCTGCCGTTCATGGGCTACAACATCGGCGACTACATCGCCCACTGGCTCGAGATGGGCAGGATCGTCGGCGAGGACAAGCTCCCGAAGCTCTTCTGGGTCAACTGGTTCCGCAAGTCCGACGAGGGCAAGTTCCTCTGGC
>CBFGTJ010000044.1:0-18987 GCA_965651815.1 uncultured Microthrixaceae bacterium | reverse complement strand
CCGGAGGTGGACTTCGACCGGTGGGTGGTGGTGTCGTTCACCCGCATGGCCGCCTGCGGCGAGCAGCTCGTGGCCTTCGTCGAGGACGGCGGGTGGTACGAGCCGGTGTTCGACGATTCGCAGCGTCCGGACGAGTGCGCCGAGTCGCGCTCGGCAAGGACCTACGGGGTCGCCCTCGACCGAGCGCGCCTACCCGACCGCTTCAAGATGCAGGTCGACATCGGCGGTGGACATCCGCCGCAGCGTCTCGAGGTGCAGCCGACCTCGGCCTCCGCGGTCCGGCTGCCCACCGACCGCTCGGGGCCGCCACCCGTCCAGGGCCCGGACCTCGCGCTGCCCGAGCCCGGGCGGGAGATCACCTTCGACCGCATCGGCGAGGTGGCGCTCGGCCAGCGCGTGTCGAGCGCGGAGGTGCTCATCGAGGAGAACCCTCCCTGTGGCTACTGGCCACGCGGTCGGCGCGGCTCGTCCCACGACGACCCGCAGCAGACGCCGACGGGCCTGGTCGACGCCTCCGGCGGGACGCCGGTGCTCTCGGCTGTCTACCTCCGTCGCAACACGACCTACCGGACGGCGTCGGGCGTCGGGGTCGGCACCACGCTGGCGACGCTGGAGCGGATCTACGGCGACGAGCTCGTCGTCGACGACCCCGATCCGGACGCCACGCCGACCGACGGCCTGATCGCGTACTACCGGCGCGTCGCGGGCGTACGGCGGGGCGATCACGCCCTCGCCTTCTACCTGCGCGACGACGTCGTCGAGGCCGTGAAGCTCAGCGGCGTCGACGTCTGGGGCGACGACGAGGGCTGCGCCTGACGCGGGCGGGACCGTGACGGCGGGGCGTTACGGTGGCGGGATGGCCGAACCAGGAGGCACCGGACCGATCGGGCCCTACCCGCCCGGGGTCGAGACCGAGGACCAGCAGGTCGAGTACGACAAGCTGCGCCGCCGCGTCATGTGGACGATGCCCTACGGGCTGTACGTGCTCGGCAGCACCGACGGGGCCGAGCGGCGCAACGGCATGACGATCAACTGGGTCAGCCAGATCAGCTTCGACCCCAAGCTCGTGGGCGTCGGCGTCGAGCGCACCGCGTACACCCACGAGCTCGTCGAGGCGGGCGGGTGCTTCGCGCTGAGCTTCGTGGACCGCGAGGACCGGGCGATCGTGCGCAAGTTCACCAAGCCGGTCGAGGTCGACCTCGAGGCGCGCACGCTCAACGGGTTCCCGTACGTGGAGCGGGTGACCGGTGCGCCGATCCTGAGCCAGGCGGCCGCGTTCCTCGACTGCCGCGTGGTCGACCGGCTGGAGGCCGGCCAGCACACCTTCTTCGTCGGCGAGGTCGTCGACGCGGGCTTCCTCAAGCCCGAGGGCACCCCGGTGCTGCGAATGGAGGACACCCGCATGAACTACGGCGGCTGACCGCCCGTCCCGGGGCGCAGGAGCAGCGGTCAGCTGGCGCACTCGCGCCCGGCGGCCTCCTGGACCTCACCGCGGATCACGAGCCGCGCCCCCTCGAGCACCTGGGGCCGTGCCACGTCCCACACGATCGACGGGTCGCGGTCCACGTCGACCGGCTCGCGGTTCCAGCAGCGCACCCCCGCGACCTGCGCGCCCATCATGTGGGTGAACACCGACGCGGCGATCGCCATCACGCCGAGCAGCCGCCATCGGCTCCCCGCGTGGCCCGTCGCCGGGGACCCGTGATCCTCACCCGGCCCGAAGATCACCACGAGCGCGAGCGGCGCGAGCAGCACCACCGCCTCGGTCATGAAGCGCGGGCCGTAGCTGTGCCCGGCCCACCACTTCTCCCCGTAGGCCGACACGGCGAGCAGGTAGCCCAGCGAGCCGAGCACGGCGGCGACGACCACCGCCTGCAGGTCCGCGCCGAGCCGCGACCAGCGGCGGGGGAGCAGCAGGAGGAGCGCCGCCAGCAGGAACGGGCTGAACACGAACAGGCCCCGGGCGGGGCTCACCAGGTTCGCGGCGGCGGCCTCCGGCAGCTGCCCGTGCCACCCCACCCGCGAGGCGGTGAAGTACGGCGGCAGCGCACGGCCGAGCAGCACGAGGTTCGCCGCCACCACGAGCACCTGGATCCCCGCCGCTCCCGCGACGAACGGCACCACCGCGGCACGCCGACGCCAGGCGAGCAGACCCACGAGCGCGACGCACAGCACCGCGTTCGTCGGCCGCGCCCAGTAGGAGAGCCCGGCCAGCACCCCGGCGGCCAGCGCGAGCCGACGCCGGCGACGCGGGTCGTCGCTGCCCAGCAGGTGGACCACGCACAGCAGGGCCGAGCCGCACACGAGCACGCTCGGCCCGTGCTGCCACAGGGCCCGGCTGGCGGTCGACCACAACGTCGTGCCGAGCGCGATCACCGTGGCGTACACCGGCAGCGCCCAGCGGTGGTCCGGACCGAGCCACGCCCCCGAGCCGGCCGCGCCCTGCCCGCCGCTGCCCTGCGCCGCGCCGTCCCCGCGCCGGGCCCGGATCGAGAGCAGGAGGAGCCGCCGGGTGACGAGCGCGAGCACGACGGCCGCGGCGGCGGTGACCGTGCTGGCGGCGAGGATCTGCAGCTGCCGCATCCGCCCGCCGCGGATGAGCTCCTCGGAGCTCGTCGTGATGCCCGCGACGCCCAGCACGTCCCATGCGGCCACCACCGGGGTGGCGAACACGGCGGTCAGGTAGGGGAAGTAGTCGACGTCCCTGCCCCCGACGCGGACCATCCCGTAGTGCTCCTCGAAGAACGGCTCCCCGGAGAACTCCCCGAGGTCGAGGTCCCGCTGGTACAGCAGGCTGTGGGCGGTCGGCAGCGCCAGGTAGCCGTCACCGAAGTCGCTGACGTTCGAGGAGGAGTACACGGCGAGCACGAGGAGGAACGAGAGTGCCGCGGCCCGCACCACCCCGCCTCCGCTCCGGCGTGCAGCTCGTTCCTCGTCGGGGAGCCGCTCCGGAGCGGACGTGGAAGCCATCCCCTCTGCATCGGCACCACGGGGCGCCCCTTGAGCCGGCGCCGCCGACCCCTCGCACCGGGCCGCGACCCCTCGCACGAAGCCGCCTTTGATCGCGCGGGGGTGGTCCTCTATTGTTGTCCGTCGGCCCGCGCCCCGCCCGTGGCGGTGCGCGCGCCGCCGTTCCCGTCCAGCGTCCCGCCCCCAGGGGCCGTACAGGAGGACTCAGCTCTGGCCAAGCCCAAGGATGACGCCATCGTCCTCGAAGGTACCGTCATCGAGCCGTTGCCCAATGCCATGTTCCGGGTGGAGCTCGAGAACGGCCACAAGGTGCTGGCGCACATCTCCGGCAAGATGCGGATGCACTACATCCGGATCCTCCCGGGGGACCGGGTGCAAGTGGAGCTGACCCCCTACGACCTGTCCCGCGGCAGGATCACCTACCGCTACAAGTGACCGTCCGTCGGGAACGGGCACGAGCGATCGACAAGGGCCGGACACCGGTCCGGAGAGACCCATGAAGGTTCGACCGAGCGTCAAGAAGATGTGTGAGAAGTGCAAGGTGATCCGCCGCAACGGGCGCGTGATGGTCATCTGCGACAACCCGCGCCACAAGCAGCGGCAGGGCTAGGACCCAGGAAGGTTCAAGGAACAGCGCACATGGCACGAATCGCCGGCGTCGACATCCCTCGGGAGAAGCGCCTCGTCATCGCCCTCACCTACATCTACGGAATCGGCCGGACCATGGCCCAGCAGGTCTGCGCCGCGACGGACATCGACGAGTCGACCCGGGTGCGCGACCTCACCGACGCTGAGGTCACCCGGATCCGGAACTACATCGAGGAGAGCCTCAAGGTCGAGGGCGACCTCCGCCGCGAGGTCAACCAGAACATCAAGCGGAAGATGGAGATCGGCTCCTACCAGGGGCTCCGCCACCGCCGCGGCCTGCCCGTCCGCGGGCAGCGCACCCACACCAACGCCCGGACCCGCAAGGGCCCGAAGAAGACCGTCGCCGGCAAGAAGAAGGTCCGCAAGTAATGGCCAAGCCACCCGCCGGGGGTCGTCGCCCCCGTAGGAAGGAACGCAAGAACGTCACCCACGGGGTGGCGCACATCAAGAGCTCCTTCAACAACACGATCGTGTCGATCACCGACCAGGAGGGCAACGTCCTGTCCTGGGCGTCGGCCGGCAACGTCGGGTTCAAGGGGTCGCGCAAGTCCACCCCGTTCGCCGCGCAGATGGCCGCCGAGCAGGCGGCGCGCCGGGCGATGGAGCACGGCGTCCGCAAGGTCGACGTGGTCGTGAAGGGCCCCGGCTCCGGCCGGGAGACCGCGATCCGCTCCATCCAGAACGTGGGCATCGAGGTCACCGGCATCAAGGACGTGACCCCGGTCCCGCACAACGGCTGCCGTCCCCCCAAGCGTCGGAGGCTCTGAGCACATGTCCCGCTACACCGGACCCCGCGCCCGCGTCTCCCGCCGGCTCGGCACCAACATCTGGGGCACCTCGGGCGAGAACAAGGCGATGGACAAGCGGCCGTACCCGCCCGGGGAGCACGGCCGCACCCGCCGCCGCGGGAACGTGAGCGAGTACCTGCTGCAGCTGCAGGAGAAGCAGAAGGCGCGCCACACCTACGGCATGTCCGAGAAGCAGTTCCGCAACCTCTACGAGGAGGCGAACCGCCGGCACGGCGTGACCGGCGAGAACCTCCTGCGGTACTGCGAGCTGCGGCTCGACAACGTCGTGTACCGCGCCGGGTGGGCGGCGACCCGGCCGCAGGCCCGCCAGTTCGTGAACCACGGCCACATCGACGTCAACGGCCGTCGGGTCGACATCCCCAGCTACCGCGTCCGCAAGGGCGACGTCATCCGCCTGCGCGACAAGGCCCGCCAGATGATCGTCGTCCAGTTCAACATGGACACCCTCGGCAGGACGCCGCCACCGTGGCTCGAGTCGGCCGACGGTGGCCAGGAGGTCACCGTCCGGGAGCTCCCGCTGCGCGAGCACATCGATGTGCCCGTACGCGAGCATCTCATCGTCGAGCTCTACTCCAAGTAGCCCCCGCCGCACCCGATCCACAACCGCCCGCACACGTCCATCGAGGTACGCAACAGATGCTCGTCATTCAGCGCCCCACCGTGGAGGCCATCGACGAGGAGGACGGCAACCTCCAGAGGTTCGCCATCAGCCCGCTCGAGCCCGGCTTCGGCCACACCCTCGGCAACTCGCTCCGGCGAACGCTGCTGTCGTCGATCCCCGGTGCTGCCATCACCCAGGTCCGCTTCGACGATGCCCTGCACGAGTTCGACACGATCGCCGGGGTCACCGAGGACGTCACCGACATCATCCTGAACCTCAAGGACGTGGTGGTGACCTCCACCTCCGACGAGCCGGTCACCCTGCGCCTCGACGTGACGGGCCCCGCCGAGGTCACCGCCGGTGACATCATCACCACCGCGGACGTCGAGGTCCTCAACAAGGACCTGCACATCGCGACCATCGGCGGCGAGGGCCGCCTCGCGGTCGACCTGACCGTCGAGCGCGGCAAGGGCTACCTCTCCGGCACCGGCCGCAGCACCTCGACGATCGGCGTGATCCCGATCGACGCGATCTTCTCGCCGGTGCGCCGCGTGACCTTCTCGGTCGAGCCGGTGCGCGTCGAGCAGTCCACGAACTACGACCGCCTGGTGCTCGAGATCGAGACCGACGGCGCGAAGACGCCCCGCGAGGCGCTGTCGTCCGCCGGCGCGACGCTGCGCGAGCTGATCGACCTCGTCGCCGAGATGACCGACGAGCCCGAGGGCCTCACCCTCACCGAGGCCGCGTCGCCGGGTGCCGCGTCGCCCGACATGGACCGGCTCATCGAGGAGCTCGACCTGTCGGAGCGTCCGCGCAACTGCCTCAAGCGGGCGCAGATCAACACGATCGGCGAGCTGCTGACCAAGACCGAGGACGACCTGCTGGCCATCACCAACTTCGGCCAGAAGTCGCTCGACGAAGTCATCGAGAAGCTCGACCAGTGGGGCCTGTCGCTCCGCGGTCGGGACTGACCAGAGGAACCCTCCATGCCTGCGACCCCGAAGAAGGGACCCCGCTTCGGCGGGAACGCGAAGCACCAGCGCCTGATGATGGCCAACCTCGTGTGCTCGCTCATCGCCTCGCCGACGGGCATCGTCACCACCGAGGCCAAGGCGAAGGCGCTCCGCCCGATCGCCGAGAAGATGATCACCAAGGCGCGCAAGGGCGGGCTGCACAACCACCGCCAGATCCTCGCCTTCCTGGGGGACCAGGAGATCGCCGCGAAGCTGATGGACGAGGTCGGCCCCCGCTACGCGGACCGGCCGGGCGGGTACACCCGCATCCTGAAGCTCGGCCCCCGTCAGGGCGACAACGCCCCGATGGCGAAGATCGAGCTCGTCTGAGCCACGCACCGTGAGGGTGCGGCTCGACCTGGCCTACGACGGCACCGACTACCGCGGCTTCGCCGAGAACGTCGGCGTGCCGACCGTCGGCGGTGAGCTGCGCCTCGCGCTCGAGCGCGTGCTCGGCGCACCCATCACGCTGACCTGCGCGGGTCGGACCGACGCCGGGGTGCACGCCCGGGGCCAGGTCGTCACCTTCGACGCGCCCGAGGACCGGGTCGACCCACGCCGGCTGCAACGGTCGCTCAACTCGATGCTGGCCCCGCGGATCGTCGTGCACGCGGTGTCGGCCGTGGGCGAGGACTTCGACGCGCGCTTCTCGGCGACGTGGCGCAGCTACCGCTACACCGTGCTGCACGCGGGGCTGCCCGACCCGTTCCTCGCCCGGACCAGCTGGTGGGTGCCCGAGGCGCTCGACCTCGAGGTCATGCGCGCCGGCGCGGCGGCGCTCGTCGGCGAGCACGACTTCGCGAGCTTCTGCCGCCGGCCCACCCCCGACGCGTCGCTGGTGCGCCGGGTGCACGGCGCCGGCTGGGAGGAGGTCCCCCTGCCCGGATCACCCGCGGCCGCGCCCGGCGGCGACGGCGCGCGGCTGCTGCGGTTCGGGATCGTCGCCTCGTCGTTCTGCCACCAGATGGTGCGCAGCATCGTCGGCACCCTCGTCGACGCCGGCCGTGGCCGTGCCCGGTGCGCGGACCTCCCGGCCGTGATCGCGGCACGCGACCGTGCGGCGGCGGGCAACCTCGCCCCGCCCCAGGGCCTGGTGCTGTGGGAGGTGGGCTACCCTCCGGCCGAACCCGCCCTGCCCGTCGCCGGAGGGCCGGCCACGAGCTGAGCAGGACGGCCACGGCTCGGCAGGGAGCGCCGCGCGCTTGGCAGGTCGGCGGGCCCGCCGCTAACTTGTCCACCCGGCCCAGCGAGCCGCGTCCGTTCCGATCCCGGATCCCGCGGCACCGACCGGTCCCGATCCGCCGAACGAGGCCCGACCGCAGTGCGGGACTCGATCGTCGTCACGTGCAGAGAGAGTGAGCGCAGTGCGCACCTATTCCCCCAGAGCCTCAGAGATCGAGCGGACGTGGTACGTCGTCGACGCCGAGGGCCTCACCCTCGGTCGCATGGCGTCCGAGGTGGCCCGCATCCTGCGCGGCAAGCACAAGCCCACGTTCTCGCCCCACCTCGACACCGGTGACCACGTGATCATCGTCAACGCCGCGAAGGTCGCGCTGACCCGTGACAAGGCCGAGTCCAAGCTCGTGCACCGCCACACCGGCTTCCCGAGCGGCATCCGCACCGCCACCTACGGCGAGCTGCTCGAGCGGCGCCCGGAGGAGACGATCCGCCGGACGATCCGGGGCATGCTGCCCAAGAACCGCCTCGGCCGCCAGATGCTCACCAAGCTGAAGGTGTACGCCGGTCCCGAGCACCCCCACGCCGCCCAGAAGCCGCAGCCGCTCGACCTGGCCGCTGCCCGAGTCCGTTCGTAAGGGAGAGTCGTCGCGATGCCGCACCCCCTCGTCCAGTCGACCGGTCGCCGCAAGCGCGCCGTCGCCCGAGTCCGGATCCGTGAAGGGTCGGGCAACATCACCATCAACCGGCGCCCGCTCGAGGACTACTTCCCGAACGCGACGCACCGGATGATCCTCTCGGAGCCGCTGCGACTCACCGAGACGGGCGAGCAGTACGACATCGACGCCACCATCCACGGCGGCGGGGTCACCGGCCAGGCCGGCGCCGTCCGCCTCGGCATCGCCCGCGGGCTCGTCGCGATCGACCCCGAGCTGCGCCCCGTGCTGAAGCGGGCCGGGTTCCTCTCCCGTGACGCACGGGAGAAGGAGTCCAAGAAGTACGGGCTCAAGAAGGCCCGCAAGGCGCCCCAGTACTCGAAGCGCTGACCGGCACGTCGGGCACCGCACCGGCGGCGACCGTGGCGATCAGGTTCGGCACCGACGGGGTGCGCGGGCTGGCGAACGACGAGATCACCGTCGAGGCGGCGGTCTCGATCGGCCGTGCCACCGTGCGCACGACCGGTGCCCGGCGCGTCGTCGTCGGGCGCGACACGCGGCGCTCCGGGCCGATGCTCGAGGCCGCGGTCGTCGCGGGCATCTGCGCCGAGGGCGCGGACGCGGTGGTCCTCGGCGTCGTCCCCACCCCTGCGGTCGCGTCCACCTGCGCCCGTGACGACGTCCCGGGCGTGATGATCTCCGCGTCGCACAACCCGTACGAGGACAACGGGCTGAAGGTCTTCGCCGCGGGCGGCCGCAAGCTCGACGACGCGGCGCAGGACCGACTCGAGGCGGAGATCGGCGCGCTCCTCGCCGGCACCGGGCACGGCGGGCCCACCGGCGCGGCGGTCGGCGTCCCCGCCTCCGACCCCGGCGCGGTCGAGCACTACGTGCAGGCCGTCACGGCGGCGACCGAGGGCCGCCGCCTCGACGGGCTCCGCGTCGTCGTGGACTGCGCGAACGGCGCCAACTCCGACGTCGCACCCGACGCCCTGGCCCGCCTCGGCGCGCAGGTCCACGCGATCTGCACCGAGCCCGACGGGACGAACATCAACGCGGGCTGCGGGTCGACCGACCCTTCCGCGTTGTCCCGGACCGTGGTCGACACCGGCGCCGACCTGGGCATCGCGTTCGACGGCGACGCCGACCGGATGGTGGCGGTGGACCACCACGGCGCGGTCGTCGACGGCGACCAGGTCATCGCCCTGTGCGCGACCGACCTCGCCCGCCGCGGGCGCCTCTCCGGCGGCGCGGTGGTCGTGACGGTCATGTCGAACCTCGGGTTCCACCGTGCGATGGCCCGGGAGGGCATCGAGGTGGTGACCACCCCGGTCGGCGACCGCCACGTGCTCGCGGCGCTCGAGGAAGGCGGCTACTCGCTGGGCGGCGAGCAGTCGGGCCACATCATCTTCTCGGACCTGGCGACCACCGGCGACGGGCTCCTCAGCGCCGTGGTGCTGCTCGACCTGGTGCAGCGGGCGGGCCGCCCCCTGGCCGACCTGGCCGCCGAGGCGATGACCCGGCTCCCGCAGGTGCTGCTCAACGTCGCCGTCGCCACCCCGCTGCCCGACGTCGCCGAGCGCCTCGCGCACGAGATCGCGGCGGTCGAGTCCGAGCTCGGCGGGGACGGCCGGGTGCTGCTGCGCCCCTCCGGCACCGAGCCGGTCGTGCGGGTGATGGCAGAGGCACCCACCGAGGAGCGGGCCACGGCCGCCGCGGAACGCCTCGCGGCGGCGGTCGGCGCGCTCGCCGCTGCAGGATGAACCTGCGCGGGTCGCTGTTAGCCTTCCACGAGGACGTGTCGAACGGGGCCGAGGGGTTCCCGCACGGTCGAGGCTGACAGGAGGGTGGAGTCGAATGTGCGGGATCATCGCCATCGCCCGACGCCGCGCCGAGCGGGCACCCGCCCAGCCGGCGCTGCTGGTGGAGGACCTCCGCGCCGCGGCCGGGCACCTCGAGGCCCAGGAACGGCCGCTGCGTGAGCGGCTCGAGTCGGCCGCCGGCACGCTCGAGCAGGTCGACTCGGCGCTGCGTGGCGTGCCCGGCGTGAGGGGCATGCTCGACGACCCGACGGGGACCGCGGCGATCGGCCGCCTCGTCGTCGACCTGGAGCAAGCGATCGAGCGCATCGAGTCCGCGCTCGACGACCCCGGTCTCCCCGCGGACGGCGCCGCCTCGGAGACCCCCGAGGAGCTCGAGGCCACGAACGCGGCGGTGATCCGCTGCAAGGACGCGCTGTGGGCGATCGGCCGCGACCGGCTCCGCGCGGCGGACCAGGTCGGGTCCCTCATGGCCGAGGACGTCACCCCCGAGGGCATCGCCGTGCTGTTCAGCGTGCACCAGGCGCTCTCGGCGCTGGACCGGCTCGAGGTGCGCGGCCGCGACTCCGCCGGTGTGGAGATCCAGCTCACCGGCCACGGCCTCGACCCCGCCGACCCCACGGTCGCCCGGCTCCTCGCCGAGCGCGCGGACCGGGGGTTCGGCTCGGGGTCGGTGCGGATGCGCGACGGCGTGCTGGTCGTGGTGCACAAGGCCGCCGCGGAGATCGGCGAGCTCGGCGACAACACCGCGGCGCTGCGGGCCTCGCTGCGCGATGACGACCTGCTGCGCATGGCGCTCGCGTCCCCGTCGGTCGACGGGCTCGTGCTGGGCCACACGCGCTGGGCGTCGATCGGGATCATCTCCGAGCCGAACGCCCACCCGCAGTGCTCCGACGAGCTCGACGTCGACCCGGTGGCGACCGACGGCCCGTTCGTGACCGCCGTGCTGAACGGCGACGTGGACAACTACGCGGACCTCGCCGCCGCCGAGGACCTGCAGATCGCCGCGGAGATCACCACCGACGCCAAGGTCATCCCGACCCTGATGTCGCGCCGCCTGCGGGAGGGCCTGGCCAGCGCGGACGCGTTCCGCGACACCGTCGCGAGGCTCGAGGGGTCGGTCGCGATCGCCGCCGCCTCCGCCGGGACGCCCGACCGGCTCCACCTGGCGCTGCGCGGCAGCGGGCAGGCGCTCTACGTCGGCGTCGCCGAGGACGCCTTCGTCGTCGCCTCCGAGCCCTACGGCGTCGTGGAGGAGACCGACACCTACCTCCGCATGGACGGCGAGACGCCGTGGGACCCGGACAACCCGACCGGCAGCCGCGGGCAGATCATCGAGCTCGACGCCACCGCGGCCGGCGGGCTCGAGGGGGTGCGGCGCTGGTCCTACGACGGGTCCGAGCTGCCCATCACCGAGGACGACCTCACCGTCGCGCAGGTCACCACCCGCGACATCGACCGTGGCGAGTTCCGACATTTCCTGCTGAAGGAGATCACCGCCTCGCCGGCGTCGTTCCGCAAGACGCTGCGGGGCAAGCTCGTCGAGGTCGACGACGAGATGCAGGTCGTCCTCGGCCCCGAGACGCTGCCCGAGAAGGTCCGCGAGGCGCTGCGCACCGGCCAGGTCGACCGGGTCCAGGTGATCGGCCAGGGCACGGCCGCCATCGCGGGGCAGAGCCTCGCCCACCACCTCTCGGACTTCCTGTCCGAGACGGAGGTCCGGGTGGAGGCGCTGCTCGCCACCGAGCTGTCCGGCTTCCGGCTGCGCGCCGACATGTCCGACACCCTGGTCGTGGCGATCAGCCAGTCGGGCACGACCACCGACACGAACCGCACCGTCGACCTGGTGCGCGGCCGCGGCGCGTCGGTCATCTCGATCGTCAACCGCCGCGGCAGCGACCTGACCGACAAGTCCGACGGGGTGCTCTACACCTCCGACGGCCGCGACGTGGAGATGAGCGTCGCCTCGACCAAGGCGTTCTACTCCCAGGTCGCGGCCGGGCTGCTGCTCGCCCAGGCGATCGCGGACGAGGTGCCCGGCGGCCACCGTTCCTCCAGCCCGGGCCAGCAGGAGCTGCTGCGCGCGCTGCGCGACCTGCCGGCCCGCATGGAGGAGACCCTCGCGGTCCGGTCCGAGGCCGCCGCGGCGGCACGCACGTTCGGCCCGCCCCGCCGCTACTGGGCGATCGTCGGGAACGGGGTGAACCAGATCGCCGCCCGCGAGATCAGGGTCAAGCTCTCCGAGCTCTGCTACAAGTCGATCGCGTGCGACGGCACGGAGGACAAGAAGCACATCGACCTGTCCTGCGAGCCGATGATCCTCGTCTGCGCGGCCGGGCTGGTGGGCTCCACCGCCGACGACGTCGCCAAGGAGGTCGCGATCTTCCGGGCGCACAAGGCGGCGCCGATCGTGATCGCGTCGGAGGGCGACCGCTCGTTCCCCGCCGCGCTGTCGGTGCTGACCGTGCCGCGCACCCACGAGCGACTGGCGTTCGTGCTGGCGACGATGGTGGGCCACCTGTTCGGCTACGAGGCCGCGCTCGCGATCGACGCGCAGGCCCAGCCGCTGCGCGAGGCCCGCGCCGCGATCGACTCGGCGGTCGCCGACACCGGGGGCGACCTGCACGACGACCGCGTGGACGGCGAGGAGCTGCTCCAACGGCTGCGGCCCGAGCTGGTCCAGCACGCGTCGACGTACCTCGACGGCCTGCGCGCCGGTGCGTACAACGGCCACCTCGAGGCGGGCACCGCGGTGCGCCTCGCCGGCCAGTTCCGCTACGTGACCGGTCTCAGCCCCCTGGACGGCTACCAGCTCGAGTTCGGCAAGGTCGGCACGCCCGGGGTGGTGCTGGAGGACCTCAACGCGGGGCTGACCGCCGCGATCGAGGAGCTGACGCGCCCGGTCGACGCGATCAAGCACCAGGCGAAGACGGTGACCGTGGGCATCTCGCGCAGTGACGAATCGCTCATGCAGGTGCCGCTCGTCGCGGCGGTGCTCGAGGCCGGTTCGCCGCGGGACCGCCTCACCTACTCGACGCTGCGCTCGCTGGGCGACCTGGACCCCGCCGTCGCCGAGGTCACCGGCCACACCCGTTACCGGGTGGAGCACGGCGAGGACCTGGAGCGGGCGACCCTCGTCGTGGTGGACCGGGGCGGGATCTCCACCAAGCTGCCCTCCCGGGTCGACCGCGACCCGAGGCTGCGGGGCACCAAGTCGCTGGTCGCACGCGAGCAGGAGCTGATGGTCGCCCGCGGCCGCAGCGACGGCCGCCTCGTACTGATCGTCCCCGAGACCAAGGACGGGGTCACCACCGGCCTGCAGCTGCTGCACCTCAACGTCGTGGACCGACTGCCCGCCGCCACGGCTCGCTCGGTGCTGCAGGGCTACCGGCGGCGCTACCAGGCGCTGCGCGACGCCGTGACCGAGACCGAGGACGTCTTCCGTGACGACCTGCTGGCCGAGCAGGACGTCGCCGACCTGCTGACCGTGCCGATCCTCGACCTCGCCGACCGCTGGAGGACCTGACCGAGGGTGTGGCCGACGGGTCGAACCCCGGCCGGCGTGCTCGGCGTCGGCACCGATCTCGTCGAGGTGGCGCGCGTGCGGGCCGCGCTGGGGCGGCAACCGGGGCTCCGTGAGCGGCTCTTCACCGAGGAGGAGTGGGCGTACGCGCACCGGCACCGTGACCCGATGCCGCACCTCGCCGCCCGCTTCGCGGCCAAGGAGGCGGTGATGAAGGCGTTGGGCCGCGGCATGGACGCCATGTCGTTCCACGAGATCGGGGTCGTGCGCGACGAGGATGGCCGCCCGACGGTCGAGCTGTCCGGGCGGGCCGTGCGCGCGGCCGACGCCGCGGGCGTCGCCGCGTGGGAGGTGTCGCTCACCCACACCGCCGAGCTCGCGCAGGCGGTCGCGGTGGCGCTGGGGAGGGGGCGGCGTTGATCCCGGTGCTCACCCCGGCGGAGATGGCCGAGGTGGACCGCGCCGCGCCCGAGCCGGTCGAGGTGCTCGTCCGCCGCGCCGCCGGCGCCGTCGCCCGCGCCGCGGTCGGGATCATGGGCGGCACCTACGGGCGCCGCGTCGTGGTCGTCGCCGGCCCGGGCAACAACGGCGCGGACGGGCGCGTCGCCGCCGAGCTGCTGGCCCGGCGCGGCGTGCGGGTGCGCGTGTTCGACGTGGGGGAGGCGCCCGAGGTGCTGCCCGGCGCCGACCTCGTGATCGACGCGGCGTTCGGCACGGGCTTCCGCGGCGAGTACCACGCGCCGTCCCCCGGTGGTGCGCCGGTGCTCGCGGTCGACATCCCCTCCGGCATCCACGGCCTCACCGGCGTCCGCTCGGGTGACCCGCTGCACGCCGTGGCGACGGTGACCTTCGCCGCGCTCAAGCCGGGGCTGCTGCTGGGCTCCGGACCCGAGCACGCCGGGCGGGTCGTGCTCGCCGACATCGGGCTCGACGTGTCGCACGCGACCACCCACCTCGTCGAGCCGTCGGACGTCGCCGCGTGGGTGCCGGAGCGGGCGCACGACGCGCACAAGTGGCGCCACGCCGTGCGGGTCGTCGCGGGGTCGGCGGGCATGTCCGGCGCCGCGCACCTGTGCTGCGCGGCGGCGCTGCGCGGCGGAGCCGGGTACGTGCAGCTGTGCGCCCCGGGGGACCCCGCACCCGCACGGCGCGACGACCACCCACCGCCCGTCGAGGTCGTGTCCCACGAGGTGCCCGCCGAGTGGTCCGGCGAGGTGGTCGGCGGGTCGGGGAGGTTCGCCGCGGTCGTGATCGGTCCCGGGCTCGGGCGGGACGAGGCCACGGTCCGGGAGGTGCGCGCCGCGGCGGCCGGCACCCCCCGCCCCCTGGTCCTCGACGGCGACGGACTGTGGGCGCTCGGCCAGGACGCGCCGTTCCTCCTGCGTGACCGCCCTGCCCCCACCGTGCTCACGCCGCACGACGGCGAGCTCGCGCGGCTCACCGGGCACCGGCCCGGCGACGACCGGGTCGGAGCGGCCCGCGAGCTCGCGGCGGCGTGCCGCAGCGTGGTCCTGCTCAAGGGGCCCACGACCGTGGTCGCCGACCCCGGCGGCGCGGCGCTGCTGGTGCGCAGCGGCGACCAGCGGCTCGCCACCGCGGGGACCGGCGACGTGCTCAGCGGCCTCGTCGCCGCGCACCTCGCCCTCGGCGCCGACCCGCTGCACGCCACCGCGGCGGCCGCGGAGCTGCACGGCGCCGCGGCGCTGCTCGGCGACCCGAGGGGGCTGGTCGCCTCGGACCTTCCCGAGCTGGTGCTGCGTGCACGGGCCGGGTTCGAGCGCGCGGGTGGCAGAGGGGAGCCCGCGTAGCATCGTGCGGATGTCCCGCCACGCCGCCGTCGAGGTCGACCTGGACGCCATCGCGGCGAACGTGCGGGCCCTCGCCGCGCTCGCACCCCGCTCGTCGGTGTGCGCGGTGGTCAAGGCCGACGGCTACGGCCACGGTGCGGTCCAGGTCGCGAGGGCGGCGCTCGCCGGCGGCGCCGACTGCCTCGCGGTCGCGGTCGTCGAGGAGGGCCAGCAGCTGCGCGACCACGGCATCGAGGTGCCGGTGCTGTTGCTGTCCGAGCCGCCACCGGACGCGATGTCCGCGGCGCACGCCGCCGGGCTGACCCCGCTCGTGTACACGCCCGAGGGCATCGACGCCGCGGCGGCCGCCGCCCGGGGTGCGTCCCGCCCCTGGTCGGTGCACCTGAAGGTCGACACCGGCATGCACCGCGCGGGGGCCGACCCCCGCGACGCCGTCGCGCTCGCCGGGCGCATCGCGGCGGCTCCGTCGCTGCGGCTCGCGGGCACGGCGACCCACCTCGCGGCGGCGGACGAGCCCGAGCGCCACGTGACGGCCGAGCAGCTCTGCAGGTTCCGGGAGGTGCTCGCCGACCTGTGCCGTGCGGGCATCGACCCGGGTGTCCGCCACGCCGCCAACTCCGCCGGCCTGATCGCCCACCCGGACTCGCACCTCGACCTCGTCCGGCCCGGCATCTCGATCTACGGGCTCCCGCCGTCGCCGTCGCTGCGCGGCCGGGTGCCGCTGCGGCCGGCGATGACCGTGCGCGCCCGCGTGTCGCTCGTGCGCGACGTCGACAAGGGCGAGGGGGTCAGCTACGGGCTTCGCCACGTCTTCGACGAGCCCGCGCGGCTGGCGGTGGTGCCGCTCGGGTACGCGGACGGGGTCCCGCGCCGGCTCGGCACCGCCGGCGGCGAGGTCCTCATCGGCGGGGTGCGCCGGCCGATCCGCGGCGTGGTGACGATGGACCAGCTGATGGTCGAGGTCACCGGCGGCCCGGCGGTCCGGCCCGGCGACGAGGTCGTGCTCATCGGCCGGCAGGGCGGCGAGGAGATCACCGCGCAGGAGTGGGCCGACCGGCTCGACACGATCGCGTACGAGGTCGTCTGCGGCTTCGGTCCCCGGCTGCCCCGGCACCACGTCACCGCGGGGGACGGCCCGGCGTGATCTGGGAGGTCCCGGGGGTCAACGTCGGCCACTGGACCGACCGCGAGGCCCGCACCGGCTGCACCGTCGCACTGTTCCCGCCGGACGCGGTCGCGTCGGGCGAGGTGCGCGGCGGTGCGCCCGCGACGCGGGAGTTCGCGCTGCTCGACCCGCTCGCCACGGTGGGGCAGGTCGACGCGGTCGTCATGTCGGGCGGCTCCGCGTTCGGCCTCGCGGCGTGCGACGGGGTCGCCGAGTGGTGCGAGCAGCAGGGGCGCGGGTTCCCGACCCCCGCGGGGCGGGTGCCGATCGTCGTGGGGATGTCGCTGTTCGACCTCGCGGTCGGCGACGCACGGGTCCGGCCCGGCCGCTCGGAGGGCTTCGCCGCGTGCGAGGCGGCGCCGTCCCGGGAGCTCGGCCGCGTGGGCGCCGGGTGCGGTGCGACCGTCGGCAGCTGGCGCGGCCCCGAGCTCCAGCTCCCCGGAGGGCTCGTCGGCGCCGTCGAGCGCGACGGGGAGCTGGTCGTGGCGGTCCTCGCGGCGCTGAACCCGTGGGGCGACGTCGTCGGCCACGGCCGCCACGGCACCCCGCCACCGCCGCAGGCGTTCGCGCCGCCGCCGTCGCGGATCGCGACGTGCCTCGTGCTGGTGGTCACCAACGGCTCGCTCGACCGGGTCGAGTGCCACCACGTCGCACGCGGCGGCCACGACGGGCTGGCGCGGGCGATCGACCCTCCGCACACCGCCGCGGACGGCGACGCGGTGGTCGCGGTGGCGACGGGTGCGGTGGCCGCGGTCGGCCAGCAGGTCCGGCACATGGCGGTGTCCGCGGTCGAGCGTGCCGTCCGGAGCCTGCCGGACGATCGCTAGAGTCGGCGGCGTGTCCCGCCCTGCGTACGACCGGTTGCGCGCCGTCACGGTGCGGGAGCGGGCGCGGTGACGCCGCGCCCCGTACGGGCGACCACGAGGTCGGTCGACGCGACCCGCGAGCTGGCCGCAGCCCTGGCGGGGCTCGCCCGGCCGCGGGACCTGCTACTGCTCGTCGGCGACCTCGGCGCCGGCAAGACCGCGTTCGCGCAGGGCTTCGGTCGCGGCCTGGGGGTCGAGGAGCCGATCACCAGCCCCACCTTCGCCCTCGTGCAGGGCTACTCGGGACGGCTGCCGCTGCACCACCTCGACGTGTACCGGTTGGAGCAGGTGACCGAGGCGGCCGACCTGGGCCTGTCGGAGCTGCTCGACGACGGCTCGGTCACCCTCATCGAGTGGGGCGACACGATCACCACGGCGCTGCCCCGCGACTACCTCGAGGTCCGCATCACCTTCGGTGACGGTCCCGACGACCGCCACTTCGAGCTCACCGCGGTCGGGCCGGGGTGGCAGGACCGCGTCGCGGCCATCGAGGAGGTCGTCGCGCGCACCGTCGAACGCCTCGAGGGCGGCGACACCGAGGCCGACGCCGAAGCCGAGGCCGAGGCGGGCGGGGCCGGGGGCGCGCCGTGCTGATCCTCGGCATCGAGTCCTCCACCGCCCAGGTGGGCTGCGCGATCGGTGGCCACGAGGGTGTGCTGGCCTCGGCGCACTCCGCGAGGGGTCGCCGCCACGCCGAGAACCTCACGCCGGCGATCGAGTTCATCTGCCGGCAGGCCGAGGTCGAGCTGTCCGAGATCGGGCTCGTCGCGGTGGACGTGGGCCCGGGGCTGTTCACCGGCCTCCGGGTCGGCATCGCCACCGCGAAGGCGATCGCGTTCGCGTTGCGCGTCCCCATGATCGGCGTGTCGAGCCTCGACCTGCTGGCCTTCCCGGTGCGGTTCAGCCCCCGGCTCATCGTCGCGACGATCGACGCCCGCCGCGGCGAGGTCTACCACGCCCGCTACCGCCAGGTGCCCGGCGGGGTGCAGCGGGTGTCGGACCACGCGGTGGGGTCCCCGGAGGACCTCGCGTCCGACCTGTTCGCGACGGGGGAGGAGGTCCTGCTCGTCGGTGACGGCGCCCACCGCTACCGCGACGCGTTCGAGGACCTCGCCCGCTGCGAGATCGTCGACCAGGGCAACAGCCTGCCGTCCGCGTCGTCGCTGGTGCAGCTCGCCCACGCCCGTGCGCTGCGCGAGGAGTTCTCCCCGATCGACGCCATCTCGCCGATCTACCTGCGCCGCCCGGACGCGGAGGTCAACTGGACGACGAGGTCGACGTCGTGAGCGCCGCGCGCGCGGCGGCAGCGCACCGTGCGCCCGACGCGGCCGGTGACGACGCGGTGGTCATCGCGCCGATGCGCCGGCGGCACCTGCGCGGCGTGCTCGCCATCGAGCAGCGCACGAACCACCGGCCGTGGTCGCTCGGGCTGTTCCTCGGCGAGCTGCGCATGCCGACCAGCCGCTGCTACGTGGTGGCGCTCGACGGGCACCGGGTGGTCGGGTTCTCCGGGTTGATGCTCACCGGCGACGGCGGCCACGTGACCAACATCGCGGTGCACCCGGACCGCCACCGGGAGGGCATCGGCGCCCGCCTCATGCTCGTGACGATGCGGCAGGCGATCCGCCGCGGGCTGCAGGCGGTGACCCTCGAGGTGCGGGCCTCGAACGTGGCGGCGCAGTCCCTGTACCGCCGGTTCGGCTTCGCACCGGGCGGGATCCGGCGCAACTACTACGCGGACGTCGGCGAGGACGGGATCGTCATGTGGGCCCACGACGTCGACGGCGAGGAGTACGCGGTGCGGCTCGACCAGCTCGAACGGTCGCTGCGCGTGCCGCTGCGCACCGAGGGGGTGTTCCTGTGACCGCCGCCGGGACCCCCTCGACCGGGACCTCTTCGACCGGGGGCGCGCCGAGCGAGGGCGCGCGGGAC
>CBFGTJ010000043.1:0-19431 GCA_965651815.1 uncultured Microthrixaceae bacterium | reverse complement strand
CGTGCTGGCCGGGTCCGCCGCGGCCCCGAGGTCCGCGGTGGCCCTTCGGCGCGGTCGCCGCGGCCCGCCGGGCGGGCGGCGGCGCGAACGCGGGTCCCTCGGGCAGGGAAGCGGCGTCGGGTGCCACGAACCTCACCTCGCGGCCGAGCGCTCGCTGCGTGCGCACGACGTCGCGGCGCAGCTCGCGGGGCACGAGGCTGATGACCGTGCCGGCCGCGCCCGCGCGCCCGGTGCGACCGGAGCGGTGCACGTAGTCCTTGCCGTCCTCGGTCGGGTCGAAGTGCACGACGCACGCGACGCCGTCGACGTGGATGCCCCTCGCGGCGACGTCGGTCGCGACGATCGCCCGGGCCCGCCCGCTGCGGAAGTCCTCCAGCGCGCGCTCACGCTGCCCCTGGCTGCGGTCGCCGTGGATCGCGACCGCCGCGACCCCACGGGACGCGAGCTGCCGGGCGACGCGGTCCGCACCGCGCTTGGTGCGGCAGAACACGACGGTCGGGCCGACGCGCGACACGGCGCTCGCGGTGACCTCGACGCGGTTCGGCCGCTCGACGTCCCAGAACAGGTGCTCCGCGGCGTCGGCCGCGTCCTCGTCCGCGTGCTCCTCGTGTCGCACGGGGTCGTGCAGGTAGCGGCGGATGATGACGTCGACGTCCCCGTCGAGGGTGGCGGAGAAGAGCAGGGTCTGCCGCTGGGGCGCGCATGCGTCGAGCAGCCGACGGACCTCGGGCAGGAAGCCCATGTCGGCCATGCGGTCCGCCTCGTCCAGCACGACCAGCTCCACGTCGTCGAGCCGCACGTGGCCCTGGGCGACGAGGTCGGCGAGGCGGCCGGGGCACGCGACGGCGACGTCGACGCCGTCCGCGAGCGCGCGCAGCTGCTTGCCGAACCCGACGCCGCCGTAGAAGGCGGCGACGGACTGGTCGGGATCGGCGAGCTGGCGCACCTCGTCGCAGATCTGCGCCGCCAGCTCACGGGTGGGGGCGAGCACGAGGGCCGTGGGCGCGCCCGGGCGGGCACGCCGCACGCGCTCCACGAGGGGGATGCCGAAGGCGAGGGTCTTGCCGGAGCCGGTGGGCGCCCGGCCGCACACGTCGCGGCCGGCGAGCGCCGGCGGGATCGTCCCGGTCTGGATGGGGAACGGCTCGGTGATGCCACGCCGCGCGAGGCGGGCGGCGACGTCGCGGTGGACGCCGAGGGACTCGAACCCGCGTGCTGCGGGCGGGGCGCCCGGGGAGAGGTCGGCCGCGGCGGCCGACGTGGTCGGAAGGGGGGTGGGCACAGGTTGCTCCTGGAGGTTTTCGTCGCCCCGTCGTGGGGCCGCGCCCGGTCGGGCGCGAGGTGATCGGTCGGTGGGAAGAGGCGACACCACCGGGAGTTGGGACCGGCCGAGCGTCGGCACCGGATGCCTGCCCGGTCCGGCACGTCATCGACGCGCACGGACGTGGAGCCGCTACAACGCTGCCTCTCGACGCGTGTCCGGCCGGTTGGTCCGGGCCACCCTAGCGGGGTTCGGCGACGGCGGAGGTGCACGGGCCTCGCGCTAGCTTGCGGCGCGTGGTGGAGCAGGACCCCCGCAACCGCCTCCGCGGCCCCCGCCTGGTCGCCGCACCGCTCGTGCTCGTGGGCGTGGTCGGCACGGCGATCGCCGTGGCGACCGTCCTGTGGTCCGTCTGGCACGCCGACCGGTTGGGCGGCGCCTTCGCCACGGTCCTCGCCGGTTCGCTGCTCGTCGGCATCGCCGGGTTCGCCGGCGCCCGCGGGTGCTTCGTCGAGCCCGGGCCCGAGGAGATCCGCGACGTGGTCGGTTGGGTCACGCTCCAGCGGATCCCCCGCGCCCGCGTGGTGCAGGCGCGGGTGCGCGCCGGGGCGTGGCGCTGGTTCGAGCTCGAGCTCGACGACGGGCGGCTGCTGACGCTGCTCGGGGCCTCACCGGCGCAGCTGCCCACGCGGCTGCTGCCCTCGTCGGTGGAGCAGGACCTCGCGGACCTCGCGGCCCTCGGCAGCCCCGACGCCACGACCGGGTGATGTGTTTCCCCGGGGAGGGTGGGCTTCACTGGGAGCCCATGACCCCCCCTAGCCCGCGCCCTCGACGCCCCATCCCCGAGGTGCCGACGACGACGCAGCTCGGTGTGACGCCGACGAGGATCATGCTGCGCGGCGTGCTCGGCCGTTGCCCCGTGTGCGGAAGCGGCGGGCAGTTCCAGCGCTGGTTCCAGATGCGGGACCGCTGCCGGAACTGCGACCTGCGCTACGAGCGGGTCGAGGGCCACTGGATCGGCTACATCGGCGTCAACACGGTGGTCGTCATGGGCCTCATGCTCATCGTCCTCGCGGTCGTGACGTTCACCACCGCCGCCACCGACGGCGACCTCCCCTACGGGCAGCTGATGGCCGCGCTCGTGGCCATCGCCGTGCTCGGCCCCCTGCTGTTCTTCCCGTCGTCGCGCATGTCGTGGACGGCGCTGGACCTGCTGATGCGCCCGCTGCGGCCCGGGGAGGTCGATCCCCGTTACGTGCTGGTCGATCCGCCCAGGGACCAGCCGACCGGTCCCTGACCGCGCCGCGCTACCCTGCACTGCAACGGGCCGATCCGTGAGGGTCGATCAGCCGGCGCTGCCGGCGAAGGGGAGTCTGTGGCTGGACGTGTGATTCGTGGCGCCGCTGCGCTGCTCGCGCTGCTGGTCGCGAGCGGCCCCATCGCCGCGTGCGCCAGCTCCTCCGGCTACGCCGAGATCCGCCAGGACGGCCAGCGGCGCAACGTGCCGCTGCCGACCACGACCATCGTGGCGAGCACGCTGCCGACGACGACCACGACCACGAGCGCGCCACCCGCCCCGGTCCGCACGCCGGACGCGGCGCTCGCGTCGGTGGTCGGTGCCCTCGCCAGCGACCCGACGCTCGTCGCGGCGATCGGCGGCCTGCGCGACGCGGATCCGGCATCGCTCGCCATGCTGTTCGGCCTCGACGAGCACCTCGTCGCCGAGCTCGGCCTCACGCTCGAGCAGGTGCAGGGGCTCGCGGCCATCCTGATCGGCCTGGCGGACGGCACCGGATCCGTACCGGCGACGTTCGCCGCCGCGAGCGGTCCCGCCGTCGAAGGGGCCGTCGGGCAGCTCCTCGAGCTCGCCGCGAGCGTCGACGGCGCGGCGCTGGCCGCGATCGACGCGCTCACCAGCCAGGTGGTGGGCAGCGTGGTCGGCACCGTGGTCGCCGCGCTGGACCGTGTCGACCCGACCTTGCTGACGGTGCTGCGGGCGCTCCTCGAGTACCTCGACCCGGCGGGGCTCGGGGCCCTGGCCTCCGACGCCGACGACGCCGCCCTCCTCGCGGTGTTCGCCGGGGCGACGATGCGCGCCGCGCCGGACCTCGCCCCGCGGCTGCGTGCGGAGGTCGCCGGCGATCCCCGGGCGACCTCGCTCGTCGACCGGCTCGAGGACATCGGCAGCGAGATGCCGCGGCGCGACGCGCTCACCCTCACCGCACTCGGGGCCCGCATGACCCCCGAGGGGTTCGCGGCGCTCGAGCGCCTGGTCGACGTGGTGCGCGACCCGTCCACCGCCCAGCTGCTCGCCGCCGTCCGCGGCGGCTGACCCACCCCTCGGGCCGGGCCGGCCGCGTGGGCGCGGCCCGGTCTGCTCAGCGGCGCGGCGTCCTCAGCTGTACATCTCCTCGATCTCCTTCGCGTAGCGCGCGTGGATGTTGCGGCGCTTGAGCTTGGAGGTCGGGGTGAGGAGGTCGGAGTCCGGCTCCCACTCCTCGCCGAGGATGTGGATCTTCTTGACGCGCTCCGCCTGGCTGAAGTCGGCCATCGCGTGCTCGAGGCCGCGCTCGATCTCCTCGCGGACCTCCGGCTTGGTCGCGAGGTCGGCGAGGTCCTTGAACTCGATGCCCTGGCTCTGGGCCCACGCGGGCGCCATCTCGGGGTCGAGCACGACGAGCGCGGACACGAACGGGCGGTTGTCGCCGATCGCCGCCGCCTGGCCGACGATCGGGATCATCTTGAGCGCCGCCTCGAGGTTCGCGGGGCTGACGTTCTTGCCGCCCGCGGTGATGATCAGCTCCTTCTTGCGGTCGACGATGCGCACGTAGCCGTCCTCGTCGATCTCGGCGATGTCACCCGAGTGGAGCCAGCCCTCGTCGTCGAGCGCCTCGGCGGTCTTCTCGGGGTCGTTGAGGTAGCCGACGAAGATGTTGCCGCCCCGCTGGCACAGCTCGCCGTCCTCCCCGAGCTTGATCTCGGTGCCGGGGATGGCCGGGCCGACGGAGCCGGCCTTCACCTTGTAGGGGGCGAACGTCATCGGCCCCGTGGACTCGCTCATGCCGTAGATCTCGGCGAGCGGCACGCCGATCGTGCGGAACCAGGTGATCAGCTCCGGCGGGATCGGTGCCGCGCCGCTCACCGCCAGCTCCACCTGGTCCAGGCCCAGCAGCTCGCGGACCTGGGAGAACGCGACCGCGTCGAGGAACTCGTAGGTCTCGATCTCCTCCTTCGTGGCGGTGCCCCAGGTCATCTTCTCCTCGATGGGCTGGGCCGCCGCGACCGCCTCGTTGAACTTCTGGAGCTTCTCCTCGTCGGCGGACAGCACCGCCATCACACCGGCGTAGACCTTCTCGAACACCCGGGGCACGCCGAACACGATGTTGGGGCGCACCTCGCCCAGGTAGCGGGTGAGCTGGCCGGTCTCCGGGCAGGTGGACACCTCGAAGCCCGAACCGAAGGCCAGGTAGTGCGAGACCATGCGCTCCGCGACGTGCGCCATCGGCAGGTACGACACGACCCGCTTGCCGGCCGCCTGCTCGCGGGTCCACCCCAGGCACTCGAGCAGGCTCTCGGCGGTCCAGACCACGTTGTAGTGGGAGATCATCACGCCCTTGGGGCTGCCCGTGGTGCCGGAGGTGTAGATGATCGTCGCGAGGTCCTCGGGCTTCGCCGCCTTGACGAGCTCGTCGAGGTCGCACGGCTCGTGCTCGGTGACGACCTGAGGGCCGTGCACCCGGTCGGGCAGTTCGGCGGGCGGGTTGAGCACGACGATGTCGGTCAGCGACGGCAGGCGGTCCCGCACCTTGAGGAAGTTGTCGAGGAAGCGCTCGTCCTCGACCACCGCGACCTTCGCCTCGCTGTGCTGCACCAGGTACTCGACCTGGTCCGGTGCGGAGGAGTTGTAGATCGACACCGGGGTCGCGCCGCAGCCCAGCACCGCGAAGTCGAGCCAGTGGAACTGCGGGATGTTGCGCACCATGAGCACGACCCGGTCGCCCGGGCCCACCCCGAGGGACTTCAGGCCGGTCGCCGCCCGGGCGACGTACTCGCCGAACTCCCGGAACGTCATCGACCGCCACTCGTCGCGGTCGTCGATCCATCGGAGCGCGGTGCGGTCCGAGTACAGCTCGATGGTCCGGCGGAACTCGGTGAGCACGGTCCGACCCGCGACCCGCGCGTCGATCTCGTCCTTCGTGATCGTGGCCATCTCGACACCCCTCGTCGCTACCGGTGCGGTCGGGTCGCCCTCCGGCGCCCCGTGGGGGCGACTGTACCGGCGCCCCGGAGGGACCGCACCGCAGCCCCCGGCGGGCGGCGCGGGGCCCTGCCCGCGCCGGGGCCGCATTGACCGCGGGCCCGGGCCGGGATCAGAATCTTGACCGTCCGGTCAAGTAGGCCGTCGCGGGGTCGCCGCGCACACAGGGCGCCGCCCCGATCGGAGATCACAAGGGGAACGACATGCCAGAGGCAGTCATCGTCGACGTCGTGCGGACCGCGGGCGGCAGGCGCAACGGCGCCCTGTCGGGGTGGCACCCCGTGGACCTCGCCGCGGAGACGCTCAAGGCGTTGGTCGATCGCACCGGCATCGACCCGGAGCAGGTCGACGACGTCATCATGGGGTGCGTCATGCAGGCCGGCGCACAGGCCCTCAACGTCGGCCGCAACGCGGTGCTGGCCGCCGGCTGGCCCGAGTCCGTGCCCTCCACCACCATCGACCGCCAGTGCGGGTCCTCGCAGCAGGCCGCGCACTTCGCCGCCCAGGGCGTCATGGCCGGGGCCTACGACATCGTCGTCGCCGCCGGCGTCGAGGTGATGAGCCTCGTGCCGATGGGCGCGTCCATCGCCAAGGGCGTGGGCTTCCCGTTCGGTGCCGCCGCCGACCGCTACGCGGACGTCCAGCTCATCGAGGGCCACACCGGCCTCGTCGGCCAGGGCGTCTCCGCGGAGATCATCGCCAACGAGTGGGGCCTCTCCCGCGAGGACCTCGACGCCTACGGCGCACGCTCCCAGGAGCTCGCCGAGCAGGCCGCCGAGCAGGGCCGCTTCGACAACGAGATCATCCCCGTCGTCAAGAAGATCCGCGACCCCGAGACCGGCGAGGTCAAGGTCCTCGACGAGATGCACACCCGGGACGAGGGCATCCGACCCGGCACCACCGTCGAGAAGCTCGCCAACCTCAAGCCGTCGTTCATCCCCGACGGCAAGGTCACCGCGGGCAACAGCTCCCAGATCTGCGACGGCGCCTCCGCCGCGCTGATCATGAGCGCCGAGAAGGCCAAGGAGCTCGGCCTCACCCCCCGGGCACGGTTCCACACCTTCGCCCTCGCGGGCGTCGACCCGGTGCGCATGCTGACCGGCCCCATCCCCGCGACGCAGAAGGCCCTCGAGCGCAGCGGCCTCTCGCTCGACGACATCGACCACATCGAGATCAACGAGGCCTTCGCCTCCGTCGTGCTCGCGTGGGAGAAGGAGCTCAAGCCCGACATGGAGAAGGTGAACCCCAACGGCGGCGCCATCGCCCTGGGTCACCCGCTCGGCGGCTCCGGCACCAAGCTCCTCGCGACGATGCTCAACGAGCTCGAGCGGACCGGCGGCCGCCTCGGCCTGCAGACCATGTGCGAGGGCGGCGGCATGGCCAACGCCACGATCATCGAGCGGCTCGGCTGACGACTCGACCCCGGAGGAGGAACGGGTCCTGTCACCCGTTCCTCCTCCGGGGTCGACGAGGCTTCGCTCGCCAGCCCCACGCGCTTGGTCCGTCGTCCATGCCTTGTGGGAGCGCGTAGGGCGTGGGAGCTTGAGGGGGTGAGCGGCTCGAGATCTGGTTCGCGGTGGGTGCGGCTGGGGGTGTGGGCCGCCGCGGTCGTCGCCGCGTCCCTCGTCATCTCCGCGGTGTTCGACGTCGGGTGGTGGACGACCCTCGGCTCGCTCGTGCTCGGCTCGGTGATCTTCCGGGTCGGGTGGTTCTTCCTGCAGACCTTCGCCACGCCGCCGCCTCCCCCACCGGACCCCGGCACGCTGCGGAAGGTCCGGCTGACCTACCGCTGCAACGTGTGCGGCACCGAGGTCCGCATGACCACGGCGACCGACGAGGAGCCGGAGCCCCCGCGCCACTGCATGGACGAGATGGACCTCGTCGCACCGATCGACTGACCGCCCCGCGGCGGCGCGACCCGGTTGTCCACAGGCTGGACGGTCATCCACAAGCTGTGGATGGATCTGGGACTTGTCACCCTTCCCACACGCGACCGACACCCCACGGTCACATCCGTCACCGATCCGTCGACCGGCGGTCAGGACCGGGCGTGAGGGATCAGCGGTACTGGGTGGCGACCATGATGCCGGCGAGGATCGACACCAGGCCGCCGACGAGGTACCAGCCGTTGCCGTCGTCGCCGGCGCCGGGCAGCAGCCCCATGTAGTTGAGGACGATCATCAGCAGCCCGAGGATCCACAGGGTGAACATCAGCACGGGCACCCAGCGCGGGCTCGGTGCGTGCTTCACGGTCGGGCTCGGGGGTGTGTAGCGGCTCGGGCCGGAGCTGGAACGCTTCGGCGACACCCGCTTGCTCGTGATCCCCTCGGTCGCCTCGCCGGACCCCTCGCCGGAGGGGCCCACCTTGCGCTTCGCCGGATTCGCCATGCCCGAGAGGATAGGTGCCGCCTACGCTGAGCCCGTGTCCCCCCGCATCCTGGTGATCGACAACTACGACTCGTTCGTCTACAACCTCGTCCAGTACCTGGGGGAGCTGGGCGCCGAGCCGATCGTGCACCGGGACGACGCGATCACCGTGGACGACGTGGAGGCCCTCGACGTCGACGGCATCCTCATCAGCCCGGGGCCGGGCACCCCGGCCGACGCCGGCGTGTCGAACGACGTGATCCGCGAGCTCGGCCACCGCCGCCCCGTGTTCGGGGTCTGCCTGGGCATGCAGTGCATCGGCGAGGTGTTCGGCGGGCGCGTCGTGCGCGCGCCGGAGGTGGTGCACGGCAAGACCTCTCCGATCCACCACCGGGGTGTCGGGGTGTTCGAGGGCCTGCCGAACCCCCTCGAGGCGACCCGCTACCACTCGCTGATCGTCGAGCGGTCGTCGCTCCCCGACGTGCTCGAGGTCACCGCCGAGACCGACGACGGCCTGGTGATGGGCCTCCGCCACCGGGAGCTGATGGTCGAGGGCGTGCAGTTCCACCCCGAGTCGGTGCTCACCGCCGCGGGGCACGACCTGGTGCGCAACTTCCTCGGCCGCTGCGCCGCACCCGCCTGAGCGCGCCCCTCCCGCCGACTTCGCGCCGGGGCGGCTCAGTCGCCGGGCGGTGCCTCGGTGCTCGGCGGAGGCTCGGGGTTCCGTGCCGCCTCGCCGACGACGATCACCACGTCCGCGCCCTGCGCCGCGGGGAGCCCCGGCAGCGGGCTCTGGCGGATCACCCGCCCGGCCCTGCGGTCGCCGGCGGGCACCGCCTCGGTGCGGACGACCGCGTCGAGGCCGGCGTTGTCGATGACGCGCCGGGCGGACGCCGTGCGCAGGCCGACGACCTCGGGGACCGTGTGCGGGGGCGACGCCACGCCCACGACGACCCCGATCGGGGTGTCCCGGGGCACCTCGGTGCCGGGTGCCGGGTCGAGCTCCAGCACGGTGCCGACCGCGGACCCCTCGACGTAGCGCTCACGGACGCGGTCGATCTCCAGGTCGGCCCGCCCGATCGCGGCGAACGCCTCGTACGACCGGGCACCGACGACGTCGGGCACCTCGCGGGGCCGTGGGCCGGAGGACACCACCACGACGACCTTGCTGCCCAGCTCGGCGCGGGCGCCGGCGGAGGGCTCCGAGCGGATGATGTGGCCCATCGGCACGAGCTCGTGGTGCTCGCTGCGCTCCTCGAGGGTGAGCCCCAGGTTGGCCAGCGTGCGCTGCGCCTCGGGGACCTGGGATCCCGCCAGCTTGGGCACGAGGATGCCCATGGGTCCGTCGCTCACGACCAGCACGACCTGCTCGCCGACCTCGAGGCGGGCCCCGGCGATCGGCTCCTGGTCGACGACGACGTCCGGCGGCACGACCTCGTTCGGCTCGAAGCGGATGTCGACGAGCAGCCCCATCCGTTCGAGCTGCGCCTGCGCCTCGGGCATCGGCCGGCTCTGCAGCCGCGGGACGATCACCTGGGGCACCACCGGGGCGTCGTCCTCACCGGCGATGACCGCGCCCAGCGCGGCGGCGCCGAGCGCGAGGACCACGACGAGCAGGAGGATCCCCACGGCCGCGGCGACGGGGTGCTCGGCCCCATCGACCAGCTCGGGCGCGCCCACCTCGGTGACGCGCCGCCGGGAGGGGTTCCGGGGTGGGTCGATGACGCGGCTCACGGCCCGCCTCCCGGACCGGGCGGCGGGTTCGGGGGCGGCGTCGGCCCGCCCGGCTGGGCGGGCGGCGGGGGGGCGTACGGCGGGTCGGCAAAGACGAGGTCGAAGCGGGCGGCGGGGGCGCGGTCGTGGTGGTGGTCGTCGGTGGCGGCGCGGGTGGTTCGCGGCCGACGACGATCCGGACGACCTCCCCGGGCCGCAACGGCTCACCGGCCGCGGGTTGCTGCTCCAGCACGGCGCCGACGCCGGCCGCGCCCTCGGCGAGGAGCCGGTGCGAGGTCGACACCAGGAAGCCGAGCGCCTCGAGCCGGTCACTCGCCCGCCCCGCGGTGCTGCCGGTGACGCTCGGGACGGGCACCTGGGGCCTGCCGGCGGAGAGCACGAGGTCGACCGGCGCGTCGCGCTCCAGGTCGGTGCCGATCGGCGGGTCCGTCGCGACGACGGCCCCGGCCGGCACGGCGTCGTGCTCGACGAACGAGACCTCACCCGGCGCGAGCCCGGCGTCGCCGAGCTTGAAGGCGGCGGCGTCGAGCGAGAGCCCGATCACCTCGGGCACGGGTCGCAGGCGAGGGCCGGTGGAGACGTCGAAGCGCACCTCGTCCTCCCCGGTGACCATGACGCCCGGGTCGGGGTCCTGGGCGACGACGACCCCCTCGGGCACCTCCTCGCTCGGCACCTCGACCACCTCGAACGGCACCCCGGCGTCCTCGAGCGGACGCCGCACCTCGGCGAGGGGGCGGCCGACGGCGTCGGGCATCTCGACGCGGTTCGCGCCGCGGCTCACGACCACCTCGACGACCTCCCCCTGCCGGACCCTCCGGCCGGGTGCGGGCTCCTGCTGGATGACCCGCCCGCGGGGCACCGACAGGCTGAACGCGCTGCGCTCCTCGATGCCCAGGCCCGCCTCGTCGAGCTCGGCGCGGGCACGGGGCAGCGCCCGGCCCTCGACGTCGGGCACGGCGACGATCGCGCCGCGGCCGAGCAGGGCGTCGATCGGGTTGAGCGTGCTGGAGTAGCCGAACAGGAGCGCGGCGCCACCCGCGACGAGCAAGGCCACCGCGAGTGGCAGGGTCCCCCGGACCCGCAGCACGTCAGCTCACCCGGTGTGCGGGACGGCGTGCACCCGGATCACCCGCCGTCGTCGGAGTCGGTCGTGGTGGTCGGTGGGGCGCTCTCGACCCCGACCACGATCGTGACCGTCGATCCCGGCGGCACCTGGGCCCCACCGCTGGGGTCCTGGCGGATCACCCGGCCGGCGTTGGTGTCGCCGGGCGGCACGGCCTCGGTGCGGACCCGCACCTCCAGCCCGGCCCGCCGCAGCTCGTTGACGGCGTCGCCCTCCTGGCGGCCGGTGACCGTGGGCACCCGTGCCAGCTCCTGGCCGGTCGAGACGATGATCGTCACCGTCGAGCCGGGCTCGAGCATCGTGCCCTCGCCGGGGTCGGAGCCGATGACGTCCCCGGGCGCGACGTCGTCCGCCGACTGCTCGGTGACCGTGGTCCGGAACCCGGCCGTCTGCAGCGTGCGCTCCGCCTGGGCGAGCGGCATGCCGCGCACCCGCGGCACCGCGACCTCCTCGACGCCGACCGCGACGGTGATCGTGACCTCCGAGTCGGGCGGCACCTCGAGGTCCGCGGCGGGGTCCTGGCTGAGGACGATGCCCTCCTCCGCGTCGGGGTCCTCGACCGTCTCGACCCGGGCGCGCAGGCCCGCGGCCTCGAGCTCCGCCACCGCCTCGGCCTGTGGCCTCCCGACGACGTCGGGGACGACGACCAGGTCCTGGCCCGAGGAGACGACGAGCTTCACCGTCGTGCCCTCCTCGACCTCCTCGCCCTGGGCGGGGTCCTGGGAGATGACGCGTCCGGGCTCGATCTCGGCGCTCGGCTCGCGGGTCACCTCCCATTCGAGGTTCGCGTCCCGCAGGCGCTCCTGCGCCTCCTCGATCGTCAGCCCGACGACCGGCGGCACCGTGACGAGGTCGCCCTCGTCCATGCTCTGCACGAACCACCACAGCAGCCCGCCGAGCAGGGCGAGCAGCAGCACGAGCAGGCCGATGAACAGCGCGGTCCTCGAGCCGCCGCCCTCGGGCTCCTCCTCCACGGGCAGCTCGTCCGCGATGGGCGCGGCGCCGACCACGGTCGCGGGCTGCACGATCGTCGCCTGGTCCGCACCCGACATCATCGCGGTGGTCGCGGCGGCCGCCCCGACGAGGTACCCCTCCCGCTCGGCGGCGGTCTGCTCGCCGGCGAGGAAGCGCTTCAGGTCCGCGCGCAGGTCCTCCGCGGAGCGGTACCGGTCGTCGGGCTGCTTCGACAGCAGCTTCATGATGATCGCCTCGAGCCCCGCCGGCAGGTCCGAGATGTGCCGGGAGGGCGGCTCGGGCGTGTCCTGCACGTGCTTGTAGGCGATCGCGAGGGGGGTGTCCCCGTTGAACGGCGCCCGCCCGGCGACCATCTCGTAGAGGACGACGCCGAGCGAGTAGAGGTCCGAGCGCGGGTCGACGGGCAGCCCCTGGGCCTGCTCCGGCGAGAAGTAGGTGGCGGTGCCCATCACCGAGCCGGCCTGGGTGAGGTCCTCGTCCGGTGAGGACATGGCCCGGGCGATGCCGAAGTCGGTCACCTTGGACTCGCCGGAGCGGGTGAGCAGCACGTTGCCCGGCTTGACGTCGCGGTGCACCACGCCCCGGGAGTGCGCGAAGCCGAGGCCCGCCGCGACCTCCGACGCGATCTCCGCGGCGCGGCGTGGGTGGAGCGGACCGTCGGTGCGGAGCACCTTCGACAGGGACGGGCCGTCGATGTACTCCATCACGATGAAGTAGGTGCCGTCCTGGGAGCCCCAGTCGTAGACGCCGACGACGTTGGGGTGCGTCAGGTTGGCGGCGGCCTGCGCCTCCCGGCGGAAGCGCTCGACGAACGACGGGTCCGTCGCGAACTCGGGTGCCAGCTCCTTCACCGCGACGGGGCGGTCGAGGGAGCGGTCGCGGGCGAGGTAGACCTGCGCCATCCCGCCCCGAGCGAGCCGACGGTGGATCTCGTAGCGGTCGTTCAGGACGCGCAGGTCGTTCTCAGCCATGGCGCCGCCCAGCGTAGGCGGGGGACCTGGCGCCATCGCGTCATCGGTCACCGGTCACCGACGGCCCGTCAGGGGGACGGCGACGCCCGCGGGAGCGCTGCCTCGGGATGTGGTCACGGCAGCATCGTCACCGGTGGCGTCGTCACGGGAGGGCGAGCGCGGCCTCGAGGACGCGGCGGGCGATCGGCCCCGCGACACGTCCACCGGTCTGGCCGGTGTCGCCCTCGACGTTCTGCACCATGACGGCGACCGCGACGGTCGGCTCCCCGCCCTCGGGTCCGGCGAAGGCGATCATCCAGGCGTGCGAGCGTGGCGGGGTGGTGCCGAGCTGCGCGGTGCCGGTCTTGGCCCCGACGGTCGCGCCGGGCAGCTGGAGGCTGGACGCGGTGCCGTCGGTGACGACGCTGATCATCGCCCGGCGCAGGACGTCCGCCGTGGCGGCGCTCATCGCCTCCTTCCACGGGCGCACGTCGAAGCGCTCGACGACGTCGCCGTCGCGGGCGCGCACCTCGGCCATCACGTGGGGGACCATGATGCGCCCCTCGTTCGCGACGCCGGCGGCGACCAGCGCCATCTGGAGGGGCGTCGCCGCGACGTCGTTCTGGCCGATCGCGGTCTGCGCGAGCGCGGGCGTGTTCTCGTGCACCGGCGCCGCGTCGGCGGGCTCCTCGAGCACCGCACCGAAGTCGGTCGGGTACACCGAGCGGACGGGCCGGGTCAGGTCGATCGGGGGCACGTCGTTGAACCCGGCGGCCTCCGCCGCGGCGATCATCGGCCCGGGGCCGAGCATCTCGGCGGCCATCTCCGCGAACGAGGTGTTGCACGAGCGCTGCAGGATCACGAACAGCGTGCCCCCGCAGCTGGCGCCGTCGAAGTTCGACAGCCCCCGGCGCGTGAGCGGCGGGGTGTAGGTGCGCACCGTCTCGAACACGGGTCGCTGCTCGTCGACGACGCCGGACTCGAGGCCCGCCGTCGCGGTGACGATCTTGAACGTCGAGCCGGGGAAGAACCGGTCCTGGTAGGCACGTGACAGCAGGGGCTTCTCGGGGGCGGCGTCGAGGAACGTCTTCACCGCCTGCGCGCGCTCGCCGTCGTTGTCCGACACCGGGTTCGGGTCGTAGGTGGGGTTGGAGTACATGGCGAGCACCCCACCGGTGCGTGGGTCGAGCGCCACGACCGAGCCGGTCAGGCCGCCGAGCGCGTCGCGGGCGACGGTCTGGACGCGGCTGTCGACGGTGAGGATGACGTCGCCCTCGGTGGACGGGTCGGAGAAGAAGCCGGACAGGTCCCGGAGCTGGAGCGACGCGGTGCGGCCGGCGAGCTGCGCGTTGTACTCGCGCTCGACGCCGGTGGAGCCGAACCGGAACGAGTAGTACCCGGTGATGTGGGCGTAGAGCTCGCCCTCGGGGTAGATCCGCCGGTAGCGGAGGTCGGCCCGGCGTGACTCGGAGGTCGCCGCCACCACGCCGTCGGCGGTGACGATGTCGCCGCGGGGGCGGTTGAAGTCCCGCACCAGCGCCCGGGTGTTCTCGGGCCGGTCGTTGTAGTCCGACGCCTCGAGCACCTGGATCTGGTTGAGCTTGACGAACACCGCCAGGTAGCAGGCGAGGATGACCCCGGTGAGGATCCGGATCTGCCGGGTCACCGCGCCACCACCGGTTCCGCGACCCGGCGGGCGGACTGGTCCGAGGCCCGCACGAGCAGCGCGAGGAGCACGTAGTTCGCGACCAGCGACGAGCCGCCGTAGGAGACGAACGGGAGGGTGACGCCGGTGAGCGGGAGGAGCCGGATCACCCCGGCGATGATGATGAACGCCTGGAAGGCGATGAGGGTGGTGAGCCCGACGGTCAGCAGGGCGGTGAACCCGTCACCGCTGGTCCGGGCGATGCGCAGGCCGCTGCCCGCGAGCAGCAGGAAGGCGCACAGCACCGCGGTGGCCCCGAGCAGCCCCAGCTCCTCCCCGATGACCGCGAAGATGAAGTCGGACTCGTCCGCGGGGATCCGCACCGCCCGGCCGAGGCCCGGTCCGGTGCCGGTCGTGCCGCCCCACGCGAGCGCGTAGGCCGCCTGGATGACCTGGTAGCCGGCGCCGCCGGGGTCGGACCACGGGTCGAGCCAGATCGAGACGCGGTCCTGCACGTGGGAGAACTGGGACCACGCGAAGTACGACGCGCCGCCGAACAGCAGCGCACCGACCGCGACGTACGAGCCGCGCCCCGTGGCGACCCACAGCATGACGGTGAAGAGCAGGAAGAACAGGAGCGCGGATCCGAGGTCCCGCTCGAAGACCATCACGACGAGGCTGAAGCCGACCGCCAACAGCACCGGTGAGAAGTGCTTGGGGTCCGGGGTGTTGAACGGGCCGAGCCGGAACGTCGCGATGCCGAGCAGCTCCCGGCGCTCCGTCAGGTACCCGGCGAGGAAGAGCGCGAGCGCGATCTTGGCGAACTCGCCCGGCTGGAAGTTGACCGGACCGATCGACACCCAGATGCGCGACCCGAAGTACTCGCGGCCGATGACCGGGAGCAGCGGCATGACGAGCAGCACCACGCCGATGAGCCCGAACGTGTAGCGGTAGCGCTGCAGGGCGCGCACGTCGCGCACCACGATCAGCGTCGCGACGTAGCCGACGATGCTCACCGCCGTCCACGACGCCTGCAGCCCGGCCAGATCGCCGTTGATGCGGGCGATGAACACGTAGCCGATGCCGTTGAGCAGCGCGGCGAGGGGCAGCAGCAGCGGGTCGGCCGCCGGCACCAGCCTCCGGTTCGCGATGTGGGCGCCGATGAGCAGGGCGAGGATGACCCCGAGGAACGGGACGATGTCGGCGGGCAGCGAGGCGCTCCGACCGAGGCTCGCGAGCGCGTAGGCGCCACAGATCACCAGCGCCGCGAGGACGAGCAGGCCGAGCTCGGTGGTGCGACGACGGCGGCCGGGGACCGGTACGGCCGGCTCGTCGACGCGCCGCTCGCCCGCGGTGACGGTCACTGGCCGGGCCCGGCCCGTGCCGTGGGAGCCGGACCCTGCTCGGGCGGAGGTGCGGCGGTCGTCGTGGTCGTGGTGGTCGTCGACGTGGTGGTGGTCGTCGACGTGGTCGTGGTGGTCGCGCTGCGCTCGAGGCGGCGGAGCCGTTCCTCGGCGTCCGCGCGGTCGTCGTAGGACCAGCGTCGCCGCTCGATGTTGAGCCGGTCGTTCGGGCGGAGGTCCTCGAGCTCGATGTCGGTGCGCTCGGCGACGCGAGGACCGAACCACAGGAACGACTCGGTGGGCCCCTTGTAGAGGGCGACGCGGTCGCCGTCCGCGCCGATGAACCAGCCGCGCTGGGCGGTGTAGGCGACGACACCGAAGGCGACGCCGAGCACGGCGAGCACCGCCAGGAGGAACAGCGGGGTCCGCCAGGTGCGTCGCCCCACCTCCTCGACCGCCGCGGGTGGCACGTGCACCAGCTCCCGGCTGGTGGCGTGCTCGGGCTCGTCGTCGGCCGGTTCGGGCTCGTCGGCGTGCGCCGCGTCGACCGGCTCGACCGCGCCGTCCGCCTCGGCGTCGTCGACGGCGTCCTCGTCGGGTGGCGCGTCGTCGGCGCTGTCGGGGGCGGGCGCGACCGAGACCATCGGGACCGTCGCGGTGTCCGAGGACGGGTCCCGGCCGAGGTCGTCGAGGTCGACCGCCGGGGTGGCGATCCGCCGGTAGCGGTCCCCGAGCGGCTCGGGCGGGTTGCCGGTGTCGTGCACGTCGACGACGACGACGGTGATGTTGTCGCGCCCGCCGGCGGCGTCGGCCTCGGCCGCGAGCTGGCGGGCGGTGGCCTCGGGGTCGCGGCCCTCCGCGAGCACCTCGGCGATCCGCTCGTCGCTGAGCTCGTTGAAGAGGCCGTCGGAGCAGAGCAGCAGTCGGTCGCCGTCGGCGGGCTGCAGCAGCCAGGCGTCGACGACGACGAGCGGTTCGACCCCGAGGGCGCGGGTGAGCACGTTGCGCTGGGGGTGCACCTCGGCGTCCTCCGCCGTGATGCGGCCCTCGCGCACGAGCGTCTCGACCAGCGAGTGGTCCTCGGTGAGCTGGGTGAGCACGCCGCCGGCGTAGAGGTAGACGCGGCTGTCGCCGACGTTGAGGACGGCGAGGTGCTCGCCCTCCTCGTCGACGACGCCGAGCGCGCAGACGGTGGTGCCCATCCCGCGCAGCTGCTCGTCCTCCGCCGCGCGGTCGTTGATGCGCCGGTTCGCGAGGTGGACCGACGAGACCAGGTCGACGAGGGAGCGCCGGCCGGCGGCGCCGCCGAGGACCTCGACCGCGTCGGCCGAGGCGACCTCGCCGGCGAGGTGGCCGCCCATGCCGTCGGCCACGACGACGAGGTCGTCGGTGACGAGGACGCTGTCCTCGTTGGCCGACCGGACCCGACCGACGAGCGACGCGGTGCCCGCTGCCAGACGGATCAACGCACCTCCATCACCACGTTGCCGACCTGGATGCGATCACCGTGGCGGGCCGGCATCTGGCCGACCGCCCTGGTGCCGTTCACCCACGTGCCGTTGGTGGAGCCGAGGTCCTCGACGAACAGGGACCCGTCCCGGATGAACACGCGGGCGTGCACCTGGGAGACGTACTGCTCGTCCAGCACGATCGAACAGCCCCCGGCCCGGCCGAGGGTGAGCTCCTCGCCGAGCGCGTACTCGGTGCCGGCACGGTCCGCCGGCTCGACCACGACCAGCCGCGTGGGCGGGGAGGGCGCGCCCCGGCGGGAGCGTTGGCGCGCAGCCCGCGGCGCGGCGGCGCGCCGGCCCTTGGTGGCAGCTGGCGCGGCCTCGACGAGGCGGCGGGGCGGGTTCACCTCGGTCCACACCGCCCGCAGCACGCGGAGGAAGAAGAGGTAGAGCAACGCCAACAGGCACAGCTTGAGGACGGTGAGCAGCTGCTCGGACACTGTGCGCGAAGCCTACGACGACTCGAAGTGCACGACGGTGTTGCCGAACCGCACCTCGTCGCCGTCGCGGAGCTGGTGCTCGGTGACCTTGGTGCCGTTGACCCGCGTCCCGTTCGTGGAGCCGAGGTCGACCACGACGAACCCGTCGCCGGACGGTCGGACCTCGGCGTGGCGGCGGCTGACGTTGGGGTCCGCGAGCACGATCGTGCAGTCGCCCTGGCGACCGATCGTGACGACGTACTCGCCGAGGGGGACGCGGTCGCCGGTGGGCAGCAGCAGCGACCCCGGTGGGAGCCCGCTCTCGCTCTCGGCGAATCGGGCGTCGACGAGCAGGACGCCGACCCGGAGCGAGTCATCGGTCTCGATGTGGACCTCGACGGGGCCGACGAACGCGTAGCCCTCGTCGCGGGCGTGCTCGCGGGCGGCATCGGCCAGCTCGCGGCGGAGCGTGCCGAGCAGGTCGCCGAGCTGGGTGGCGTCGTCCGGCGAGATGTGGAACGTGAACGAGTTCGGCACCAGCGTGCGCCCGTCGACGCCGACGGTGCGGTGCGCGTCGATCTCGCGCTCGAGCTTCCGGCCGAACTCGACCGGGCTGAGGCCAGTGCGGAACAGGCGTGAGATGGTGCCCTCCACCGCCCGCTCGAGCCGGCTCTCGAAGCCCTTGATGCCCATCGCCCCACAGTAGCGACGGGCCCCGACGTCGCCGCGGTCCCCCCAGGTCGCCGGGAGTACGCGCTTGGGGGACCGGGTTGCCGATGCGCTACGCTTCGCAGTCCACTCGCGCGAGTGGCGGAATTGGCAGACGCGCAGGATTCAGGTTCCTGTGTCCGAAAGGACGTGAGGGTTCAAGTCCCTCCTCGCGCACTCAGCTGTGGGTGATCCCCCACCCTGATCGGGTCGGGGACCCGACCTCTTCCGACGGTGTCGATGACGACGCCGTTGTCGAGGAGGTGCTCGGAGGCTCCGCCTGCGATGAGCCGTTCGGCCCAGAGGGGTCGAAAGGTGCCGTCGTTACCCTCCAACGGATGGACGCCGCCTCCCGAACGGATTCGGGACCCGAGATCGACCCTGCCCGCTCAGCCGGCCGACCCCGCCGTTGGCTTGTCGCCGCCGCAGCCACCCTCTTGCTGGCTCCCGGCCTGGCGGCGTGCTCGCTCCTCGAGGACGAGACGCCCGCGGCGCTGGGCGACCCGGTGGCGGCCGAGGTCGTCGTCGACGAGCTCGAGGCGACCGACGAGTCCGAGGCCATCGACCCGACGGCTGCGGAACCGGGCAGCGACGGCTCGTACGCGTTCAACATGCTGGCGGCCGACGGGGCCACCCCGGTCTCCTACGACCCGTGCCGTCCGATCTCCTACGTCGTCCGGCCCGACGGCGCCCCGGCCGAGGGGGACCAGCTGCTCCGGGAAGCGATCGACATGGTCGCCGACGCCACCGGGCTGACGTTCGTGTACGAGGGTGAGACCGACGAGGCCCCGACCCCCGACGGGGACCGCGACTTCTACCAGTACGAGCGATACGGCGACCGGATCGCACCGGTGCTGATCGCCTGGTCGGACGATGCCGAGGCCCCGGAGCTGGGCTCGGACGACGGCGGCGAGAGCGAGACGCTCGGCTACGCCTACAGCGACGCAACCCACGCCACCGACGACGCGAGCGACACCGCCCCCATCGTCTACGTGACCGGCGAGGTCGTGCTCGATGCCCCCGACCTGCAGTGGGAGCTCGAGGAGGGCGAGGGCTACGAGTACGTGCGAGCCGTCATCGCCCACGAGCTCGCCCACCTGGTCGGGCTCGACCACGTCGACGACCCGGGCCAGCTGA